>JAUMVT010000076.1 GCA_030529995.1 Clostridia bacterium
TGAGGAGAGCCTATCAAAAGCCTTGTGCTAAGAGAGTGCATTTCAATTTTGAAAAGGTTGTTGCAGCCAGCGGAGAATGTGGTTCCGGCATTGTGCTGACCCATAATCCGGGCACGGAATGCTACGAAAAGACTCCGGATCAGAAGAGTCCTTTTGTACAGGCTGCTTCTTTGGATCCTAACATTTGCGGTTGGCAGAAGAATCCGAACTGAGCATGTCTCAACAGCTCATTCACGTTGCTGGCTTAGCTTTGTCATCTGCGACTTTGCCAACGGGCTGGAAAATGTTTGCTGCACAACAGACTGTCGTTGATAAATCGCTCATCCAAGTTGAGCTTGCAACAAAAAATGCCCCGACAGTATCTTTCAGCAGGCCGAATTTGCGAGATATTCAGACTTTGCTGAATCACACGGTGGATGCCGCAAACCTAGGCAATGGCGATTGGCTGCTGCGCAATCCGTTAAGCAGAGAAACGTTGCCGCTTCGCTGCTCACAAGCGTATCGGCAAATAACCGTCTACTGCCCGGATGACACGTTTTTGCAGCAGGAAGGGGCACTTGATCTCCTCCGCACCGCCATCGAGTGCCGCTTCTGCCACGAAGCCATCGTTTCCCTCCATGCGGCCTGCGCGGAAAGTGATGGCTATGCGGTGTGCTTTACCGGGGATTCCGGGGTGGGCAAGTCCACCCGGGCACAGGCGTGGGTGCAGGGACTGGGGGCACAGTTCATCAGCGGCGACAGGCCTGCCATTCGCTTGGAACAGCAGGGCTGCACCGCCTGCGGTGTGCCCTGGGATGGCAAGGAGCAGATTTTCCGCAATGTGGAACGTCCCCTGTCCGCCATTTTGGAGGTGCGCCGGGCTCCCTTCACCTGCCTGCGGAAGCTGACGGAGGAGCAGGCCTATCAGGTGCTGATCCGGCAAAGCTTCATCCCCATGTGGGATGCGGACACTGCCGCCCTGGCCATGGTGAACGTGGGGCGGCTGAGCCGCAGCGTGCCGGTATACCGGCTGTTCTGTGGCCCTGAGGAAAAGGACGCCCGGGAAACCTACCGCCTGCTCTTTGAAGCCCCGGAAGAAATCCGAGAGGAGTTACCTGACATGCAAATCAAGGAAGGGTTCATTCTCCGCACCATTGGCAGTGAGCACATGGTGATGCCCACCGGCGAGAACATTGCCAAGTTTGGCGGCGCCGTTGTGCTTAGCGAAACTGCCGCCTTCATCTTCGAGCAGCTGAAGCAGCCCATTGCCAAGGAGGACTTGGTGAAGCTGATGGTTGCCGAGTTCGACGTGGACGAAGACACAGCCGGCAAGGATCTGGACGAGCTGGTGGGGCAGTTTGGGGAGATGGGTGTGATGGAGGGGTAAGTGAGATTCGCATCTCATCCCTATCTTCTGTTGATGTTGCCAACCTTGGCTATGCCTCTTTTATTTTATTTCGAGGGCAGGACAATCCATGCACGATAAACTGGCCTATATGATCAAACACTATCCTTGGGTGCAGCGCCTTTATCGAATTGTTATGAGCTTTCTGCTGCGCGTCATGGGATGCTTTACGGGTTTTGATGATCACTTGGTGCTGCTGTCATCCATGAGCGGTGATCAATTTTCCGGCAGTCCCAAGGTGCTTTTTGATGCCATGGGGAAAGATCCGAGGTTTGCGGACTTCCATTATGTGTGGGCGTTTTCCCATCCGGCGCAGCATCACGTAACCGGCGCAGACGTGGTGAAGATGGACTCTCTTGCTTACTTCAGGACTGCGCTTCGGGCAAAAATCTGGATCACGGACGTCAATATCGAGCGTGGGCTGCACTTTAAGAAGAAGCAGACCATTTACCTGAACACGTGGCATGGTACGGGACCGAAAAAAGGCGGCAACGCCATTGCAGGCAGAAAGGACTATGACTTTTCTCGTGTGGATATTTTCTGCTGCGATGGTCAGTATACCCACGATGTTTTTGTGGAATGGTTCGGCGCCGCCGATGCATCCATGGTTTGGTGCGGCCGTCCCCGTGAAGATGAGCTCATGGAGATGACGACTGATGATCGCAATCGTGTGCGCAAGCAGCTGGGCATTGCTAATGACATAAAAGCAATTCTCTACATGCCTACCTGGCGTGAGGGCAAACTCCCGACCATCGATCAGGCATTGTGGGAGAAGACGTTAGGAGCCGGCTACTGCGTGCTGACTCGTGCGCATCATTTTTCCAAAGAAAGAACAGACACGGCGCGTAACAGCGCATTCTGGAAAGATGTATCTGATTATCCCGATGTGAATGAACTGTATTGGGCTGCGGACCTGCTGATCTCCGACTATTCCAGCACCTTCTTTGACTATGGCTTGCTGAAGAAGCCCATGATCTGCTTTGCTCCGGATTATGACGATTACAAGGCGAATTACGGCCTGTTCATGGATTTGGAGCATGAATTCCCCAACGGCGTTATGCGCACGGAGCAGGATTTGCTGAAGCTGATTCAGACGATGAATCCCGATGAAGAGGCTGCCAAGTGCGGTGCTTATTGTGCCGGCTATGTGCGGCATGATCAAAATGCCACCAAGGTTTGCCTGGATCGAATGAACGAACTACTGCATTGTGAGGATCACCAATGAACATCGCAGTTATCTTTGCCGGCGGCGTGGGCAAGCGGATGAATTCTAAGGACAGGCCGAAGCAGTTCCTGCTTGTCCACGGGAAGCCCATCATTGTCCATACCATTGAGCTGTTCGAGCAGCATCCGGAGATTGACGGCATCATCGTTGTGTGCCTGGAGGATTGGATTCCTTACATGCAGGAGATGCAGTACCGCTACCGGCTGGACAAAATCGGCAGGATTGTTCCCGGCGGTGCAACGGGACAGCTGTCCATTTACAACGGATTGTGTGCCGCTGAAGAGGTCTACGGTACCGACGATACCATTGTGCTGATCCATGACGGGGTTCGTCCGCTGATCAACAGCCAAACCATTTCCGACAACATTGCCAGTGTGAAGGCTAACGGTTCCGCTATCACCTGCAAGCTGGCCACGGAAACCGTGATTCTGGTAGACGATAACAACAAGGTCTGTCAGGTGCCGGAGCGTGCTGCCTGCCGCATGGCACAGGCGCCTCAAAGCTTCTGGCTGAAAGATATTCTGGCTCTGCACCGGCAGGCAATGGCAGAGGGACAAACCAACATGATCGACTCCTGTTCTATGATGCGGTACTACGGCAGAAGCCTGTCCGTAGTCATCGGCCCTACCGAAAACATGAAGATCACCACGCCGGATGACTTCTATACTTTCCGCACCCTTTACGATGTGCGGGAAAACGAGCAGCTGAACGGCGGTGTTTAAGCGGATGAACGTATTCGAAGAAGACTTGGACAGCATTGCAGGCGTCATTGCGGATTTGGGATTTGCCAAGAAGACGTTCTTCATCACAGGCGCCACGGGACTGGTAGGGGCGATTCTGGTGAAGGCACTTTGCCGGGCAAATGAAAAGTACGACTTGGACAATCACGTTATTGCGCAGCTTCGCAATCCTGACAAAGGCGGTCGGGTCTTTACCGGATACACAGGCATGGCATACTGCGTGGGTGACATCCGTAATCCCATCCGGTGGGATGGTGCAGTGGACTACATCATCCACACTGCCAGCGAAACCAAGTCGAAAAACATGGTGGAGCACCCGGTAGAAACCCTGTGGACAACCCTCAGCGGCTCCAAGAACGTGCTGGACTTTGCCAAGGCCAAGCACGCAGCCAAGGTGGTCTACCTATCCTCCATGGAAGCCTTCGGCTCGGTGGATTTCGATGGCCGTGCCGCAGAAAGCATGCTGGGAGCCATCGATCTGACCAAGCCTCGCAGTTGCTACCCGGAAAGCAAACGCATGGCGGAAAACATGTGCGCCTGCTATCACGCCGAGTACGGCGTGCCGGTGGCCATTGTGCGTCTGGCGCAAACCTTTGGAGCAGGCGTACCGGCAGACGATACCCGAGTCTTCGCTCAGTTTGCCCGCAGTGCCATGCAGGATGAAGACATTGTACTCCACACCCAAGGCACATCCTGGGGAAATTACGTTTACACTGCTGATGCGGCCGCTGCCATCTTTACAGTACTGAAGAAGGGCAGCGACGGCCAGTGCTACACCGTGGCCAATGAAAGCACCAGCATGAAGATCCGTGACATGGCGCAGCTTGTTGCCAGCGAAATTGCAAACGGAAAGATTCATGTGGTGGTTGACATCCCGGAAGGCACCAACTTCGGCTATGCGGCAGACACCAAGCTGCGGCTGGATGCCTCGAAAATGCGTGGGCTGGGATGGATGCCGCAGGTTGGACTGGCGGAGATGTACCGGAGAATGATGAAGGCGTGGGGGAAAAACTGAAAGGTTCTTATGGAGCAAATGCACGTGGACATCAGCGTCGTTATTCCCGTCTATAACGTTGAAAAATACTTGCGAAAGTGCGTTGACAGCGTCCTCAACCAGACGATTTCCAATTATGAAATCATTTTGGTTGACGATGGTTCGCCGGACGGCTGCCCTGCCGTTTGTGACGCATATGCCGCAAAGTATTCCAACGTGATAGCCTTTCACAAAGCAAACGGCGGCCTGTCTGATGCCCGGAATTACGGCGTACAGCATGCATCGGCGGATTATGTGGTATTTGTGGATTCGGACGATTATGTGGACCCTGAATATCTGGAAAGCCTGTGGAAGCTGCACGTGAAGTATGGGGCGGATATTACGGTGCAGGGAGTTCGGCGAGAAACGGAAAGCGGCAAATTACTGAACGCCATTGAAAGCTCCAGAGAACATGTTTCGGCACCAGAAGACGCACTTGCACTTATGCTAATCGGAAAAGAGATTGGCATTTTTGCTGTCGGCAAATTGTATCCAAGAACTTTTTTACTTAACACGCCTTTCCCTGTCGGTAAACTGCATGAAGATATTTTTACGACATACCTTCTGCTGGATCAAGGAACAAAGGCTGCAATCGGAAAAGGATCCTACTACCATTACGTTATTCGTGACGGCAGCATACTTACAGCAAATTTCAGCATTCACCATATGGATTCCTTCACCGGTGCAAATGAGATCATTCAGTTTGTTAAGGCCAAGTACCCCGGTATTATCAATGCAGCCTATATCAGACTGGCACTGGAGTCCAACGCTTTGTTGCATAGAGCAATGCAAAGCGAACAGTATGCTATGGTGCGGAAAAATGTCATGACGGCGATGGATGGGAAATGGCAGATGTTGCTGCATTCAAAAGAACTACCAACTGTTGTCAAGCTGCAATTGCTTTTTTGTAAACTATCCCCGAATGGATACAAAAAGGTTTATGCCCTTGCTAAGCAACAAAAGTATGGTCATTAAGCAGATTAACGAGCTTATCAAGCAAAGCACACGAAGGACTGATCAATAGCGAATGATGGTATATGTCATGGGCACCGCAGCAGGCGTCCTATTTACCTTATTGGCTCCGAATCAAAATTTCTTTAACGGGAAAAGATTGAGCAAGGGCTTCCTTAGAATTTTTGAGATCCTTGCCATACTTCCTTTTGTTCTGATTGCCGGTTTACGCGTAAACGTGGGCACAGATTATGTGTCTTATGAAACGGCATATATGGAGCCTGAACTGTGGGCTTCTCACTTTAATGAAGGCTTTATGACGTTCATTTATGCGCTGCGTAATATATCCGTAGATCCTCGCTTTTTCTTTTTTGCCACATCTGCCGTTATCTACGGGTTGTATGTCCATGTTGCTTTGAAGGAGTCCGAGGAACCTGCCTTTTCGGTGCTCTTTTTTGTGATTTCCGAAGACTATTTTTGCAGCATGAATGGTATTAGTCAGTTTGTGGCAATTGCTGTTACATGGCTTGCCGTTGCAGCACTACGGAAAGATAAATGGATACAAGCCGTTCTTTGGTGTCTGCTGGCTTCAACAATGCACCGGTCGGCACTGTTTTTTCTGGCACTGCTGCTCCTGTACAAATTACCGTTGTCCATCAGAAAGACGGCACTTCTGGTTGGGGCAGCGTGTGCGGCAGGCATCGTAGGTAGGAAGTACCTGGTTGCTTTGCTTACGGAGTATTCCTCCTATGGCGATTACTTCTCATCAAAGTATGCTGACAGCCAGTTATCTGTGGCACTGCCCATGCTGATGATCTATGTTGTGATTTTCATTGTGGCCATGCTTCTGACAGATCAAAAAGCACTGGACACAAAACCAAGGTGCAGAATTTTCATGATTGCTGTTTTGCTTTGCATTCTGGTGATGACCCTGTCTTACTTCCTAACCGGCAACACTTATAGACTGACCTATTACTTTACCGGCATCATTGGCCTGTATTTCCCCAGTGTGCTCAAGGAAATGAAGACCAACAAAAACCGATACATTGTAGAGGCGGCAGTCATTGTGCTGTTTACCATTTGGACAACTATGCTGATCACACATAACAATCAGAATGCGCTACCTTATTATTCGATTTATAGTTTGTAAGGAGAAATCAATCGATGATCCCGAAGAAAATTCACTATTGCTGGTTCGGAGGGAATCCTCTGCCGGAATCGGCGAAAAAATGCATTGACAGTTGGAAGAAGTTCTGCCCGGATTATGAGATTATTGAGTGGAACGAAAACAACTTTGATGTCAATTGCTGTGCTTATGTTCGTGAAGCCTATCAGGCGAAGAAATGGGCTTTTGTATCGGATGTGGCAAGGCTCATAGCCTTGGTTACGCAAGGCGGAATCTACATGGATACGGATGTGGAATTGATTCGTTCTTTAAATGACCTATTGGAGTTGGAGGCATTTGTTGGCTTTGAAAATAAAAGTAAAGTTGCGACATGCTTGATGGCTTGCCAGGCTGAGCAACCATTATTTCAAGAATTGCTGAAAATCTACACGTCACTGCATTTTATTAAGAGAGATGGAACCAACGACCAGACGACCAATGTGAAGCGCATTACAAGTTGCTGCATGCAATATGGACTAAAGCTGGATGGAAAATGTCAAACAGTTAGAGGTGTGACGTTTTTTCCTTCGGATTATTTTTCACCTTTTGACTTTGAAACAGGAAACATGCACAAAAGTGATCACACATATAGTATACACTGGTTCGATGCCACATGGTATGATCCGGCATCCCAGTACGGAAAGCAATTGAAATGGAAACTTAGCAAGTTCATGCCGACTACGATGGCATACAATGTTTCCAAATTTATCGCAATTACAAAGTATCACGGGCTTGGAGAAACATTCAAACGTGCAGCAAGAAAAGTGATGAGTATGGGCAAGCAGAGATAAAGGGCATATTTCTACTTTCGTCTAGGAAAACGGAGCTGATTAATAATGAAGAACCTGGAATGCTTGGCTAAGGATGTAATCTGCAAAGCCGGCGATATGGCCTTTTGGGCGACGAGTATGGTTCCAGCTGCTGCACGGCAAAAGTTAGAGGAATTTAGTCCAAGACCAATTGGAATGTGCAAAACGGTAAACACTATTTCTTTACAGTACGATGCACAAATCATCATTCCTGCTTATAATGCTGAAAAATATATACAGCAGTGTCTGGATTCTGTCTTTGCACAAGTATCGGACTATAGAATTCTTGTGAGCATTGTGAATGATGGCTCAACAGATGGAACAAACAATGCGATTCAAGAAGCTGTGAAAAAGCACAAGAATGATGGTAGAGTTCAAAATATAGCAGTAGAGCTTATTACCCAAGAAAACAGAGGCCTTTCAGGTGCTCGTAATACTGCCTTGCAGCACATAAAAGGAAACTATGTGACGTTCGTAGACTCTGATGATGTATTGACTGAAGATGCTATAAAAACCATGCTGGATAATGCCTATTTACATGATGCAGATATTTTGCAGGGGGGGTGGTACACATTTATAGAGGAAGAAAGGACAAATTACATCCCCCCAGAAGGAGGTAAGATGGAAGATTGCGACAAGGTTCTTTCCGGATATCCATGGGGAAAACTCTACAAGTACAGTATGCTTGCCGATTTCCAGTTTCCTGAGGGTTTTTTGTATGAAGACACCCCCTTGTCCTTTATCATAGCAGTACTTTCGTGCAGATGTTTTGCTATTAAGGATATTGTATATGGATATCGGCAAAATCCGAACGGTATTACAGCAACTTCTAAGAAAAGTACTAGGGCGGTAGAAAGCTATTGGATCACGGAAGAATGTCTGAAGGAATTTCCACTATTCGGTGTTCCTTATGATCAAAGAGCTTATGAGTATTTGTTGCGGCAAAGTTTGATGAATGCAGGAAGAGCACGTCTTCAGCCGCGTGAAATTAGAAAGGCGGAGTTTGTACTGACATCTGAACTGATGGGTACTTATTTTGCTGGCTTCCATACACAGGAGCCCAAAATGAAGAAAATCGAGCAAGCATTGAGAAATCGGCAATTTACAAAATTTGAAATGTTGAGAATGGGACAATAAAACTTTTGTTGTATCAAATGTGTTGCAAAATAGTTTGCTTAAAAGGAAGTGATTGACAACGAAATCAATGGTAAAAAACTCGGCTTATAATGTGCTTTATACATTAGCAAATGTTGTATTCTCGCTTATTTCATCGATTTATGTTTCACGTATTCTCCAACCTGAAGGCGTAGGCAAATACTCCTACGCGCTTACCTTTGCTACGTACTTTGTTTCATTGGCATCTCTTGGCATTCAGGTATACGGTGTGCGTGAAATCGCAAAGGTTAGGAATAACGCAGAAGCAAAAAACAAAATTTTTTCTGAGCTTTTTTTAATCAATTTAGCAACTTCATGCCTTGCACTTATTCTCTATTTATTTGTTATCTATCAAGTACAGGCATACAAAGAAGATCTTGGCCTTTACCTTCGCTTCGGCTTACTGATTGCAGCCAATATATTGAATATTGATTGGCTGTACAAAGGTGAGGAGTCTTATGGCTATATTACACTGCGGAGCATTATTGTCAAAACATGTTCCATGATTTTACTCGTGCTTTGGGTGCACGACGCAAGTGATGTTAATCGCTATGCAGATATTACGGTGCTTGCTTCCTGCGGCAATTATATTTATAATGTGCTGCACGCAAAGCGTATTGTTCGCTTTACAGTAAAGGATTTGCAGCTGGCTCGGCATATGAAGCCCAATGTGATCCTTGCTGTTAGTTTTTTCTTTGGCGATTTATATAACAAGATTGATATTACCATGCTTGGCATGTTTTCAACGGAGTACGCTGTTGGCATCTATAGTAATGCACATAAAATTGTTAATATTGTCATATCGTGCTGCATTGCTGCCACCGGAACATTCTTGCCAAGACTTAGCAGTGTTATAAAAGCAGATAAGCATGAAGCAACCAACATTGTGAATAAAGGCTTAGATGTACTTACGTTTTTGTGTGTTCCTTTTATGTTGGGGTTATGTGCCATTTCGAAACGTGCAATTTTGCTTTTGTATGGAGAGACATTCTCCGATGCGGCGATTACAGTTAATGTTTTGGCTTCATTGGTGATCATCCGAGGTATTGGCGACTTAGTGTGCTACCAATTGTTAATTGCTACCGGTAAGGAGAAATTGCGTGTCCCTGCCAATGCCATCACGGCAGTCTTGAATATAGGCATGAATAGTCTGCTGATTCCTGTGCTGCGTGAAAATGGGGCTGCCGTAGCTTCTGTTCTCAGTGAACTGTTTGTCAATGGATTTTTATATGTCCGCATGAAAAAAGAAGTACCATTCCAATTTAAGTGGTCTGAAACGGTGAAAGTGCTGGCTGCTTCTATCGTCATGTTTGCTTTTGCCTATGCTATCGGACGATTGAACATTCCACTGCTGCTGTCCATTGCGGTTTCTATTCTTGGAAGTGTCGTCATCTATATAGGGCTTAATTGGATCATGAAAAATGAAGGTTGATTGTAAAATGAAGTTGGACACTTAAAAAGAAAAATCCATAGTGATGT
>JAUMVT010000077.1 GCA_030529995.1 Clostridia bacterium
CCTTGACTTCTCTCCGCTGCCCTATGTGTAACCTATGCTTGACACTCCTACAATTGTTCTTCCCCAACCGTTTGTCCGTCCGTTGCAAGATAGAAAAAAGTGTGGTAGAATGCAGGGGATAGAGAGGGCGCAAGCTTCTCTGTCGTTGCAATTAAGATGTAGGAACGCAGCGCATCCAGGCGCAGAAACAGGAGAAACGCAAATGCAGCAAACTCCGCCCAGAAGAAGAAGGAGCGGCGCGGCTTATCAGGAATCCCAAACCCGCCCGACGGCTCCTCAGCAGACGCGAGGACGTGGACCCAAGCGGAAAAAGCCCGCCTGGTTCGCCATGGCAGTTTTCATTGCCTTGGTTGCTTTGTTGGTCATTATCTGCCCCAAGGAGCCTATCTCCCGGGCAATCCGTACCACCGGCACGGCAGACGGCAACGTAGATCAAACCACCGGCGAAAAGGACAGTGCTTACACCGGTCTGGTCATCAGCGAGCTCATGGCATCCAACCGTTCCTCCGTACCGGATGAAAACGGCGAGTATGATGACTGGGTCGAAATCTGGAACAGCACCGACCATGAGATTTCCCTAAAGGACGTGGGTCTGAGCGACCGAGGGGATTCCATCCGCTTCCTGTTCCCGGACGTTACCCTGCCGGCAGACGGACGTGTCATTGTGTTCTGCTCCGATACCAACGTCAGTGAAGCAGGCAAGACTCTGCACGCCAAGTTTAAGCTTTCCAGCGTGGGCGAAACCGTGTACCTCTTTGACCCCAGCGCTTATCAGATTGATTCCGTCACCTTCCCCATCATGGGCAGTGACGAAAGCTGGGCACTGCAGGAGAACGGCACCTGGGCTTCCACCCTGCTGTACAGCCCCGGATACCCCAACACCGAAGAGGGCTACCAGGCCTACCTGACTTCCACCACGGTGACGGACGGCGCCATCATTATTAACGAAGTCATGGCGGATGCCAAGAGCGGCCTGACCGATGAAGACGGCGAATTCAGCGACTGGATTGAGCTGTACAATACCACCGATCAAACCATCAGCCTGGAGAATTATGCTCTGAGCAACAAGGAAAACAAGCCTCTGAAGTGGCGCTTCCCGGAGGGAGCGACCATTGCCCCCGGCGGCTACTACGTTGTGTTCTGCTCCGGCAAAGACAAGGTGGAGGAAAGCACTGGTGTGCCCCACACCAACTTCCGCATCAGTGCCGAGCATGACACGGTGGTGCTTTCCGACAGCCGGGGTCGCCTGGTGGATCGGGTCACCATTGATAACCTGGCCGAGGATTGCAGCTATGGCCGGGACAGTGACGGTAATTTCAAGGTCTATCAGCTGGCAACGCCCGGTCTCCCCAACACGGAGGCCGGCGCTGCCCAGATGGACTACAATATGCGCCAAATGAATAAAACCGGCGTATACATCACCGAAGTCATGGCCTCCAATGATTCCGTGCAGGTGTATGACGATGTATTCCCCTGCGACTGGGTGGAGCTTTACAACAGCTCCAACGTAACCGTTGACCTGAGTAATTACGGCCTGTCGGACAATGTGGGGCGGGCACGGAAATGGCAGTTTCCGGAAGGCACCACCATCGGTCCTGGAGAATATCTGGTGGTGCTGTGTGATGGTCAAAGTCAGCTGACAACCACCACTCGGCTGCATGCATCCTTCAAGATTCTGCGTGCCGGGGGCGAGACGGTCTGCCTGTCCGATCCTACGGGCAAGATACTGGATAAGCTGGTTATGCCGCTCGTTCCCACCAATACGTCCTATGGCCGCACCCTGGGATTGGCGGGCTTTTTTTATTATGACACGCCGACACCCAAGGCCTCCAACGGTTCCGGTTTCCTTGGCTATGCGGAAGCCCCTCAGTTCCTGGTGGAACCGGGACTCCATTACGAAACGGTGTACACCGGCTTCACCATTCCGGACGGATGCACGGTGTACTACACCACAGACGGTTCCATTCCCACCACATCCTCCACACCCTATAACGGTGAGACGCTGGAGTTGAACTTCACCACCGTGCTTCGGGCTAGAGCCTTCTCCTCGACAGGACTTCAGCCCAGCACCATCACCACCGGCACTTACTTCATTAACGCTTATCACTCCCTGCCCATTGTCTCCCTGACCTGCGACCCGGACATCCTGTGGAATGAGGAAACAGGCATGTTCGTCACCGGCGACAACGTGACCAAGGTAGCCGGTCAGCTGCCCTTTAAGAACACCATTTACCGGCAGTTTGGCAAGATCCGCCAGGAAGGCTACATCGAGTACTACCTGCTGGACGGCACCCAGGTGCTGAGTCAGGGCACAGGCTTCGAGCTTGCCGGCGACTTCAGCCTTGACCTGCCCCAGAAGTCCATCAAGTTCCGTTCCAAGTCCATTTACGGTGAAAAATACTTTAACGCCAAGCTCTTCGATGATCGGGAATACACCCAGTACAAGGCCTTTGTGCTGCGCAACGGCGGCAACGATGGTGTGTGGACCCGGCTGGTAGACGGCTTCCAGTCCAGATTGATGGACTTCTACGGCACGTCCATCATCCACCAGGCATGGAATCCCGTGGTGGTGTACATCAACGGCGTGTATTGGGGTCACTACAACATGCGGGAACGTATCGACCGCTATTTCGTGGTGCAGCATGAAGGGCTGAGCTTTGATGAAGCCAGCAAGGTGACCCTTCTCCACGGCAGCGGCTCCGTAGACTACGGCTCCAACAAGGAATACAAGGCCATGATCAAGAAGATCAAAGCCTCCGATCCTGCCAACAATCCCGAGGATCTGCAATACATTCTGGACAACGTGGATGTGGATAACTACCTGGAATATATGGCGCTGGAAATGTTCTTCGGCAACAGCGACATCGGTAACATCCGCTTCTACAAAACCGGTCAGGAAGGCAGCAAGTGGAAGTGGATCATCTACGACCTGGACTACGGTCTGTATAACTCCGAGTTCAACAGCCCCAAGAGCTACACCAAGTCCACCGGTATGGGACAGCAGAAGATCGACAACACCATCTTCCTGAAGCTGCTGGAAGTGCCGGAATACAAGGATAAGTTCCTGCGGAAGCTGGGCGACATCTTCCAGACCCTGACGACGGAAAACATGCTGTCCGTGCTGGAGCCCCTTGTGGAGCAGCTGGATCCGGAAATGACCATCCATTTCGCCCGCTGGGCAGAGGAACACGACCAGTACGTGATTACCGAATGGCCCACTTCTTCCGATGCGGCCTATCGGTACTGGCAGAGCCGTATTGAACGGCTGCGGAACGTCATCAAGAAGCGTCCCAACAAGCTGTGGGGCTTCATCAAGGAAGAGTTCAGCCTGTCGGATGCACAGATGCTGGATTACTTCGGCGAGCAGCCGGAAATCCCGGACTAACCCATTGCCGAGAAAATCACAAATCAATTGCACGGACACCCGGAATGCTGTATAATGCCACGTGTGTCATGCACATGGCTGTATTGGAGGAGGATTACACATGCAGACGACCCTTGCCTTGGATACCATCGGTGTACAGGATCTGGTCAAGAACAACGCCAGCCTTTCCACGTACTTCGCAGAACAGTTTGCTTCCCTGACGCCCATGAAGGTGATCACCGCCCTGCTGCTTGGCTGCCTGGTGGGTCTCATTATTGCCTTTGTTTACCGCAAGTGCTACCGGGGCGTGCTCTACAGTCCCTCCTTTGCCATGACGCTGATGATGCTCACCCTCATCACCACCCCAGTGGTCATGTGCATTAAGAGCGACCTGTCCCTGTCCATGGGCATGGTGGGTGCTCTGTCCATTGTCCGCTTCCGTACGGCCGTGAAGGATCCCATGGATACGGCCTACATGTTCTGGGCACTGACCATGGGCATTCTGCTGGGTGCAGAATTGTACGTCATCTCCATTGTGGTGGTGCTGGGCATTTCCGTGGTCATGTTCGGCATGACCTTTGTCCGCTTCCGCAACCCGGATGCTTACCTGCTGGTGCTCCACTATGATGACGATGTGGAAAGCACCATCCTTCAGCAGCTCCGCCGCACGGTGAAGCAGCAGCGCCTCCGCTCCAAGACCGTCACCCGTGCCGGTGCGGAAATGACCGTGGAAGTCCGCCTGTCCGATAAGCAGGATCTGGTGGCCACCATGCTGAACATTGACGGTGTCCATGATGCGACCCTGGTTGCCTGCCAGACGGAAGCAGGCGTCTAAGCCGTAAACGTAAATTTCAGAAACACCTAGGAGGTGTTGCGGTTGGGCACCACTTTGCCCCTTCGGCATGAGCTGAAGTTTTTCATCAACGAAATGCAGTACATCGTCCTTTCCGGGGTGCTGGATCAAGTGCTTCAGCGGGACCCCAACGGGGACGAATACAACGAATACCACATCCGCTCCCTGTACTTTGACACGGTGTACAACAACGCTCTGTTTGATAAAATCGACGGCGTGCAGAACCGTGACAAATACCGCATCCGTATCTACAATATGAGCGACCGCATCATTAAGATGGAATGCAAAACCAAGATCGGCAGTCTGATCTCCAAGCGTTCCATCTCCATCCCCCGGGATTTGTGTGAGCAGCTGATTGCCGGCGACCCTACGGGACTGGAAACCACCCGTTCCGGTCTGCTGAACGATGTGTACCGGGAAATGACGGTGAACCTGCTCCGCCCTGTGGTGATTGTGGACTACGTGCGGGAGGCTTACCTGCACCCGGCGGAGGAAGTGCGGATCACCTTCGATAAGCAGCTCCGTTCCGGGCTCCGCTCCACGGATCTGTTCAATCCCTTTGTACCCACCGTCCCCCCCTTCGACAACGGGGAAATGATTCTGGAAGTGAAGTATAACCGGGTGCTGCCCCCCTACATCCGGGACATTCTGTGCACTTACTGTTCCGGGGCTGTGCAGAGCGCCATCAGCAAATACACCTGGTGCAGACGGTTTGAAGACCTGGAAGCCTAACCTATTGATCACCTGTCAATGCGTACAGGTGGTCTTTTCGTTATCCTGCATCTTGCGATTGCACCCGAAATGCTGTAGAATAGAGCATGAGAGGAAGTGGATGCATGACAAAGGAATGCGCAGCCTTAGAGGCACATCTTCGGCAGGAAATGCCGGGGTTGTTTATGAAGCCCCATGCACCCATGTCGGAATATACAACCCTGCGTCTGGGCGGTCCGGCAGACTTGCTGGTGGAGCCCCATGACGATCATGGCGTACAGCGTACCCTGGAGTTAGCGGAAGCGTTTCATGTGCCGGTTACGGTCATCGGTCACGGCAGCAACCTACTGGTTAAGTCCGGCGGCATCCGCGGTGTTGTGCTTCGCATTGCCAGCCGCATGAGTGATATTCAGGCGGACGGCGAGCTTCTCTGTGCCCAGGCCGGTGCCATGATGCCTGCTGCCAACGCCGTTGCCGTGCTGGCCGGTCTGTCCGGATTAACCTTCGCCGGTGGCATTCCCGGCACCATAGGCGGCGGCGTATTGATGAATGCCGGAGCATACGGCGGTGAAATGAGTCAGGTGGTGACACTGGTGGAAGGCTTTGACCGGCTGACAGGCCATCCCTTCCGCTACACCGGAGAGGAAATGCATTACGGTTATCGATCCTCCCGGCTGCAGCAGGAGGATAAAATCATCACCAAGGTTACCCTCCGTTTATCCCACGGAGACAAGGACAAACTCAAAGAGGAGACGGCGGAGCTGAATGCCCGGCGCCGGGAAAAGCAGCCCTTGGACGTGCCCAGTGCCGGCAGCACTTTCCGCCGGCCGGCAAACGGCTTTGCCGCCGCCCTGATTGATCAGTGCGGCCTGAAAGGCGTGTCAGTAGGCGGTGCTTCCGTCAGCGAAAAGCACGCCGGCTTTCTGGTGAACCGTGGGGGAACCCCGGAGGATTTCCTGAGCCTGATGGCGCTGGTACAGCAAACCGTACTGGAAAAGACCGGTGTAGCCCTGCATCCTGAGGTATGCATTCTGGGAGAAGAAAAAGAAGCTGAGTGAGGGGGCGAAAACCTTGAGGTTTTTGCTTGTAACGGGTTTAAGCGGTGCCGGAAAAACCATGGCAACACGGTATCTGGAAGATATGGGCGCCTTCTGTGTGGATAACTTGCCCCCCATGATGATGCTGAAATTCATGGAAGCATGCCAAACCTCCGCCATGCATTGCAAGCTGGTGGCCTTGGCAGTAGACGTGCGCAGCGGCGAATTTTTCGATGCCAAAGCCGTCAGCAAGCTGATTCAGGAAACCCGGCAGCTGGGCTATCAGATTGAGACCCTCTTTATTGAAGCCGGGGATGATGTGCTGGTCAGCCGCTACAAGGAAACCCGCCGGGATCATCCCCTTGCAGGGGAAAATGTAACCCTGATGGAGGCCATTACCCAGGAGCGGGAACGGCTCCAGCCCCTGCGGGAAACCGCCAATTACGTAATTGATACTTCCAACCTGCGCCCCAAGGCCCTTCAACGGAAGCTGCAGGCCATTGTTTCCTCCGACGGTGAGGAAACACCCCTGCGGCTGGAAATTATGTCCTTTGGGTTTAAGCGAGGTCTTCCCCGGCAGGCCGACCTGGTCTTCGACGTGCGCTTTCTGCCCAATCCTTTTTACATCGAAGGGCTGGGACAGCACACAGGTCTGGATGAGGATGTGCGCACCTTTGTGATGCATCATCCCGTGACCGAGGAGTTTATGACCAAGGTAACGGACATGCTGGACTTTCTCCTTCCCCATTATCAAGAGGAAGGCAAGCACCGGCTGGTGATTGCCATCGGCTGCACAGGCGGAGCCCATCGTTCCGTGGCCATCGCGGAAGCCATCGGTCGGGATTTGAAGGCCAAACACTATCAGGTGGAAGTCAACCACAGAGACCTGGATATTGAGCAGGCACTATGGAAGAGTGCGGCAGAAGCCGCCGATTGATGACGGAGAAGAACCATGTCCTTTGCATCCAATGTGAAAGATGAGCTGATTCGTCTTCCCTTGGGGAAGAACTGCTGCATGCTCTCCGAGCTCAGCGCCCTGACCCAAACCTCCGGCAGCCTGTCCCTGCGGGGCGGCGGCCGGGTACGTGTCACCTGGCGGGTGGAAAGCGCAGCACTGGCAAGGCGCATTTTCCTGCTGATCCGCAGTCGGCTGGGATTAACTCCTACCCTGCACTTTGTGCAGCATAATCGGCTGGGCGGTCAGCGCACCTGCGTACTGACCCTGGAGGATCAGGATGCGGAAAAGCTGCTGCTGGCCCTGCACATGATGGAGCAGGATGAAACCGGCACCATCTCCCTGAAGCGGACAGCCCCCCGGCATTCCATGACCCGGCAATGCTGCCGCAGAGCCTTTCTCCGGGCAGCATTTCTGGGCTCCGGCACCATGTCCAGCCCGGAAAAGGGCTACCATTTTGAATGGATTGCAGCGGATGACGCTCTTTGTCAGACCATCAGCCGCCTGCTGGAAAAGTCCGGCCTGCCTGTGCATGAGCATGTACGGAAGGGACAGCATGTGATTTATTTGAAGGGTGCTCAGCAGATTGCCGACGCCCTGACCCTGATGGGTGCTTCCGGTGCCATGCTGCAGATGGAGAATGTACGCATTCAAAAGCAGATGCGGGGCGAAGCCAACCGTGCCAGCAACTGTGACGAGCATAACACGGAGCGCATGGTCACTGCCTCTCAGCAGCAGGTGGATGCCATTAAACTGATTTCCATCCACCGAGGTCTTTCCAGCCTGCCCCCTGCCCTGGAGCAGATTGCCCGTGCCCGTCTGGAGCATCCTGACCTGAGCCTGAGCGAGCTGGGGCAAATGCTGGAGCCCCCTGTAGGCAAAAGCGGCGTGAATCACCGCATGCGACGGTTACAAATGATTGCTGATGAAATTATGCAGGAAGAACCCCTGAATCGTTCAAAGGAGGAATTACCATGATCCGAGACCGCGTTACCCTGACCGGCAAAACCTTGTCCTCCCGTGCCAATGCGGTGGCACTGGTGCAGCTGGCAAGCCGGTATGAATCCCGCATTATGCTGGAGCATGCCCACAAGATTGTGAATGCCAAGTCCACCCTGGGGCTGCTATCCCTGTGTGCGGATGCAGACGCTGTCACCATGCTGGTGGTGGAAGGGCCTGACGAGGCGGAAGCCAACACCGCCGTGCGTGCCCTGCTTCAGACCCTGGGCGAATAATTTGATTGAACCATGGAAAGGAATGTTGACATGCTGCACTTTGGCGCATTGGAAGCCGGCGGCACCAAAATGGTGCTGAGTTATTTGGATGAAAACGGCACCATGCTGGAAAGGTTGTCCCTCCCCACCCGCACCCCGGAAACCACCATGCCGGAGATGATCCGCTTTTTTCAGGAGCATTCCATTGATGCCCTCGGTATCGGCTGCTTCGGCCCCCTGGATTTGAATCCTGCAAGCCCCACGTACGGTTCCATCACCGCAACCCCCAAGCTGGCATGGCGGCATTATCCGATCATGAATGTCTTCCGTGACGCACTGAAGGTGCCGGTCAAAATGGATACGGACGTGAACGGTGCCGCCTTGGCAGAGGCAAGGCTTGGTGCTGCCAAGGGACTGGACTCCTGCCTGTATGTGACAGTGGGCACAGGCATCGGCGGCGGCGTGGTTATCGGCGGCAAGCCGGTGCATGGTCTGGTGCACCCGGAGGTGGGTCATCAGCTGATGCATCCAGTGGAGGGGGATCCTATGCCGGAAGGCATCTGCCCCTACCACAAGGGCTGTCTGGAGGGACTGGCCTCCGGTCCCGCCATTGAAAGGCGGTGGGGCATTTCCGCTAAAGAGCTGCCCCCGGAGCATCCGGCGTGGGATCTGGAAAGCACCTATCTGGCACAGATGTGCGTCAATGCCATGATGATCTTCTCCCCGGAAAAGATCATTCTGGGTGGCGGCGTAATGCAGCAAAAATTCCTGCTGCCCATCATCCGCCGGAAAACGGTGCAGCTGCTGGGCAATTATCTGTGCGCCGATGCGGTGGACAAAGATCTTGAGGATTACATCGTGGAACCCGGGCTGGATATTCACAGCGGCGTAATGGGCGCTTACCTGCTGGCACGGGAAGCCTTGGAGGAAGCATGAACATTGTTGTCATGGATGCCCAAGGCGGCGGCATGGGCAAGCTTCTGGTGGAGCAGCTCAAGAAGGCTTTGCCGGAGCATCACCTGATTGCCGTCGGCACCAATGCCATGGCCACCGCCGCCATGATGCGTGCCGGAGCCGACCAGGGAGCAACGGGGGAAAACTCCGTCCGTGTTGCTGCCGCTCAGGCTGACCTGATTCTGGGGCCCATCGGCATTGTGCTGTGCGACGCCATGCTGGGCGAGGTTACCCAGACCATGGCCTGTGCCGTTGGTGCCAGCCCTGCTCACAAAATTCTGGTACCGGTCAGCAAGTGTCAGGTAACCATTGCAGGCGTCAGAAAAATGACCGTTGGCGAGGCCGTTGCCCTTGCCGTGCAGGAAGCGGCAGCTTATTGCGCCGAAAGAGCCGCACATCAATAACAAAAATGTCGTTCATCCCCAAAAGGTTACATAAGCCGGTCACATTCGCTTGCGTGAATCTTTACTTTTTGCTATAATGGTTATGAAGTTGAAGCGCAAATTGCAAGTGCAAATTGGACACCCCGCATGAATAAAATCTGTTCGGC
>JAUMVT010000010.1 GCA_030529995.1 Clostridia bacterium
CAAGGCAGAGCCTGCCCCGGCGGCGGAAGCGACATTGCCCATTGGCAAGCCTCTGTCCATTCTGGATGAAAACAAAGGCTTTACCGAAACGCTGGCAGGCTTGAATCAGCCCCTGAGCAATGGGGCCAATCTGCTGCATCAGCGGCAGGAAGTTCATCATGAAGCTATGCCGGCACAGCAGCTGACCGGTACGCCGCTGATGCGCAGCGCGGGGGTGCGGACTTCCGTTCCTCGCCCCAAGAACTATGTGCAGGAGGTTGTGGCCAACCAGATGCGAGCCGCCCGGAACGATCCTCCTGCTGCGCCCCTGCCCAACGGTGTTACCATGCGTGCCGTGGATAACCCTGTGGAGCGTGCCTGCGCCCAGCTTCAGCATGCATGGCAGATGCCGGAGGCTCAGCAGCAGCTGGTGGACTTTGTCCTCTCTCTGCCGGGAATGAGCACACGGATTGTGCCTTCTGTCGCCTCTGCTCAGGGGGAAACGCCCTTGCAGCAGGCTTTGCAGCATCGGTTGGAGGATCTGGAAGCGGAACGCTTGGCGGCGCTAATCCAGCTGGATAAGGCCAAGGAAGATCTGGAAGCCTTCCGCAAAAATGCGGTGGAGGCTGCCGGCGGTGCGGCGGCGCAAAAGCTTCGGGAGCAGGAAGCAAAGCTGGAAGATTGCAAAAAGCAGCAGGTGGAAGTAACGGAGCAGATGAATGCCCTGTCCGCCCAGCGGGATGCCGTGGAGGCGGAAGTGGAACGTCTGCGGCAGAATGACTATGCTTCCGCCCTGACGGATGCCCTGAACCGGGCACAAATGGTGATGCCGGTAGCAGGACAGCCCTTGCGGCTGCATACCCGGGTAGGTGAGGAAGCCTCTCTGGATGCCTTGGCTAAGACTTTTGCAAAGGCGTGTGAAGCTGCCGGCATTCACTGCACGTATAATGCAGCAGTGGCCTGTGTGGCGGCTGTTACCGTATGCAGGCACGTAGGACTTGCGTGCAAGACCATGGCGCCTGTGACAACCTTGGCAGAAAATCTTGCCCATGCCATGGGATGGCATGCGGGCTACGCATTGCAAACATCCGATCACCAGACCCCTGTCGCAGACAAGACCGGGACAGACGGCGCAACGCCCATGATCCTCCTGACCACTTTGACGGAGTATGCAGCCATCCCAGGTGTTTGCACTTTCACTCTTACGGATGCGGCAAAGAACTTCACCGGCAGTGCAGCTTATGCGGCAGATCCCTATCCTGTGATTGCTCTGCCGGAAATGGCCTTTGTGGCGGAGCAGAAGAAGGATGGCACGCCCCTTTCCCTGCAGGGATTGAAGACTTCCTTTACAGAGGAAGAAATGTCCTCTGTGTACAGCGTGCTGACCCCTGTGCTGCAGAAGGTTCAGCCCCTGTCCGGCAAGGCAATGAATGAAATGGAGCAGTTTGTACTCCTTTGCGCCAGCACTATGGAAGGCGGCTTGGCGGCGGCCTGCGACTGGGCGATTCAGTGGTGGGTTTTGCCCAGAGCCATGGGCAATGGGGCGCAAACGGCGGCACTGCGGTCTTTGCTGCTGGAGTATCCTCTCAGCTTGGCAAAGCTGACTTGCTGAACACGATGGCACGAATCAACAGCCTGCAAGTATAATTGTTGAAAACCTGATCATAAGAAGGCGGAGCTTTTCACCACCTCACAGTGGGAGAAAGCTCCGCTTTTTGCTGTTACTTTACAGGTGCCTCAGGGCTGCTTGCCGATGTAGGCAAGGATGCCGCCGTCCACATACAGGATGTGGCCGTTCACGAAGTTGCTGGCATCGCTGGCCAGGAAGACAGCCGGTCCAACCAGGTCGCTGGTATCGCCCCAGCGGTTGGCAGGGGTCTTGGCACGGATGAAGCTGTCGAAGGGATGCATGCTGCCATCGGGCTGCTTCTCACGGAGAGGAGCAGTCTGGGGAGTGGCAATGTAGCCGGGTCCGATGCCGTTGCACTGGATGTTGTACTGGCCGTATTCGGAGCAGATGTTCCGGGTCAGCATCTTCAGGCCGCCCTTGGCAGCAGCATAGGCGCTGACGGTTTCACGTCCCAGTTCGCTCATCATGGAGCAGATGTTAATGATCTTGCCATGGCCCTTCTTGATCATGGAAGGAATGCAGGCCTTGCTCACAATGAAGGGAGCGTTCAGGTCAACGTCGATGACCTTACGGAAATCCGCGGCGCTCATGTCGCACATGGGAATCCGCTTGATGATGCCGGCGTTGTTCACCAGAATGTCGATGACGCCGACTTCCTCTTCAACCTTGGCAACCAGTGCGTTGACGGCTGCTTCATCCGTCACGTCGCATACGTAGCCGTGCGCCTTGATGCCCTCGGCTTCATAGGCGGCCAGACCCTTGTTCACCAGATCCTGATTGATGTCGTTGAACACGATGGTTGCGCCGGCCTTGGCCATGCCGGTGGCAATGGCGAAGCCAATGCCATAGCTTGCGCCGGTCACCAGTGCTACCTTACCTTCCAAAGAAAACATGTTTTCCATTTCAGTCGCCTCCTTGAATGTTGAGATTATCGCAGATCCTGCATGGCGACAGGATCCATGTCGTCAAAGTCCTGATTCTCGCCTACCATGCCCCAGATGAAGGTATAGGCACGGGTGGCGGAAGCGGAGTGAATGCTCCAGCTGGGGCTGATGACTGCCTGCTCATTCCGCATCACAATGTGACGGGTTTCCGTAGGCTCACCCATGTAGTGGAACACTACCGCATCCTCTGGCAGATCAAAGTAGAGGTAAACCTCCATGCGGCGGTCATGGGTGTGGCAGGGCATGGTGTTCCATACGCTGCCGGGCATCAGGGTGGTCATGCCCATTTCCAGCTGGCAGCTTTCCACCTGACCGGGAAGAATGTACTTGCAGATGGTACGATGGTTGCTTTCTTCCATGGTGCCAAGCTCCACCTTGATGCAGTCCTCCGGGCGAATGTACACGGTGGGATAGGTCATGTGAGCAGGGGCACTGTTGAAGTAGAACTTGGCCGGATGGTCAGCATGGGCGCTTTCCATCTTCACTTCCCGGCTGCCCATGCCGATGTACAGGCCGTCCCGGTGACGCAGGGTATACACGGTGCCGTCCACCGTCACGGTGCCTTCGTCACCGATGTTGATGATGCCGATTTCCCGGCGCTGCAGGAAGTATTCCGCCCGAAGCTCATCGCCTGCGTCCAGGGTCAATGCCTTGGTGGCAGGCACAGCACTGCCGGTAATGATGCGGTCAATGTGGCTGTACACCATCTTGACTTCATCGGTTCTGAATAGATCGTCAATCAGGAATTCCTTCCGAAGCCGGGTGGTATCGTAGGACTTCATATCCAAAGGACTGCAAGCAGTACGCAGTTCCATGACTTTTGCCTCCTTTGCTTACAGGGTTACGCCCGTTTTGAAAATGGCCATGTCGTGGTAGCCGTTGCGTTCACTGCATACTTCACGGCCGCCGGCCGTGGCCAGCACAAAATCCATCAGTGCCTGAGAAAGCTCCGGCAGGGTCTTTCCGTCCAGCAGCTCTCCCGCATTAAAGTCAATCCAGCCCTTCTTCATGTTGGCCAGGCGGCTGTTGCTGGCAATCTTGACGGTGGGAACGGGAGAAGCGAAAGGCGTGCCTCGACCGGTGGAGAACAGAACGATCTGCGCACCGGAAGCCGCCAAGGCTGTGGCCGCCACTAGGTCATTGCCGGGGGCGGAAAGCAGATTCAAGCCCTGTGCCTGCACCTTTTGACCATAGCGGAGCACATCCTTCACCGGAGCAAAGCCACTCTTCTGGGTGCAGCCCAAAGCCTTGTCCTCCAGGGTGGAGATGCCGCCGGCCTTGTTGCCGGGGGAAGGATTCTCGTAGATCGTCTGATGATGCTCTTCAAAGTAGTGCTTGAAATCATTGATCAGGCAGACGGTCTTATCAAACATTTCCTTGGTTTCGCAGCGATCCATCAGGATGGTTTCGGCACCGAACATTTCCGGCACTTCCGTCAGGATGGTGCTGCCGCCCTGAGCAATCAGCAGATCGGAAAATCCGCCGATGACCGGGTTGGCGGTAATGCCGCTGAAGCCGTCGGAGCCGCCGCACTTCAGGCCGATGACCAGCTTGGAAGCGGGGCAGGGGACACGTTTTTCACTGCGCATGTGGTCGGCCAGCTCCTTGAGGAGCTTCATGCCTTCCTCTACTTCATCCTCCACCTGCTGGCTGATGAGGAATCGCACCCGATCCTGATCGTAATCGCCCATGCGCTTGCGGATTTCTTCCACACCGCTGTTTTCACAGCCAAGGCCGAGCACCAGCACGCCGCCCACATTCGGGTGGGTGGCCAGATCAGCAAGCACGTTGCGGGTGTTTTCCTGATCCTCGCTCATTTGAGAGCAGCCGTAGGGATGGGTGAAGGCAAAGACGCCTTCCACACCGTCTCCTGCAAGGGACTGCGCCTTTCGCTCCAGAGAGCGGGCTACATCGTTCACGCAGCCTACGGTAGGCAGAATCCACAGCTCATTGCGCACGCCCACCCGGCCATCTTTCCGGGGATAGCCCTGAAAAACGGCAGGAACGGCAGGGGTTACCTGAGGATAGGTGGGATGATATGCATAGCTCAATTCACCGGACAGCAGGGTGTGCAGGTTGTGCACATGCACATGGCCGCCCTGGGGAATATCGCACTTTGCTTCACCAATGGGGAAGCCGTACTTAATGACTTTTTCACCGGCATGAATGGCCTCAAGCGCCACCTTGTGCCCTGCAGGCACATCGTCCTGCAGGGTGAGGGTGATGCCGTCAGCCTCGGCCTTGTCGCCTTTGCTGAGGGGCATCAGGGCAACAGCCACATTGTCGGTGGGGCTGATTCGCAGCAGTTCACGCATGTTTTCAGCCTCCGAAGCGTTCGGTCATCACCGTGCGTGCACCACGGGTCAGTACATCCTCCAAAGATGCGGATACGCTGTCTGCCAGTCCGGGCACCTTAGTCAGATCCTGACCGAAGAAGCTTTCGTTGGACAGGAACATCTGCACCATTTCCTTGGCAGGCTTATCGGAATTGTTGGCGAAGAACTCCACCACTGCGGCGTCATCCTGCAGGGTGTAGGGCTGACCGTTCCGCTCGCAGACCAGCTTGCCGTCCACCAGCTTGCCGCCGTGATACAGTGCCATCAGGGTGGCGATGGAGAAGGTCAGGTGCTCAGGCAACTTGCCGAACTTTTCCACATAGCCCAGCAGAGAAGGCATGCAGCGAGCACGCCACTTGCTGACGCTGTTCAGGCAGATGGACATGAGGGCATGCTTGATGTAGGGGTTCATGAACCGGCCTGTCACTGCTTCAGCAAAGGCCAGCAGGTCTTCCTTGGGCAGGGTCAGGGTAGGAATGACTTCATCATACAGGGTCTTCTGCATGAAGGTCTTGATCATGGGATCGTTCATGGCATCCAGCACGTAGTCATAGCCGCACAGATAGGCAGCAGGCACGAAGGAGGTGTGAGCGCCGTTCAGGATGCGCACCTTGCGCTGCTTGTAGGGCTTCTGGTTATCCGTGTAGATCACGGGCAGTCCGCAGTCCGGCAGGGGCAGCTCCTTGGAAATGTCCTTGGCGGATTCAATGACCCACAGACCGAAGGGCTCTGCCGTAACAAGGATACGGTCCTCGTAGCCCAGCTTGTTCCAAATGGCCTGATCCTCCCCACGGGGATAGCCGGTCACGATACGGTCTACCAGAGTGGAGGTGAACACGCATGCGTTCTCCAGCCACTGCTCGAACTTTTCACCCAGGTTCCACAGCTTGGCCAGCGCCATCACGCACTTCTTCAGCATGATGCCATTGTCGTCAATCAGCTCCACGGGCAGGATGATCAGACCCTTGTCTTCAGCATAGTTGAAGTGCTCGGCGCGTTCAAACAGCAGCTTGGTCAGCTTGCCGGGGTAGGAGTGAGGCGGGCAGTACTCGAACTTGTCCGTTTCATCCAGCACAATGCCGGCCTCCGTGGTGTTGCTGACAATGAAGCGCAGCGTATCCAGCTTGGCATAGGCCGCATACTTCTCGTAATCAGCATAGGCATCCACAGCGTCAGCCACGGAGGTCACTACACGGTCAAGCTCCACCGGCTTGCCATCCACCAAACCGCGCAGCAGCACGGTGTAGCGGTAGTCCTGCTCCTTAAAGGCAGGGAACAGGGTGCCCATCTCGATGGGCTTCACCAGCACGATATCACCATTGAAGTCAGTCTTCTCGTTGGCGATGTCAATCATGTAGTCAACAAAAGCACGCAGAAAGTTACCCTCACCGAATTGCAGTACACGAACAGGACGCACGGGGGCATCCTTCATGGCAGCCGTGAGACGTTCCATTGCATATCCCTCCTGATAGCTTGTACTTCATATCGTGTAAACATTTACACGTCTTCTTGCTTATCTTACTACTTTTCCATACATACGTCAATCCGTTTCGCAAAAAAAATCCAAGACGTGGCAAAAAGTTTCAACGATCAGGTGGAACAACAGAAATTTTCACACAGCTCCGGTGAAAAAAACGTTGCAATCATCGTGAAAATGACGTATAATGAACGTGGAAATTCCATGTAAGTCTTTACATTTATGCGAAAGGATGCGCCATGAACATTTATGATATTTCCCGGCGTGCTGGCGTTTCCATTGCCACCGTATCCCGGGTACTGAATAACAGCACCCATGTGAGCCAGAAGACCAAGGACAAGGTTATGGCGGTTATTAACGAAAGCGGCTACGTGCCCAACGCCTTTGCCCGGGGTCTTGGCCTGAACACCATGAAGACCATCGGCCTTCTGTGCCCAAACGCTGCCGATTCTTATTTGGCACAGGCATTGGGTTTTCTGGAGCAGGAGTTCCGGAGTCACCAGTATAACTGTGTCCTGTCCTGCACGGGAAAAGAGCTGGCTGCCCGGGAGGATGGAGTGTCCCAGCTGATGAATCGGCATGTGGACGGTCTTGTGCTCATGGGTTCCAGCTTTATTGAAGAAAACGATGGGGATAACGAGTACATCCGTCAGGCTGCCAAGGTGATGCCGGTAGTGATTTTGAACGGATCCTTCCTGTATGACAATGTTTACTGCGTGCTGTGCGATGACCGGCGTGCCACCAAGGAGGCTTGCCGCTTCCTGATTGAGTCGGGATGCAAAAATGTGCTGTACCTGCACCACAGCCGCAACTATTCTGGGCAGAAGAAGCTGCAGGGATATTGCGAAGGGCTGGAAAGCTGCGGCCTGCCTGTGCGGAAGGAACTGATTCACCTCTTCAGCGAGGACAAAATGAGCGTGCCTCATGTGCGGGACTATCTTGTGCACCTGCATGAAGAGGGACTTCAGTTTGACGCTGTGCTCTCCTCCGAGGATATTTTGGCGGTGGGCGCTGCCAAGTATGCCCGGGTGGTGCACCAGAGCATTCCCAAGCAGCTGAGCATCATCGGCTACAACAATTCGAATTTCTGCCTGTGCTGCGAGCCGGAGCTAACCAGCGTGGACAATCGGCTGAACGCTCTGTGCAGCCACTGCGTCACCACCATGCTGGGGGTGCTGGAAGGACGGGAAATGCCCCAGCGTACGGTTTTCACGGCGGAGATGGTTCGCCGGGGAAGCACTTTGTGACCTCACACCTGCCAAAAGGTGTTGGATCAATGACCGCATGCCGGTCATATAAAGCAAATGATGATAAAAGGAGTAAGAACGATGCAAGCATTCATGGACAAGGATTTCCTGCTGAATACGCCGACTGCTCGTACCCTGTATCACGATGTGGCTGCCAAGTGCCCCATCATTGACTATCATTGCCATATCAGCCCCAAGGAAATCTGGGATGACGTCCGCTATGAAAACATTACCCAGGTGTGGCTGGGCGGTGACCACTACAAGTGGCGTCTGATGCGCTGTGCCGGTGTGCCCGAGAAGTACATTACCGGTGATGCTTCCGATTATGAGAAGTTCTGCAAGTGGGCAGAGGTTGTGGGCAAGGGCATCGGCAATCCTCTTTATCACTGGAGCCATCTGGAGCTGCGCAACTTCTTCGGCTATCAGGGCGCATTGAGCGCAAAGACGGCGGATGAAGTGTGGAACCTGTGCAATGCAAAGCTGCAGAGCGCCGGCTATAGTGTTCGCGGCCTGATCAACATGAGCAATGTGGACACCATCTGCACCACGGATGATCCCATTGACACCCTGGAATGGCATCAGAAGCTGGCAGGGGACAAGACCTTCAAGACCACCGTGCTGCCTGCATGGCGTCCTGACAAGGCCATGAACCTGGAAAAGCCTGAATATCTGGACTACCTGGCCAAGCTGGAAGCAGCTGCCGGCATGAAGATTGCTTCCTTCGCAGACCTGAAGAAGGCACTGGCTGCCCGCATGGAGTACTTTGCTCAGAACCATTGCTGCCTGAGCGACCACGGCCTGAATTACGTGATGTACACCCCTGCTTCCGGTGAAGAGGTGGAGGCCATCTTCGCAAAGCGGCTGAACGGCGGCAAGGTTACCGAAGCAGAGGAAGCTGCCTTCAAGACTGCCTTCATGCTCTTCGTTGCCAAGAAGTATCATGAGATGCACTGGACCATGCAGCTCCACTATGGCTGCCGCCGGGACAACAACCAGCCTCAGTACCGCAAGCTGGGACCTGACACCGGCTATGACTGCATCAACAACTACGCTCCTTCCTCCCAGACGGCTGCGTTCCTGGGCGCATTGGAAGAGGAAGGCTGCCTGCCCCAGACCATCCTGTATAGCTTGAACCCCAATGACAACGAAGCTATCGACACCATCTGCGGCTGCTTCCAGAGCGATGAAGCTGTCAGCAAGGTGCAGCACGGCTCTGCCTGGTGGTTCAATGACCACTTCCAGGGCATGACCGATCAGCTGGTCAGCTTGGCCAACCTGGGCTATCTGGCAGGCTTTGTGGGTATGCTGACGGACAGCCGCAGCTTCCTGAGCTATCCCCGTCATGAGTACTTCCGCCGCATCCTGTGCCGCCTGCTGGGTCAGTGGGTGGAGGACGGCATGTTCCCCAACGATATGGAGCTGCTCAGCGAAATCGTCCGTGGCGTCAGCTATGAGAACGCTAAGAAGTATTTCCATTTTGCCAAGAAGGAATGCTGATTTCCTGCTTGCACACATAAAGAGAAGAGCCGCATCGAAAGGTGCGGCTCTTCTTGAATTATGCAGGTTAAAATCCTTTACGCAATCCGTTCTGCGATAGCCTCCAGAAATGCCCGGCTGTTGACGGCGGTCGCTTCTCCGTCCCAGAGAAGTGCCAGATCCTTTGTCATTACGCCGGACTCGATGGTGTCCAGCGTAGCCTTTTCCAGCTTGTCCGCAAAGGCGATCAGCTCAGGCAGTTCGTCCATTTCGCCCCGCTTGCGCAGTGCGCCGGTCCAGGCAAAGATGGTGGCCACCGGGTTGGTGCTGGTTTCCTCGCCCTTCAGGTAACGGTAGTAATGCCGGGTCACGGTGCCGTGGGCGGCTTCGTACTCAAATTTTCCGTCCGGAGAGACCAGCACGCTGGTCATCATGGCCAGTGAACCGAAAGCCGTGGCAATCATGTCACTCATGACGTCGCCGTCATAATTCTTGCAGGCCCAGATGAAGCCGCCCTTGGAGCGTACGACACGGGCAACCGCATCATCAATCAGGGTATAGAAGTAGGTAATGCCGGCTTCCTCGAAGGCAGCCTTGTAGTTTTGATCATAAATCTCCTGGAAGATATCCTTGAATCGGTGATCGTACACCTTGGAAATCGTATCCTTGGTGGAGAACCACAGATCCTGCTTCAGGCTCAGCGCATAGCGGAAGCAGGAATGGGCGAAGGAGGCGATGGACGCATCCACGTTGTGCATGCCTTGGACGATGCCGCCGGAAGTGAAATCAAAGATTTTCTTCCGGGTAACCGTTCCGTCTGCTCCGGTGAATACAAGCTCAGCCGTTCCGGGACCGGGGACAGCCATTTCCACATTCCGGTACACATCGCCGTAGGCGTGACGGGCAATGGTAATGGGCTTTTCCCATGTGCGGACGGTGGGATGGACACCCTTCACCAGAATGGGCGCACGGAACACGGTGCCGTCCAGCATGGCACGGATGGTACCGTTGGGGCTCTTCCACATTTCGTGCAGATGATATTCTTCCACCCGCTGGGCATTGGGGGTAATGGTGGCACACTTAACAGCCACACCGTACTTCTTGGTGGCCAAGGCGCTGTCGATGGTCACCTGATCCCGGGTTTCGTCCCGGTGCTTCAGCCCTAGGTCGTAATACTCGGTTTTCAAATCCACAAAAGGCTCAATCAGCAGCTTCTTAATATCCGCCCAGAGAATTCGGGTCATTTCGTCTCCGTCCATCTCCACCAGTGGCGTTTTCATATGAATCTTTGCCATTGCTTTTGCTTGTATGATCATTTCAAAAACGAAATCATACATTCCTTTCATCATGATCGCATTCCGATAAATGTTGCAAGCGTACCCGGAACAGCTACCGTCCAGTGCGCAGCCTGCTTCACTATATCATACTTTGTCGGCCTGCACAAGGATGGTACAGCGTCCTTATGCCGTAAAAACAGACGAAAAACAGAGCGGTTGATGTCGGCTCCTTCCAAGCAAATAACACCACAAAAAAATCCCGCCGCATTGCATTGCGACGAGATTTTCATGTACGTTATACGCTACATTAAGCCTGAGCGGGAGCACCAACGGGGCAGACGCCTGCGCAAGCGCCGCACTCGATGCACTTATCGGGATCGATTTCGTACTTGCCGTCGCCCTCAGAGATAGCGGACACGGGGCATTCAGCCTCGCAGCTGCCGCAGCTAATGCAGTCATCGGAAATCTTGTATGCCATGGTGTTTCACCTCCTATAAAATTACCACGTGGGCTGGTTCCCACATGATTCCTACGGCACTATGATACCATGCCGGTCAGAATTTTTCAAGGGGGTGATTGTAACAAAAATGACAATGCGGGCAACGGGACTCAAATGGTATCGTCCTCGTCAGGCGTTTCCTCGAACAGGTGCGTATCCTCGTGATCTTCCGGATCGATGGCGGCTGTTACCTGCTCATCCTTTTCCTCACCCATGGCGGCACGAAGGGCCTGCTCTACCGCCTGCTTCCACGGACTGGCAGCCGGTTTTTGCTCGGCAGGAGCAGCCGGCTTTTCGGCAGCAGGCTTGTTCTTTTCCTTCGGCAAGTCGTTGCGAGTGGGACGGGCAGGCTGAGCCTTTTCCGCGTTTCGTTCCGGCTTCCGCTCACGCTGGCGAACCGGACGTTCGGCCTTGACGGGTGCCTCAGCCGGCTTCGGCTCTGCTGCTGGTGTTTCAGCAGGCTCGGCAGGCTGCTGCACCGTTTCTTCCGTCTGCACGGTCGTTTCGCTTTCGGCAGGCATGGCGGAAGCTTCGCTGTCGGTGCTTTCGGCAGGCACTGCAGCCGGAGCACCGATCCGCTGAATCTGATCCAGAGGATAATCCTTCAGCTCGCTGCTGTCGCCCTTCTGAATCCGCACCCGAACAGACTCTTTGATGATGTTCAAGTCCCACACCACGCCGGGACCGTCAGGCGTGGACACTTCCTTGCCGACCTTAGGCATACGCTTGCGGGTCTGCTCGTAATTATCCTGCTCATACTTCAGGCAGCACATCAGCCTGCCGCAAACGCCGCTGATCTTGGTGGGGTTCAGGGACAGGTTCTGTTCCTTGGCCATTTTGATAGACACGGGCTGGAAGTCGCCCAGGAAAGCACCGCAGCAAATGGGGCGTCCGCAGGGACCAAGTCCGCCCAGCATCTTCGCTTCGTCACGAACGCCGATCTGCCTCAGCTCAATCCGGGTTTTGAAGACGGCTGCCAAATCCTTCACCAAGGAGCGGAAATCCACCCGACCGTTGGCCGTAAAGTAGAACAGAATTTTGCTGTTGTCGAAGGTATACTCCACCGACACCAGCTTCATATCCAGCTTGTGTTCGCCAATTTTTTTCTGGCAGATGGCATAGGCCTCTTTTTCATGCAGCTTATTTTCTTCTGCATGCTGCACATCCTGGGCGCTGGCGATACGCACCACCTGCTTGAGGGGAGAGGACAGCTGCTCATCGTTTAATTCCCGAACGCCTGTCACAACCTCGCCAAATTCAATGCCCCGGGTGGTTTCTACAATAACGAAATCCCCGGGCGTGGGCCAATAAGGACCCGGGTCAAAGAAATAAAGTTTCCCGGCGTTCTGAAATCGAACGCCAATTACATTTACCATCGGACGCTTTCCTCCATCAGACTAAACAGCAGCTTTTCCACTACCGCCTGCCACGTTACCTGATTTTGACGCATTTTGCGTGCCTGCCAAACGGCATCGATGAGTGCTGAAAAATGATCATAAGGGGCTTCCTTCGCCATACGCTGCCACGATGCGGGAAAATCGGCAGCCGCGCTCTCCGGCAGACGATTCAGGCGAACCATCAACAAGGTGCGGATCATGTCTTCCACATCGTCAAGAAGCTCGGGCGCGTCATCCTTTTTATCTTTCCACTTGGTGGAAATACGGAGAATATCGCTTCGCTCCTGCAGAGAAAAAAAATCCTCCATGACGCTTTTCCGCCGCAGCCAGTAATCCTCATCCGCCGCAATGGCGAGTGCCTTGCCGATGGACCCGCCGCTGACGCGGATGGCTTCCTCACACCGATGATCCTCGATGCCGTGATCTTTCAGTACACGGCGCAGCACCTGATCATCCCACGGATGCAGCTTCAGCGACCTGCACCGGCTGATGATGGTAGGCAGCAGCTGCTCCGGTGCTTCCGCAATCAGCAGAAACACAACTCCCGGAACAGGCTCCTCCAGGGTCTTCAGCAGGCAGTTCTGTGCGGCGCCGTTCATTTTCTCTGCCTGGGGGATGATGATCACGCGGTAGCCGCCTTCATAGGTGTGTTCACCGACGGCTTTAATCACTTCCCGCATGACACCGACGGAGATGACGTTCTTTCCCTTTTCAGGCACAACCGTCATCACGTCCGGGTGATTATCATCCATCACCTGCATACAGCCGGAACAGTGACCGCAGGGCTTGTCTTCCTCACGGCACATCAGGTACTGGGCAATCCGCCGAGCCAGGGTCTTCTTTCCCATGCCGCTCAGGCCGCTGATCAGATAGGCATGCACAAACGTGCCTTCCTTCAGGGTCTTCATCAATCCATCATAAACAGCGCCCTGCGGTGCAAAATCACGAAGCAAGGGCGCGGCGGAAGTATCAGCCACCTTTACATTTCCTCCCTATGCTGCTCTTACAGCTTCAGGAACTGATCCACCGTCAGCACAAACACGGTTGCGCCGCCTACGGTTACCTCAATCGGGATGGGGGAATAGGACGTGCCGCCCATGCCGGACATGCTGGAAGGTGCAGTGGCAATCTGCTTGCGGGACTTGCAGACCTTCTCGATGATATCCATGGCGCCCTGGAACTTATCGTCCTCTACGCCAAGAAGCAGCGTGGTGTTGCCGGCACGGAGAAAGCCGCCGGTGGTCGCCAGCTTGGTTACGCTATAGCCCTCGTTCATCAGGTTGGAAACCAGGCGGGATGCATCCTCGTCCTGGACAATGGCAATAATCAGTTTCATCAGGAATCCTCCTTAGTTTATCAGATCAAGGCCTTACGGCTCTTTCCGTGCCGCAGCCTCACCTTTGTACGCAAACAAGGGCGAAGCCACGCCACCGTAACAAGTATAACCCATACACGGGATTTTTGCAAGCGCAGGCAAGCGTTTGCTCTGCTTCGGCCGAACGCCTCAGCCTCCAAGGATTTTCATTCTTGCTATCGCTTTTTTTTAGAAATTATGGTATGATAGGATGCGATCAAGAATACTAAAGGAGCTGCCATGATTACAGTTAACAACCTTTCCCTGACCTTCGGCGGTCAAAAGCTTTTCTCCGGCGCTGATCTGAAATTCCTGCCCGGCAACTGCTACGGCATTATCGGTGCAAACGGTGCCGGGAAATCCACCTTCCTGCGGATTCTCTCCGGCGAATTGGAGCCTACCACCGGTTCCGTGGTCATCCCGGAAGGACAGCGGCTTTCCACCCTGAAGCAGGATCAGTTCAAATATGACGCGTATCCTGTGCTGGACACTGTCATCATGGGCAACCAGCGCCTTTACGATATCATGAAGGAGAAGGACGCCCTGTACGCCAAGCCTGACTTCTCTGAAGCAGACGGCGAAAAGGCCGCCGAGCTGGAAGGTGAATTTGCCGAGCTGGACGGCTGGAATGCGGAAAGCGATGCGGCCACCCTGCTGACCGGCTTGGGGCTGCCTACGGAGATGCACTATACCCTGATGGGTGACCTGAAGGGCGGCGAAAAGTTCAAAGTACTGCTGGCACAGGCACTGTTCGGCAACCCGGACATTCTGCTGCTGGACGAGCCTACCAACAACCTGGATAACCGGTCTGTTGCCTGGCTGGAGGATTTCCTGATGGACTTCCCCGGAACGCTGATCGTGGTCAGCCACGACCGTTGGTTCCTGAATAATATCTGCACCCATATCGTGGATATTGACTACAATCAGATTAAGATGTACGTGGGCAACTACGACTTCTGGTATGAATCCTCCAAGCTGATGCAGTCCATCATGAAGGATCAGAAGAAGCGGAACGAGGACAAGATTCGGGAGCTGCAGTCCTTCATTCAGCGCTTCTCCTCCAACAAGTCCAAGGCCAAGCAGGCCACCAGCCGCCGCAAGCTGCTGGACAAGCTGACCATGGAACAGATGCCTGCTTCCTCTCGCCGCTATCCCTGGGTGTGCTTCACGCCTGACCGGGAAGCCGGCAAGGACATTCTGCAGGTTACCGGCATTAACTACACCCAGGACGGTGTGCAGCTGCTGAAGGATGTTTCCTTCCTGGTACAGAAGGGGCAGAAGATTGCTCTGGTCGGCTCCAACGAGCAGGCACAGACCGCACTGTTCCGCATTCTGGCAGAAGAGATTCAGCCTGATGCCGGTACGGTGAAGTGGGGCGTGACCATTTCCACCAGCTATTTCCCCAAGGATAATTCCCCTTACTTCAACGGCTGTGATAAGAACATGCTGGAGTGGTTCGCTCAGTACTGCCCGGCCAACATGCTGGAGAGCGACATGCGTGACCTGCTGGGACGGATGCTTTTCCGGGGAGATGATGTATATAAGCAGGTCAGCGTCCTGTCCGGCGGCGAAAAGGTGCGGTGCATGCTGTCCCGCATGATGCTCTCTGGCGCAAACTTTGTCATGCTGGATCAGCCCACCAACCACCTGGATCTGGAGTCCATCACGGCGGTCAACAATGCGCTGATTAACTTCCCCGGCAATGTGATTTTCACTAGCCAGGATCACCAGTTCATTTCCACCATTGCGGATCGGATCATTGAGATTAAGCCGGACGGCACCATTGCCGATTATCTGTGCAACTACGAGGAATATCTGGAGAAGATCAAGGAGCAGTAAGCGTCCTTGCCTGCGGGTGAAGGAGGGAAGCAGATGGAAAGCAAACCGTACGGTGGACCGGAAGTGCTGATCGAATGTCCGAGATGCAAGAAAAAGTATCCCAGACCTCTGTGCCAGGTGGTCAACAGCGCCGAGATGCCGGAAGCCACCGATGCCATTCTGCAGGGAACCTTCTTCGACTTTCACTGCCCGCACTGCGGCAGGGAGGAGGACTCTTTCCTGCCCATGGCATACTTCGACCCGGTCAACAAGTACCTGTTCTACTTGGAAGGCGAGGAAGAGGATAAGCTTTGCTCCCTTTTGATGGATAGACAGATTAAGAAACTGGGCGACATCGGATCGCTATCCGAATATCGGATTCGTGAGGTGCATCTGCCTGCCGATTTGGCGGAAAAGATTCGGCTGGGCTATTTGGGACTGGATGATCGGATCATTGAGTTGTGCAAGCTGCCCATTGTCCATGGCTTTCATCAAAAGTTCCCTGATAAGAAGCTTTATCGGGTTGCACTGGTTGACAAGGTTTTCTATCAGGAGTTCCTGATCTGCCCCTATCACAGCGAATCCCTTTATCATGCCGAATTTTCAAGAGAAATGTACGACGATCTGGAACGGCGCTTTTCCGCTTTTCTTCCGCCTGACCGGGGAGAGAAAATCTGCATTGATCAGGCGTGGGCTGTATCCCTGTTCCAGCCAAACGGTATTCAGCAATGATGGGATGGATTGTCTCTTCCGAATCGTTATGATGACGGAAGAGACATCGTCCTTGGCCGAAAGGAGAAAATGTCATGGACTTTTTGAAAACATTGCTGGTCTACATGACCGCAACCTTAGCAGCCTCCATGCAGGGCGAACCGCTGCCTGAGGCAACGCCCACCCCGACGGCTACCCCTGTTGCCATTGTGACCCCTGCGCCGGATACGGCAGCCACTACGGAAGTGCCCACCATCACGGTTGCCGGTGTGCCCGTGGTTGTTACGGCGACGCCTGTGCCTCAGCCCACCATCACCCCGAATACAAGCTATAAGAACCTTACCCAGGGCGATCGGGGAGACAGTGTGAAAAAGGTGCAGGAACGGCTGATTGAGCTGGGTTACCTGACCGGCAAAGCCGATGGCGCCTATGGCGGACAGACCCGCCGAGCCGTGCTTCGCTTCCAATACTACAACGGGCTGAATCAGGATGGTGTGGCAGGCCGCGCGACCCAAACCATTCTCTTTGAGAGCGAGGATGTGGTGCCTTATCCGGGCACTGCTACGCCCACGCCTGCACCTACGGAATCCCCGGATGAAGAACCGCCTGCGCTGGAAGAGGTTACCGCTGCGACTGCTGAAGTGGAAGCAACCGTTACGCCTACGCCGGATCCTTCTCCGACCGCTACGCCTTCCGCCGTCAGCAGCGTGACTGTTACCCCTGTGGAGAATGTTACCGTTACCCTGAACGGCAGCGGCCTGACGATTCTTTCCACAGAGGGAAATGTGACCACCAGTGTTACCCCCAAGGTCTACATGGCTGAAGGCGGCGATGTCTACATTTCCTTGGATGATTTGATGGCTGCCGTGCCTGCATGGACAAAGACAGCTGTCACGGAGGATAGCTTTAACATTGCGCTGAACAGCCATAGCGTAGTCATTGGAACGGCGGAAGCCGGATATCAGACTTGGCTGAACGATGTGTACACGCCTGCAGCTGCCGGAGATTTCGCCATGGACGGCGAAACCCTTCTGGTTCGTCTCTCCTTCCTGCAAAACTTCTGTGGACTGCAGGCTGATTATGACAGCGCCACCAAGACTTTAACCCTGACAGATTAACAGAAACCCAGCCTGACCGCTTGGCAATGAAATGCACGGTCAGGCTGGGCTTTTTCATGATTCGAAGGATTCTTGGATGTAAGCGTTACTTGCCGTATTTCACGGTGATCACATGGTATTGAGGCTGGTGGAACACACGAATGGGCAGCCCCACTGTGCCGATACCGTTGGAAATCAGCAGGGGAATGCGATTCTCATTCAGCCAGCCGGAAATGTACCGCTCCTGAATATCGGTGGTCAGCCCCAGTACACTGCCCAGGTAAGGTGCCTGACCGCCGTGGGTGTGCCCGAAAAGACCAAGATCAAACCAAGCGGTTGAGCCGTCGGCACTGGTGGCCTTTAAGGCATCGGGAATGACGCTGGGTGTATGGCTCATGAAAATGACGTAGTCATCCTTGTTTACCTTGGCGGACAGGGTAGAAAGGCTTGGCGAGCCGGAGGAAGCATCATCAAGCCCGGCAATCCATACGGAGCTGCTGCCGATGCGAATCTGCGCCACATCATTGATCAGGGGCGTTACACCGGCGCTGACCATAGCGGCACGGAGTTCGCTCAGGTTGGAGCTGGCACCTGCCCGATCCGCATCGCCCACCACGGCGCACACGGCGTACCGGGCGTGGAACTTCGTACTGTTTTTGAAGAAATTGACGGCACTTTCTGCATCGGTGGCGTAATCACCGCCGAGGAGAATCAGGTCCGGGTTGATGGCGTTGATCTGGCTGATCAACTCATTGGCACGGCTCTGACTGAAAAAGTTTCCCATGTGGATGTCTGTTACATAAACAATCTGCAGCGTGCCAATGTCGCTGCTCAGGTCAGAGGACGTAAGGGTTTGCCGATCCACCTGAATATTGAAGGGCTCAAAGAAGGGATAGCCGATCAGCACCAGCAGGATGAGGAAAGTAATCAGCCGTGAAAGAAAATGGGTGCGGCGATACTGCTTCTCGTTGGCTCGATGTCTGGGATGATAACCCATGGCGAAACCCTCCTTGCGCACGTGATTGACAGCTGCATGAAAACATTGTACACTAAAGCCGTCGTTTCGTAAAGGAATTGATCTGTGAAAGAAGAAGGAGATCGACCTATGAATCAATTTCGTTCTCTGCAGCCTTGTACCTTCCTGAACCCTGTGCCTGCGGTGCTTGTATCCTGCTGCGGCAAGGAGGAAGGCGCAAAGCCTAATATGCTGACCATCGCATGGGCAGGAACGGTGAACTCGGATCCGCCCATGGTTTCCATCAGCGTCCAGAAGAAGCGTTACTCTCATGATATGATCAAGGAAAGCGGCGAATTTGTCGTGAACCTGGTGGATGAGGAACGCTGCAAGGCAATGGACTATTGCGGCGTCCGTTCCGGCAGGGACGGGGATAAGTTTGCTGCCACCGGGCTGCATGCCATGCCTGCTGAAGGCATGACTTATGCGCCTGCCGTTGCGGAATGCCCGGCTTATCTGGCGTGCAAGGTGCGGCAGGTGCTGGAGCTTGGCAGCCATGATATGTTCATCGGCGAGGTTGTGAGCGTGCAGGTGCGTGAAGACCTTTTCGATGCAGATGGCTCTCTCCATCTGGAACGTTCCGGTCTTGTGTGCTACACCCATGGCGTTTATCAGAAGGCGGCGGATGTGCTGGGCTTCTTCGGCTACTCCGTTGCAAGGCCTGAAGTGCTGGCCAAGCGCATGCAGACATACCGGAAGGAGGGCGAGCAGTGATGCTGACCATTCAAGATCTGTACGATTTGGATCACACCTTGGCGAAGGACTATCTGTCCCGCTTTACCTATCCTTGGGAAGCACTGGCCGGCATCAAGCAGCTGATTGCGGAAATCGGAAGCCACTTGGATCCCCAGGATTATACGGAAGTGGCACCACAGGTGTGGGTGCACCGTACCGCCGTTGTTGCCCACACGGCCTATTTGGGTGCTCCTTGCATCATCGGCGCAGGAACCGAAGTGCGGCACTGCGCATTCATTCGTGGTGCGGCACTGGTGGGGGAAAACTGCGTGGTGGGCAATTCCGTCGAACTGAAAAACGTGATTCTCTTTGATTCCGTGCAGACGCCTCACTATAACTATGTTGGCGACAGCATCCTTGGCTACAAGAGCCATATGGGCGCCGGCTCCATTACATCCAATGTGAAGAGTGACAAAACGCCGGTAGTTGTCCATGGTCAGGGAGAAGATGTCGCCACCGGTCTCAAGAAAATGGGCGCCATGCTGGGGGACTATGTGGAAGTAGGCTGCAACAGCGTGCTGAACCCCGGCACCGTGATCGGCCGCAACAGCAACATTTATCCGCTGAGCTGCGTGCGGGGCGTTGTCCCGGCTAACGCTATTTGGAAAACCGGCGGGGTTGTGGTGGAAAAGAAGTGAATTTTCCCGTGCGGATTGGCAGTGGGTATCAACACTGCCTTACCTGCTGCATATCGTGCCATACTCCTAAATAAGCAAAATGCTCCATGCGTGCAGGAAATCAAAGTACCTTGCACGTATGGGGCATTTGTTTGCTTCCATCCAAGTTTGAAAGGGTTCACATCATTCCGCCGGTACGAAATCCTCTTCCGCATAGCTGTTGCCTTCATCATCCACAATGTAGGTGTCCAGCACGCGCTGCAGCATATGAGCGTCTTCCTCCGGCAGGAAGGACTCGTTGCCCTCCGCATCCGCTTCCACTCGGAAGATCAGGATGCCGTCGTCTTCATCCTCGTCCTCATTCATGGCAGCCAGCAGCACATAACGGGTATCATCAAGGGTAAGATCCTCAAGAATCTCAAAGGGCACATCGTTGCCCTCGTCATCAGTGAGAACCAAAACATTTTCATCAGCGTCCATGGGTGTTCCTCCTTAACCGGTACTCCACTGCTATTGTAGCGAAGGGACAACGACGTTGCAATAGCTCGGCGAAAAAAATATGAATTTGTCTGACAAGATACCTTGACAGACGAGGTATCAAGGAGTATTATGTATCTCGTGGCGAGGAGCTATGGGCGGCATCTCTTCGAAGGATGCCCTGAAGGAGGAATTCGTGATGATTGAATATATGGGCTTGCTTTCTCATGATGACTGGCGGGATTGGCGGCTGGATGAACTGCGCCGGCACGAAACAGATACTCGTGTGCCTAAGAAGCGGAAAGAAGAAAGAAAGGGGCGGTAAACCATGACCCTTTCGGCTGATATCCTTCGGGGATATACGGATACCATCATCCTTCGGCAGTTGTCCGAAGGCGATAGCTACGGCTATCAAATTAACAAAAAGGTTTCCGAGGTAAGCGGCGGATCCTTTGAGATGAAGGAAGCAACACTGTACACGGCCTTCCGCCGACTGGAGGGCGCAGGCCTGATCCGCTCCTACTGGGGGGACGAGAACACAGGCGCACGGCGCAGATATTATGCCATTACGGAAGAAGGCCGGCAGCGTCTGGCACAGGATCGAGAAACCTGGCAGGAAACAAGAAAGCTGATTGATACTTTGCTGATGGAGGCAGAACCATGAACGAACGAGTAAGCAGCATTGTAGATGCACTGTTTCATGACGTGATCCGGACGGATGAAGTCAAGGCAATGCATGATGAACTGATGGATAATTGCCAGACCCGCTATGCAGACCTTCTTCGGGAAGGCGTGAGCGAAGAAGATGCCATTGCGGCCGTACTGGAAAGCCTGAAGGGCATGGAAGAAGTCATTGGCAAGTATCCGAAGAAGGAAAACAAAACGACAGAAGAGGCACAAGAAACTCAAGAGGCGCAGGAAGAAACCTATCATGACCGTGCCTTTGATACGCAGGAAATCGACACCATCAAGGTTATCATGAGTGCCGCCGATGTGATCCTGGCGCCTTCCGCAGATGAAAAGGTGCACGTGATCTGGGATGGTGAAATGGATCCGCTGATTGACTTAATGGGCGGAACGCTGAACATCTCCCAGCAGGAAAAGCAAAATCGAAGGAAGCAAAGCGATGAGGATTTTGTTTTCAGCGGTAAGAACATCTGGAACATGATTCGGCAGTCCTTGAGCGGCCATATCCATTACGTGGAACAAGTGACGGTGACTGTGCCCGAACACATTCAGCCGAAAGTGACGGTGCTCACTTCCGCTGGAGATTTGAAGGCACATGATGTTCGCTTGACATCCTTCCGTTACAACAGCAGCTCCGGGGATCTGGATGCAGATCGCTTGTCCTGTGACGAGACGGCAACCATCAACACCGCTTCCGGGGATGTGAAGGCACGGCATCTGTTGGTGAAAGAGTCTATGAAGGTGGATGCTGTCAGCGGGGATGTGCGCATTGACGGCACCTGCCCTGAGCTTGCCTTGACCATCGTTTCAGGCGACGGGGATGTGGACGGACACTTCCGGAGAGTACAAACGAAGTGCATTAACGGAGACATGACGATGTCCTTCGGCACGGAGATTCAGCAGATCACAGCCAAGAACACCAATGGGGACATTACGGTGTACTTGCCTAAGGAGATTGAAAAAATCAATCTTGGACAGCAGTCCTCCCTGCGGAATATCAACTGCAATGGTTTCTGCTTCAGCGATGAAGGACCTGTGGTGGAACTGAAGGCGTTGACGGGGGATATTAACATCAGAAGGATCAACGGTTGACACCAAGAAGAAGCAACGCTTATAATGAGTCCGGCAGCACAACGCTGCCGGATTTTTTCACCGTAAAGGAAGAAGACAATGAAGCTGATTTCCTGGAATGTGAACGGCATTCGCTCGGCCATGAGCAAGGGCTTTATGGAAAGTTTCCGCACGCTGGATGCAGATGTGTTCTGCCTGCAGGAAACGAAGGTGCAGCCGGGGCAGGTGGAACTGGATCTTCCGGGCTATCACCAGTATTGGCACTATGCGGAAAAGAAAGGTTATTCCGGCACGGCCATCTTCACTAAGCAGGAGCCTTTGCAGGTAACCTATGGCATGGGTGTGGAGGAGCACGACCATGAAGGCCGGATTATTACGCTGGACATGGGAGACTTCTACCTGCTGACGGTGTACACGCCCAACAGCAAGCGGGAACTGACCAGACTCAGCTACCGCATGCGCTGGGAGGATGATTTCCTCCATTACCTGAAAACCCTTGAGCAAACCAAGCCTGTGATCCTGTGCGGCGACCTGAATGTGGCTCATCAGCCCATCGACTTGAAGAATCCGGCCACCAATCAGAACAACGCCGGCTTCACCCTGAGTGAACGGGGCAAAATGACCGCTCTGCTGGAAAACGGATTCATTGATACCTTCCGCTATTTTCACCCGGAGGAAACGGGGGCGTACAGCTGGTGGTCCTATATGTTCCATGCCCGGGATAACAATGCGGGATGGCGCATTGACTACTTCCTTGTTTCGGAGGCACTGAAACCCCGCCTACAGAGCGCCTGCATTCATCCTGAAATCTTCGGCTCGGATCATTGCCCGGTAGAGCTTGTGATTGCATAAAGCCCAAAAGCAAGAGCGCAGTCTCCATCATGGAGGCTGCGCCTTGTGATATGTGAAGGAAAATCGCTGAATGTCGGGGGAATTAGCGCTGTACGCGGCCGGTGCCGGAACCCTTCATCAGGCTCTCAACCTCAGCAACGGACACACGGTTGAAGTCGCCGTTGATGGTGTGCTTCAGGCAAGAAGCAGCCACAGCGAACTCCAGAGCGGTCTTCTCGTCAGCATAGGTGTTCAGGCCGTAGATCAGGCCGCCGCCGAAGCTGTCGCCGCCGCCAACACGGTCCACGATGTCGGTGATGGCATACTTGCGGGAGAGGAAGAAGTCCTTGCCGTTGTACAGGCAGGCGCTCCAGTCGTTGTGGTTAGCGCTCTTGCTTTCACGCAGGGTGATGGCAACACGCTTGATGTTCGGATACTTTTCCATGGCCAGGGCGGCGATCTTCTTGTAGTTGTCTACATTGATCTGACCCTCTTCCACGGCGGCAGAGGACTCAACGCTCAGGCACAGGGACTTCTGGAAGTCTTCCTCGTTGGCGATGACGGTGTCAACATACTTGACCAGCTCGGTCATCACTTCATCGGCACGCTTGCCGTACTTCCACAGGTTCTTGCGGTAGTTCAGGTCGCAGGACACGTGCAGACCCATTTCCTTGGCAGCCTTCACGGCTTCCAGGGACAGCTCTGCAGCACCTTCGCTGATGGCGGGGGTGATGCCGGTCAGGTGGAACCAGGTAGCACCTTCAAAGGCCTTCTTCCAGTCGATGTCGCCCACCTTGGCATTGCAGATGGCACTGCCGGCACGGTCATAGATCACCTTGGAGGGGCGCTGCACGGCACCGGTCTCCAGGTAGTAGATGCCCATACGGCCGTCGGTACGAACGATATTGCTTACGTCCACGCCGAAGCCACGCAGCTCACGGATGCAGGCCTCACCAATGTCGTTCTTGGGCAGCACGGAAACGAAAGCAGTGTCCATGCCATAGTTGGCCAGAGAAACGGACACGTTAGCTTCGCCGCCGCCGAAGGTGGCTTCGAGGCTGGGGGACTGGAAAAAACGCTCATATCCCGGGGACTTCAGACGGAGCATGATTTCACCGAAAGTAACAACCTTAGCCATGGGAAAAACCTCCTTACAGATCCTATCGAAAAATGAGGGGATATCTTACTTCTGCACCAGATGGAAAGCGAAGCCGCCGATTTCATCCTTCAGGTAGATGGCAATCAGCTTGCCTTCCTTCACAACAGCGCTGTCCTCATCGAAGGCAAAGCCGCGCTGCTCCAGGTGCCACTTGGCGCGCTTGATGTTATTGCAGCCGATGGCGATGTGGCCATTCTTGCCGCGGCCGGGCTTCTTCATCATTTCGAAGCCGGTGCCGGCGAAGGTGGAGCTGTTGCCGTCCTTCACGGTCCAGCCCAGCAGCTTGCAGATGGCTTCTGCATCCTTCATGGCCGTGTCGGGGTCGCCGGAGTTAATGCCCACATGGCGCAGCTCCAGACCCAGCATCTTGTTCACAGCGGAACGGGTCAGCTCGGTGATGCGATCCCAGTCCTTAGCAGCCACAGCATCGCCGGGTACCATCCAGCTGCCGCCGCAGCACACTACCTTGGGGTTGGCCAGATAGTCCAGCATGTTGTTCTCGTTGATGCCGCCGGTGGGCATGAACTTCATGGCGCCGTAGGGGGCAGACATGGCCTTGATCAGCTTCAGGCCGCCCAGTGCTTCGGCAGGGAAGAACTTCACCGTGTGCAGACCCAGGGACAGTGCCACTTCCAGGTCGGAAGGATTGGCGGTGCCGGGGCATACGGGAATGTTCTTGCTCAGGCAGTACTTCACAACTTCAGGATTCAGGCCGGGGGAAACGATGGCGGCAGCACCTGCGGCCACGGCACGATCCACCTGCTCGGTGGTCAGCACGGTGCCGGCGCACAGCAGCACATTCGGCAGAGCTTCGTGCACCCGACGGATTGCTTCCTCAGCGGCAGCGGTGCGGAAGGTGATCTCAGCAACAGGCAGACCGCCGTCGCTCAGTGCCTTGCACAGCGGCACAGCATCTTCTGCATCATTGATGGCGATGACGGGAACCAGACCGGCCAGGGACAGCTTCTCCAGAAAATCCATGATTCAACATCCTTTCCATGTTCGATTCAGCATGTGTTTCTCAAAGAGCACGCAGAACGCGCTCAATGCGATGCTTGGCAGTGATGAGCAGCGCGCCATAGGTTTCCTGCAGCTCCTCATTCATGCGGAAGGAAGGCGCGGAAACGCTCAGCGCGTAGGCAGGCTTTCCGTCCCGATCCAGAACGGCAACCCCCACGCAGCACACGCTTTCCGTGTTTTCCTCATCCTCCAGCGCCCAGCCCCTTTGCCGAATCTCCCGAAGCTGAAGCATCAGCGCATCCGCATCGGTGATGGTATGGGGGGTAAGCTGCTCAAGGTTTTCGCTCATCAGGAGCCGACGGGCTTCCTCCTCCGGCATAGCGGCAAGGAAGGCTTTTCCCATGGCGGTGGCGTGCAGAGGCATCTGTATGCCAACGTGGCTGGCCATGCGAATGGAGCGGGTGCTCTCGATTTTATCGATGTACAGCACCTTTCGCCCGGCCAATACACCACAGTGCATGGTTTCGTTGCATTCGTTGAAGGCCTTCATCATGTACTGACGCACAATCTGATTGATATCCGTTCCCTGTACCACAGCCGCCCCGACCTCAAAGGTCTTCAGCGTCAGCTGGTACTGCGCACCCGGGGTCAGCCGAACGTAGCGCATGGTCAGCAGAGTCTGCATCAGGTTGTGAGCACTGGATTTGGGCATGGACAGCATGTCGGCAATCTCATGCAGCTCAAGACCGTCCGGATGCTCGCTTAAAAGCTCCAGCACGTTCAGCCCCCGCTGCAATGTTCGATTTGCGACCTCTGCCATGTCACACCTCCGTTCACAATGATGAACGCTGTTCGAATTCGCTTACAGAATAGCACGTAAGCCCTTTCATGTCAAGTGCTATTCACGCTCTTTCTGCGACGTTTTTTCGATTCTTTTATCCTAACTTTCGATACCCAAGCTTTGCACCGCAGCTTTCCCGGACAATCAGGGAAGCTTCCCGCATCATGGCAAAGGAAGGCCTGGAATTGTCCTTGGAGAAAAGTAGCTCTCGCACGGCACTTTGCGCCATTTCTTCCGGGTACAGTTCCACGGAGGTCAGGGGCGGATCGGTGTAGGGGCAGAAGAATTGGTTGTCACAGCCGATGACTGCCACATCCTCCGGAATGCGGAGTCCCATTTTCTTCAGCTGCTTGAGGGCACCCAAGGCCACCAAATCGTTGAACGCAATGATGCCGGTGGGCCAGTGGCTCTTCGGCAGGCCGGAAAGCATCCGCAGCACGGCTCGCTCGCCGCTTTCTGCATCGTAGCCGCAGTCCACATGATAGGCCGGGTCGTCCGGCAGGCCCAGTTCTCTCAGTTCTTCGAGGAAATTTTCACCCCGCTTGCTGTAGTCGTGAAACTGCATGGAGCCGCCGATGAAGGCAATTCGCCGATGCCCCAGGGTGTGCAGGTGCCGCACCGGCAGCCGGGAGCATCCTACCAGGTCGCTGTGAATGCAGATGCAGTCCAGCTCCGTAGCCGGGGGACAGATGGCTACCACCGGCATGTGATGGTGCAGTCTGGACAGCGCTTCGCAAAGGCCGGAACGCTCGCTGCCCCAAATGTTGCCGGCAAAGACCGCTCCGTCAAACCGGCGGCGAATCAGCTCATCCACCAAATCTTTGGCAATGGGCTTGTGATCCTCTGCCTGAAAAAGCCACATGGTGTAGCCGTTTTCCACAGCGGCGGTGTGAGCAGCCTCATACATGCGGGTAAAGTAGGGGTTAATGATCTGAGGCAGCACGATGGCTAAGGAATGGGAATGCCCGCGCTCCAGATCTCTGGCGGCGGCGCTGGGGGCATAAGCATAGCGGTCGATGATTTGCTGCACTTTCTCCCGGGTGCTGGCCTTGACCCGTGCATCACCGGAAGTGACCCGTGTGACGGTGGCGGTGGAGACACCGGCCTCCCGGGCAATATCGTAGATGGTTACCTTCTTCTCCATGGGTAATGACCTCCCTTTGTAACTTTATTATAGTTGACAACAAGACAAAATGCAAGAAAAAATGTTATCGGTAACAATAACGAAATTTCAAGACAATGACAGCAATTTGCGAAGACAATGAAAAAAATGGGCGAAAAAAAACCAAAAAGTGCTTGACTTATGAATAGAACAAGGCTATAATGAAGGCAACAAGGTGAGGAACGGCAATGTGAAGGAATAACAAAGCCTGAAAAGATAGGCGATGTAAACGGTAACATTGCAAAAGTATCACCAAAGCACGTTACAAGGAGGAAATCACGATGAAGAAACTGGTTGCTGGCTTGCTTGCCGCGATGATGGTTGCCACCATGGCACCTGCGATGGCAGAAACGACCCTGAAGGTTGCTGGATGGGATATCAGCAGCACCCCCTACTACACCGCCATTAAGGAAGGCTACGAAGCGGCCAATCCTGACGTGACCATCGAATGGGTGGACTTGGCATCTCAGGACTACAACGTGAAGGCCAGCACCATGCTGTCCGGCGGCGACACCACGGATCTGTACTGCGTGAAGGAGCTTTCCGACATGCAGAACTGGGCCAAGGAAGGCCTGATCGTCTCCATGGATGAGTACATCAAGGCAGACGGCACGGATATGACCAAGTACGCCGGCATGGACAGCTGCTATGTGGGGCTGACCGACGGCCAGCAGTATGCACTGCCCTTCCGTGCAGACTACTGGGTTATGTTCTACAACAAGGATCTGTTCGACCAGGCTGGCATGGACTATCCCACCAACGACTGGACTTGGGATGAATATGCGCAGATGGCTCGCGACATCCATGAAAAGACCGGCGCTTACGGCACCCACTATCACACCTGGCTGTCCTGCGTGGCTAACTGGTCTGTGTGCGATGGCGTGAACACCCTGGCAGACGGCGAATACTCTGATCTGAAGTATTTCTACAACCTGTATCAGAGCCTGGAAGATGAAGGCGTGTGCATGAGCTATGACGAACTGAAGGCTTCCGGCCTCCACTACTCCGGCGCATTTGCACAGGGCAACATCGCCATGATGCCCATGGGCTACTGGTACGCTTCCACCCTCATCGGCTACATCAAGGACGGCACTGCTTCCATGAACTGGGGCATCGTGGCTGTTCCTCACCAGGAAGGCGTAGCTGCCGGTTCTTCCTTCGGTTCTCCCACCGGCATCGCCATCAGCAATGCCAGCGCAAACAAGGACGAAGCTTGGAAGTTCGCCGCTTGGATGTGCTCTGAAGAAGGCGCTAAGGCCATCGCTGCTACCGGCACCCGTCCCGCTTATGTGAGCGAGGCTGTTGCTACCGTGCTGGCCGCTGCTGACGGATTCCCCACCGATGAAAACAGCAAGGCTGCCCTGCTGCCTACCTCCATCGCTCTGGAATGGCCTATCGGTGAAGGCGTCAACGAAATCAAGACCATCGTTAACGAAGAGCATACCCTGATCATGACCCGTGAGCTGACCGTGGACGAAGGCATTGCGGAAATGGAAGAGCGTGCTGCTGAATACGTGAAGAAGTAATTCAAACTTCGAAGGGGAAGGGGGAGGCGCTGTGCACTTCCCCCTTCCTTTATAGGTAACATCGCTTTGACGAAATGGGAAACCATCCGTCAGGGAGCCAGGGGAGCCTCAGTTTCCGGTGGGGTTAGAGTATGATCCCGGTGCTTCCGTTTTGATCAATGAATTTTGCCCGAAAGGATGTGCACGACATGACAAAGAGCGTTGGAAAGCGCAAGATGGGGAAGCTGGAGCGGCGCAATACGCTGATCGCTTACTCCTTCCTGGCGCCGAACTTCATCGGCTTTGTTGTTTTTACTCTGATCCCCGTGCTTTTCTCCATTGTGCTGGCCTTCATGAATTGGAGCGGCGGCTCCAACATCACCTGGGCCGGGCTGGATAACTTCAAGCTGATCTTCAAGGACTTCAGCTTCACCAAGAGCAATCTGGGCATTGCACTGAAGAATACCGTCTACTACACCGTGGCAACGGTGCCGATTACCATCGCCTGTGCCTTGGGACTGGCACTGGTGCTGAACAAGGCCGTGAAAGGCGCAAAGTTCTTCCGTGCTGTGTTCTTCTTCCCCTACGTTGCCTCGCTGGTGGCCATCTGCGTTTGCTGGAACTTCCTGCTGATGAAGACAGGCCCCGTCAATCAGGTGCTGAGTTTCTTCGGCATCAACATCACCAAGAGCTGGACATCCAGCCGAGACCTGGCCATCTGGGCCATCATCATTGTCAGCGTGTGGCGGAATGCAGGCTACTACATGGTGATGTACCTGGCAGGCCTACAGGGCGTGCCGGCGGAGCTGTATGAGGCGGCGACCATGGACGGTGCCAACGGCTGGCAGAAGTTCACCAAGGTGACCCTGCCCATGCTGACCCCGACCACCTTCTTCGTGTCCATCATGCTGGTAATTTCCTGCTTCAAGATTTACGACGTGGTTGCCATCATGACCCAGGGCGGTCCCGGCCGCTCTACCAAGATGCTTGTTACCTACATCTTCGAGCTGAGCTTCGGCGGTGAAGGCATTGCCACATCCGCTCAGTATGGCGTGGCAAGTGCCGTTTCCATGGTGCTGCTGGCCATCGTGCTGCTGGTGACCTACATCCAGTTCCGCGGCGAGAAGAAATGGGTTAACTACATGTAAGGGGAGGCGAGCAAGATGACAACGGTTGTAACGAAGAAAAAGCACACCGGCAAGAAACTGACGGTGGGGCATGTGATCGGCACGATCTTCAAGTATGCTTTCCTGCTGGCACTGACGGTGATCGCATTGATTCCGTTTGTGTGGATGATTTCCTCTTCCCTGAAGACCAGCGTGGATGTATTCTCCATCCCCATGAAGTGGATTCCGGAAACCTTCCACTGGGAAAACTATACGCAGATCTGGGAGAAGGTTCCGCTGCTTGCCTACTTCAAGAACACGGCCATCCTGGCAGTGATTGTGACTTTCATGCAGATTCTCACGTCCTCCTTTGCGGCCTATGCCTTCGCAAAGATGAACTTCCGCGGACGTGACCTGCTGTTCATGTGCTACATCGGCACCATTGCAGTGCCGTGGCAGGTGTACATGGTGCCTCAGTTCATCATGATGCGCTCCATTGGCCTGTATGATACCATTTGGGCACTGGTGGCGCTGCAGAGCTTCTCCGCCTTCGGCGTGTTCCTGATGCGTCAGTTCTACATGGGTATTCCCAATGACCTGAGCGAGGCTGCTCGCATTGACGGTCTGAGCGAATACGGCATCTGGGCACGGATTGTGCTGCCCCTGTCCAAGCCGGCCATTGCCACCCTGTGCATCTTCACCTTCGTGAATACATGGAATGACTACATGGGCCCCATGATTTACCTGACCACGGATATCCGCAAAACCATTCAGGTAGGTCTGCGCCGGTTTATTCAGGCCTATTCGGCGGACTACAACCTGATCATGGCTGCGTCCCTGTGCTCGCTGCTGCCTGTGACCATCGTGTTCCTGTTCCTGCAGCGTTACTTCATCGAGGGTATTGCCACAACCGGCATGAAGGGATAAAATGTTTGCTGCATATGTAGATACCCATCCGCTGCATTCCCTGCTGGGGAAGGATTATCATCCTTTTCCGATGCGGCAGGAGAGAGCGGCATGGGATCACCTCCCAAAGGAGAAACGAGCGGAAATCCTTGCCTGGGCGAAAGAGTCCGGGCAAGGATTCCCTATGGTAACGGCGACCCAGTTCCTGGCCTTCTGCCGGACGGGCGACCGGATGGTGTATGAGACGCCCTATTTTGCCAGACGAAGTCTGCTGATGGGGGCTGCCCTAGGCGAATGTCTGCTGGATGACGGCACCTATCTGGATGCGGTGATTGACGGGCTGTGGTGCATCTGTGAGGAAACCACCTGGGTGCTCAGTGCGCACAACGGCAGTGATCATCCCGGCCGTCCTCCCATGAACGAGCGGCTTTTGCCGGATGTGACCAACCCCTATGTGGATCTGTTTGCGGCACAAACGGCGGCGATGCTGGCAGATATTCTGTATCTGCTGGAAGACAAGCTGGATGCTGTCAGCCCCTTGATTGCCCGTAGAGTTCGGCTGGAAATTGACCGGCGAATCATTGTGCCCTTCATGCAGCATGACGACTTCTGGTGGATGGGCATGATCCGCAAGGACGTGTGCAACTGGACGCCTTGGATTCTTTCCAATGTGATTGACGTGCTGCTTCTGCTGGAGCGGGACAGCTGGCGCAAGAGCGAAGGTGTTGCCCGTGCCCTGCGCATGCTGGACAGTTACCTGGCCGTGCTGCCGGAGGACGGTGGATGCGATGAAGGCGCCGGGTACTTCAACATGGCAGGCGCAGCACTCTTTGATGCGATGGAAAGCGTGTATCAGGCAACAGACGGTCGTGTCAGCTTCTATGAGGAGCCGATGATTGCTCGCATTGCGGCTTTCCCTATGCATGCCCATATTGCGGGAGCGTACTTCATCAACTTTGCCGACTGTGATGCCAAACCTCAGCTGGATGGACAGCGAATCGCCCTCTTCGGGCAGCGCACTCATCAAAGGAATGTGGAGCAATTCGGCTGGTGGTTGGAGGGACAGAGAAAATCTGTCCGTCCGGTGGATACCCCCCAAATGAGCCGGGTGCTGCAAAGCTTGTTTGTACAGGCGCCTGCCGGGGAAGAACCGGCAGGGGAGCCGTTTGCGCTTCTGCCCAGCCTGCAGGTTGCTGCCTGGCGTAGAGGGAGGCTTTATGCGGCCGCAAAAGGCGGTCACAATGGCGAAAGCCACAATCACAACGATGTGGGAACCTTCATTGTCTATGTGGACGGCCTGCCGGAAATCATCGACGTGGGCAACTGCGTGTACACGGCGAAAACCTTTAGTCCCAGACGGTATGAGCTGATGAATACCCGGTCGCGGAATCATAATGTGCCGCTGATTGGCAGCAACGAGCAAACAGCAGGCAGAGAGCATGCCGCATCCGCCTTCGAAGCGGATGCGGAGGGCGTACGAATGAACCTTGCGGGCGCTTATCCGGAGGAAGCGGGCGTGCAGTCTCTGTTCCGCAGCTTGAAGGTGACCAACGCAGGCATAACGCTGACGGACGAGGTTGAACTGACTGCCGCCCAGACGGTGACCTTTGTTTTCATGCTCCGGCATGAGCCCCATTTGGCGGACGGACGGGCGGACTTCGGCAAGCTTCGCATGGCATACGATGTGGATTTACAGCCTTGTGTGGAAGAAATTCCTGTCACGGATGCCCGCATGGGGAAAAACTTCCCCGGCACCCTTTGGCGGCTGACGCTGACAACCTTACCGGCACGGAAACATGTGCATACCTTTCAAATACAAGTGGAGGGTTCATCTTATGGGAAATTGTGTGAAGCATAATCCTTTGCGTACCCGGGCGGATGTGGAAAAAGCGGCGGTTCAGCTGATTGAGCCCCTGCTGCCTCTGCTCAGCCCGAACAAAGCCCGTCTGCACTTGGGCGACACAGGGGCTGTGTACCCGGATGATATTGCCCAGATGGAGGCTTTTGCCCGTCCACTATGGGTCATTGTGCCTATGCTGGCCGGACACTGCGAAAGCGTTCAGCCCCTGTGGCAGGCTTGGCGGCAGGGTATTATTGCCGGCGTTGATCCGGAGAATCCGGAATACTGGGGTGAAGTGGTGGATTACGATCAGCGGCTGGTGGAAATGGCCGTGTTCGGCATGGGCATGGCGCTGGCACCCAAGGAGTTCTTCTTCGATTTGCCGGAGAAGACCCAAAAGCAGCTGCACGCGTGGCTGGATCAGATCAACCACCACGACATGCCGAAGAACAACTGGACCTTCTTTCGAGTGCTGGTGAACATGGGCTTTATCGTTTGCGGCGTTCCCTATGATGAGGAGCGGATGCAGAAAGACTTTGCCATGATTGAAGAGCACTATGAAGGAGACGGCTGGTACTTCGACTATTTCAATCAGCGGGAGTATTACACCATGTGGGCTTTCCACTTCTATGGCATGGTGTATGCGAAAGTCATGGGCGAGAGAGATCCGGAGCGCAGCCGGGCATATATTCAGCGGGGCAAGCAAATGGCATCTGACTTTGCCTGCTGGTTCGACAGTTCCTGCGAAGCGCTGGCCTATGGCAGAAGCCTGACCTATCGCTTTGCTCAGGGCGCTTTCTACGCAGCTCAGGCATTGGCGGAAGCGGAATGTGAAGCAGTCAGCTACGGACAAATGAAGCATTTGCTGCTTGGCAATATGCGGAAGTGGTTCGGCAAGCCCATTTTCACCCGGGACGGTGTGCTGACGATTGGCTATGGTTACCCCAGTCTGCTGATGGCAGAGGGATACAATGCTCCCGGTTCTCCGTACTGGGCCATGAAGGCCTTTGCCTGTCTGGCCTTGCCGGAGGATCATCCCTTCTGGCAGGCGGAAGAGGCGGAAGTGAATACGCCTAAGGTATCCCTGCAGCCCCATGCCCGCATGCTGATTACCAGAAGCGATGATAAGAGCCATGTGATGGCCTTTGTGGCAGGCAATCGTGCTCACGAGCACAGCCATGACGAAGCCAAGTATGAAAAGTTTGTTTACTCCAGCCTGTTTGGCTTTAGCGTCAGCAAGGCGCAAAAGCTGCTGAAGGACGGCGCTTTCGATAATATGCTTGCTCTCAGCGAGGACGGAGACACCTGGCATCCCCGCTACGGCTGTGAAGCGTACGAAATCAGGGAAGACTGCGTACTTTCCACCTGGCATCCTTTTGTCGGTGTCACGGTAAAGACGGAACTGCGTCCCTATGGAGAGTGGCATGTGCGCATCCACCACATTACCAGCGACCGGGAACTGTATGCGGCCGAAGGTGGTTATGCCATCTCTCGTGACGGCTGTGACGGCAGCGTGATTTACGGTCAGCATGCCCAAATGCCTCTGGAAGTTTGTCAAGATGGTCAGGCTGCGGTGATTGCCCCTTGGGGCATCAGTGGCGTGATGAATCTGCAGGGCTACGATGGCCAGCAGAACGTGATGCCGGAGCCCAATACCAACCTGATGGTGCCCCGCACGCTGATTCCTACCCTGACGGCAAAAATCGGGAAGGGTGAAACCGTACTGGTCAGCGCAGTATTCGGCACAAAGACCGGTGGAGAGAAAGCCTGGAAAAATCCGCCGACGGAGGTTTTGCAATATGGAAAAATGGGTTGACGAAGCTTTTGCCCGTGCCTGCGAAAAGCTGGAGAAGGGCGCAAAGCGTGCGGCGGAACAGGGCATTATCCCGTACATGGGGCAGAAGGACGGCTATGCCCCTGCGCCTTTTGACGGCAACAGCTGGTGGACGGGCGGATTCTGGCCGGGCATGATGTGGCAGATGTACGTGGCTACCGGCAAGGATGTTTTCAAGGATGAGGCACTTCGTGTGGAAAAGCTGCTGACGGCGGAGCTTCGTTCCTTCATGCTGCTGAATCACGACGTGGGCTTCATGTATCTGCTGTCCACCGGCGCTCATGACCGCATTTTGAAGGATGAGCAGGCTCATGCGGATACACTCCATGCCGCTACCCTGCTGGCAGGACGGTTTAATCCGGTAGGATTCATTCGCGCCTGGCCGGGGGAGGATCGGGCAGGATATGCGATCATCGACTGCATGATGAACCTGAACATTCTCTACTGGGCTGGGAAGCAGACGGGAGATCCCCGATTCGAAGCCATTGCCCGCATTCATGCGGATACCACCATTCGGGAGTTCATCCGTGAGGATGGCAGCAGCAACCACATTGTTATCTTTGATCCTGCAACCGGGAAAGCGCTGGATAAACCCGGCGGACAGGGATATGCGCCTGGCTCCAGCTGGAGCCGCGGGCAGGCGTGGGCACTGTACGGGTTCACCCTGACCGGCATCAATACCGGGGACAGCAAGTATATTGACGTGGCACGCAAATGCGCAAAGTACTTTATTGCCAACATCCGTGAGGACGGTCTGACCGACTGTGACTTCCGGCAGCCCAAGGACGAGGAACGCATTGATAACATTGCCGGTGCCTGTGCTGCCTGCGGCTTGCTGGAGCTTGCCAAGGTGGTGGGCGGCGAGGAAGGAGAGACCTACCGGGCGGCGGCCATGCGGCTGCTGACGGCGCTGAACACCCTTTGCGCTGACTGGACGGACAACAACATGGGCATCCTGCAAAAGTGCACGGCCAGCTACCATAATGACGGAGCTGGCCGGCATGTGAACATCCTGTACGGGGATTACTTCTTTGTGGAAGCACTGTGCAAACTGCGGGGCACGGATGCCGGCCTGTGGATGGCCAGAAAGTGAGGCAGTATGTACAGCATTGAAATTTGGCGCCAAGGCGTCATGCTTGCCCAAAGCAGCGGCACGCAAGAGGCGGCACTGCTCTACAAAGGCGTGTACGAAGAGACGGACGAAATTCGTTTTGCTTCGGAAAGCACTCATGTGCTTGTGCAGGTCGATCAGCAGGTGAAGCCTGCTCGTATGTACCTGCCGGAGAAGGCCTTTACCTACCGGATTCCCCTGCAGGGAGACGGGCTGGCGGTTTATCCGCCCCAGGCCTTTGGGGGAGACATGCACCTGATTTCTATTCGCCCGGCGACAGACAATCCTTACCGCAATTTGGCGGAAAACCCGGCAGATCAGCGGGGCGATGTAGCTGCTTATCCCCATGCAACGGCAAACGTGGAGACCAGGAATGAAAGCGGCTTTGCTGCCCGGAATGTGATTGACGGCGAGCATATTGCCTGCGGCCATGGAGAATGGCCCTTCGGCAGCTGGGGCATCGGCGCAAGAACGGATGCGGCACTGACCCTGGACTTTGGCCGGGAAGTGGAAATTGACACCCTTGTGATGTATCTGCGGGCAGATTTTCCCCATGATGCCTACTGGATCTCCGGCACGGTCACCTTGGATGACGGGTTCACGAAGACCTTCCCGCTGGAAGGCCGGGATGGGGGACAGCCCATTGATCTGGGCAGCCACAAAACAAGGACACTACTGCTGGATCATCTGATTAAGTGCGATAATCCTTCGGCGTTCCCGGCGCTTCGGCAGCTGGAAGTGTACGGAAAAGATATCGAAGCATAAAAAACAGGCACGGACGAATTTCAACGTTCGTGCCTGTTTGTATTACTGCCAATACTTTCCGTCCAGTTCTCGGAACTGGATTGCCTCTGCCACATCCTGGGTTTCAATGTTTTCTGCTCCCCGCAAATCGGCAATGGTTCTCGCCACTTTCAGCACACGCCCATAGGCACGCATGCTCATGCCCATTCGCTCCACGGCCAGATGCAGGATCTGCGTGGCCTCATTGCTCAGTGCGCAATAGCGCTTGGAAAGTCGGGAATCCAGCTGGGCATTACAATGAATGCCATCCTTGCGGTACCGCTGCTGCTGAATCTCCCGAGCCTTGCGGACACGAGCCGCCACCACCTCGGAGGATTCTGCGCCATGGGCGGCGTTGATTTCTTTCACCGGAACGGCGTCAACTTCCACCTGGATATCAATTCGATCCAGCAGGGGGCCAGAGACCCGATCAAGATAGCGGCGAATTTCCCGCTGAGAGCAACGGCATTGCTTGGTTTTGCTGCCGAAATAGCCGCAGGGGCAAGGGTTCATGCTGGCAATGAGCATGAAACTGGATTGATACTGTGCCTGATTCTGCACCCGGGTTACGGAAACTACCCCATCCTCCAAGGGCTGGCGCAGGGCTTCCAAGGCAGGGCGGCTGAACTCAGGCAGTTCATCGAGAAACAGCACCCCTATCCCACAGTCTCAAGTCTCCATGAGCCTTTTCCTCCAAACGTATCAGCTAATGAGACTTCTATCCTTACCCCACTTCGATTTTACCCCATCTGGTAATTTTCAAGCGGATGAGTTTTCCTTAAGAAAAACAGTATCACGCCTGATCGGGAAAAAGCATAGCACAGGTTTGAAAAAAATTCAATGCACAAAGTTATAACCATTCCGGCTATCAAAGCGAAAAAGAAAGATTTTACATTATTTCTTATTGCCTACGCATGATATTTCATTTTGAATATCTTCCGTACAAGCCTATATAAGCGGTACAATGGACAGAGCACTCATGGCAAGGGTGCTCATTCTTGCTATGCGCCAAGCACAGCGCATAGGGACAATTCGGCAGGGAGGAGGGTAGTCAAGCGATAACGGTTACAATTTTTTTATGAGAGAGGGTACGGATGAAAAGGAAACTGGATGTCGCTCGAATAGAGCAGGCAAGAAGAATGACGGTCAAAGAAAGCACAAAGGAGGCTGAACGCCAGCAAATACACGAAACCATTGAGAAGAACAGGCGTGGTGAGCGAAAAGTCAAGGTCATCATGCCGGATAAGAAGCTCTACGCCTATCAAGACTCCAAGCGTATCCGTGTAGCTGCTTATTGCCGAGTAAGCACTGCCGAGGAAGCGCAAATGAACAGTTTCGAGATGCAAGTGCAGCATTTCGAACAGGTAATTTCTCAGAACCCTCTGTACGATAAGGTTGACATCTATGCGGATGAAGGTATTTCAGGCACATCCATCGATAAGCGCAAGGAATTCCAGCGCATGATCGCGGATTGTAAGGCTGGTAAGATCGACCTCATCCTGACAAAGAGCATCAGCCGGTTTGGACGGAACATTGTCGATATACTCTCCACGTTGAAGCTGCTGGATGAGCTTCGGCCACCTGTAGCTGTTACCTTTGAAAGTGAAAGCATCTCTACTGCAGATGGCAAGAATAAACTGGTCATCTCCATTCTGTCAGCACTGGCGGAACTGGAAAGCCAGCAGAAAAGCGAGGCCATCAAGCAGGGGATTCGTTACCGGATGCAGGAGGGGCTTTACAAGTTTTCCGTGCGAAACATCATCGGATACTACCGTGATTACTCCGGGCAGATCAAGATCGAGCCTGCAGGAGCGGAAATCGTTAAGTTCATCTATGGCAGCTTTCTGGATGGTGATTCGTGTAAGGAAATTGCGCAAAGGCTGACGGATGAAGGCGTGAGCTCCCCCATGGGATTAGACCGCTGGCATCCGGGCACCATCAAAAGCATTCTGCGCAATGAGAAGTATTGCGGCAACGTTCTGTACCAGAAAACGTACTCTAAAAGCTACCTGACCCATAAGACCGCAAAGAATAACTCCATCCTCCCACAATGGTTCTGGGAGGGTATCGTTCCCGCCATCATCCCTGTAGACGAATGGCAGCGAGTGCAAGAGGCGCTCGGCGCTGGTCGCCGTGGTAAGAAAAAAGCGGAGATCATCCGCAAAAGATTTGAGTTTGCCCGCGTAAAAGCCGGTGTGCTGCGCGGGTTTTACTATTTTGATCCGGACTGGCCAAAGGATGAGCGGGAACAGTTTTTCACACTCATGGACGCAACGCTGAACAGTATCAAAGAAGAGGACTAAGAAAGGAAGTATGCATTATGGCAACCAAGATTGATTTTTCTTCCCTGAAGCTCGAAGTGATGGACTTCAACACGATGTATTCCTGCAACGACCCTGTGATCTTCATTAACCGTGGTACGGTTACGTTTTCTCGCGGTGTGCTTGAGATGCTGAATTACCCAGCCTACGTTCAGTTCCTCCTCGACCCGAAGAACCGTGTTTTCGCTGTTCGCGCCTGCAAGAGCAATGAGACCAAGGCGAAGCCCTTCTCCAAGCCTCGTGGTGAACAAGTTTCTACGATTAGCAGTAGTATCAAGGCATTCCACTCTGCGCTTTCACGGTTAATCCCTGAGTACAATGAAAACCTGCGATACAGGGTGTGTGGCCAGACCAACGGGGATGATAAGATCCTCTACTTCTCAATGAAGGACGCGGAGGTGAAAATGTTACGTCTGAAAGACAAGGAAGATAAAGAATAAGAAAAAAGGCCGTCCGGCATTACAAACCGGGCGGCTCAGTGCTACGCGCCTATTTTGCTGGCTCAACAGCAGCCTTCGTGCCATCCAGCAGGTGAAAGACCAGCGTACCGTTTTTCTTGACCACCACATAATCCAATGTTTTAGCTACGATGTGCAGGTCGATTTTTGTCATCGGCTCCATTTCTGCTGTCAGCGATATAAAGCGCTGGGCATAGAAACTGATCAACGGCGAGCCTTCAGCGCTTTGCTCTGCCCAGCGGGGGAGATTTTCTTCTCGCTGTTCCAGCAGTCGGTTCCACATGGTGATGAAAGCCGCATGCAAATCCTTTTCTTTGAGGATCATGCTCCGGCATCCCGGCTTGTCATCCTTGGCAAAACGCTCAACGCAATGCCAAATCTTCACTTCGCCCGCCAGTCTGTACCATGTTCTGCGCCAGAATAGCGAACCGCACACTCCGCAAAAGACGCGGTTGGAAAACGGCTGCTCGTCTGTATATCGGCCAAGAGTGCGCAACCCATGCTTTTCCTTGAACTCCTGTCTGCGTTTCAATTCAAGCTGTGCTATTTCCCAGCGTTCTGCAAGGATGATGGCCTCGTGAGAGCCTTTCACATAATACTGTGCAACGCGCCCGTCGTTGGCAATGGTGCGGCCATTGAGAAAGTCGTCCGTAATATACTTCTGCAGCAGTGCGTCCCCCTTATACTTCTCGTTTTTCAGAATACCGTATATCGTTGAGTTTTTCCAGCGCGGCTCACCGCATACCCCCGGAATGTTGTCGCGATTCAGCCTCCCGGCGATACTGTCCGGAGAATAGCCATCGAGAAACTCATCAAAGATACGGCGAACGATAGCGGCTTGAGATTCGTTAATAATCAGCTGATCATCCTTGCCCTTGTCATAGCCCAGAAAACGATTGGTGTTGATGTGCATTTTGCCACGCTGGAAACGTGCTCGAATACCCCAAGTGACGTTTTCAGAAATGTTCCGGCTTTCATCCTGTGCAAGGGAAGACATGATCGTCATGAGCAGCTCACCCTTACCGTCCAGCGTGAAAATGTCCTCTTTTTCAAATAGAACGCCGATGCCCTTGTCGCGTAGAAGACGTGTATAATGCAGGCAATCGGCGGTATTTCGTGCGAAGCGTGAAATTGCCTTGGTGATGACCATGTCAATTTTACCTGCCTCGCAGTCTGCAATCATCGCCTTGAATTGCTCTCTTCGCTTGGTGTTCGTCCCTGTTATGCCTTCATCTGCGTAGATGTTCACCAGCTCGTATTCAGGGTGTGCTGCTACATAGTCGCGGTAATGGATCTGCTGGTTTTCAAAACTCTCCAGCTGATCTTCTTCAGCGGTTGACACGCGGCAGTACACCGCCAGCCGGGTTTTCTGCTGTTTTGCTTCAGCGCGATTGGTGAGTTCCCGCCGTGCAGGGATGACCTCGATTTTCCTTGCCATGGTTATTCTCCCTTCATGATTTCGTATTCTTCCTTGGGGTATGCCGTGAACCGTACCATACCGTTTTCATCTTCAAACCGCTGAACGACCACCGGCTCCTGCACATGCCAGCCTTCTGTTGCTTTCGCCGGTAGGAAAATGCCTTTGCAGGAGGAAGCACGCTTCTTAATGTTTGTACTGCAGACCCAGTATTCATCTCTGCCGTTATTGCACCACTTGTGATGCAAGACCGCACCGCAATGTGGGCAGTACATCATCCCGGATAATGGATAGCGACTATGGCAGGAACGTGGGCTTGCTTTCGGCGATTGCCTTTTTTTGTTTGCCCCGGCAATAGAAGCTGTCCGCGCATCCAAGACGTGCTGTACCTGTTCCCACTGGGCAGGTGATACAATCGGCTCATGATCCTCTCTTACATACCAGCTTTGAACTTCTCCGTGGTTACAACAGGTTTTGCGGTTGGCGTCTTTGAATGTTTTCTGTAAAAGTAAATCGCCTTTGTACATCACATTGTGAAGCACATCGGCGACCTGACCGTCCGTCCACAGCTTGCCTTCAGGGGACGGAATATTCTGCTTGTTCAGTTTTGCTCGGATTTTTGAGCACCACACGCCCTGCTCCGCTAAGTCGAAGATCGTTCTGACGACGCGCGCCTGTTCTTCCTTCACCAGAATACTGCCGTCTTTCCCGGCACGGAACCCATAGGTCTTTGCGGTTCGAGCCATCGGAATACCCTTTTCAAAACGATGTCTGCATGACATTTTGATCAGCTGGCTTCCGGAGTCGCTTTCGCCCTGTGCAAATGCAGCCTTGATGGTCAGCATCAGCTCGCCTGTCGCCGTTAGCGTATTGATTCTCTGTAGTTCAAAGTATACGCCGATGCCGAGACTTTTCAGTTCCCGCGTTGCCTTGAGCAATGTTTCCGTGTTTCTCGCAAACCGGGAAACGCTCTTCACCATGACGAGGTCAAACTTGCCTTGCCGTGCATCACGCAGCATGGCTTGAAACTGAGGGCGCTGATTGATAAAACCGCTTATGCCGTCATCCACATAGACCCCGGCAAATACCCATGCCGGGTTGGACGTAATGAGCGTAGAAAAATGCTCTTTCTGCGCTTCAAGGGATTCTTCCAGATCTTCCGAGGAAGTTGAAACGCGCACATACGCGCATACGCGGAGCCGTTTTTCTGTCGGCTTCTTTGCCTTAATCACCTTTACCCGCATACCGTTCTCTCCTTTCCTTGAGGGTGTTATATCAATCACTCAAAAGCGCCGATAAGTCAAGCAATTCAAGGATATTTCTTATTGCTTGAGGTATCGGCAAGGGTCAAAAAAGAAGAGGCCGGATGGATTCCAGCCTCATCAAGTTCATATGATTTTAGAATAGCTTCCGGACACCCAGCCCACGCGAGAGCCAATGACAATCGCATGCCAACCGTTCTGCGCGGTCGCCACCAGCGGGAAGGTGCTGCCCGGCGCAACCGCTGAAATACGCGCATACGCCGTGCCGTTGCCATAGCGGACGTTTACTTTGCCGCCTTCGGAGACAATGACCACAGCCGTACCAACCGAATCAGGTTCTTCCGGGGTAGGCTGCTCCGTCATTTCCGGCTGTCCGTCATCGTCCGCAATCGCGTCCATCAGCGCTGCGTGTGTCTTGTCGCTATACGTGCCGTCCGCTTCCAGACCGGCTTTCTTCTGGAACGCCAGCAGCGCCTTTTCCGTTTCAGCGCCAAACTCAGCATCCGCGCCATACTTGGGCAGCGTGTAGCCCAGCTGCATCAAAAGCTCCTGCATGGCTTTTACGTCGGATCCCACCATGCCCCGTTTCAGCAAACGGCTTCCCAGCGCAATTTCCGGTTCCGAACTCTCAGCAGTGGCTTCTCCGTACTGAATGAAGGGCAGCTTGTACCAGTACTTCCACGTGCGCTCGCTTACCTTCGTGCGCACACAGCCGTAATTGAAGCCGCGCCATTCTACGGCATAGCCGTCGCCGACATAATAGCCCACATGCCCGTCTGTGTGCAGCGCAAGCCCTACGGTCTCCGGCAGCGTGTCAATGGTGCCCCAATCCATGCCCTTGGATTTCGCCCACGAGAACATGGAGTTCGCTCCCTTGTCCGGGCAGCCGTTTGCACCGTACTTGTTGGAAACAGCGCTGTCCGTGCCGATTGCATCCAGCATGGCCTGACCTCCATCCGACCACGCATATCCCTTTGCACCGCCGATGCAGTCGCAAACCACCTTCTTATCCCGGATGTCCTGCTTGTACCGGTTCATGCGAGACGAGGTGTAATGGGACGGATATTGCTTGGACTTTCTGTTCAAGAGGCTGGTGGTGGCCTTGTAGCCGCAGCAGCCGTACCAATAAGGCTGGCCTACCATCTTCAGACAGTAGGCCGCGAAGTGCTCATTGGTAAAAGGAGTGGCAATTCGTTCGCTCATTCCTGCTCACCCTCCTGTGGATTGTCCTTCTTCTCATCGGCGCGCCCATGCAGCTGCGCCAGCACATCCTTCATCTTGTCGGGAATGGGCAGGCCGATGTGGGCAGCATTCTCCAGCAGAGACAGACCCTCATTGGACAGGTAGAAACAGATCACGGCGCTGCGCAGCGCGGAGCCGGTGCCCACAATGTGGATGTCCACCACGTTGGCCACGCCCACCAGCATCAGGATCAGCACCTTCTTGCAGATGCCCTTAAAGCCCACGGCGCTGGACAGCTTCTTGTCGATTACCGCGCACATCAGGCCGGTGATATAGTCCAGCACCATGAAAATGATCAGCGCAATCATCAGTCCGTCCATGCCTCCCAAGAAATAGCCCAGCCAGCCGCCAATGGCAGCAACGGCCATCTGAATCTTCGCCCAGATGATGTCAATGGAAAAGTTTCTCATGTTCAAAACCTCCTGTCTTGATTGCATAGAAAAACGACCGTCCGAAAAGACAGTCGATCATGCTTGCTTTTGCCACCCGATGGGATAAACCTCCGGGTTCCACACACAGTGTGGCAGGCGGCAGATATATCGAGTGCCGTTGTAAGTGACCTTATCGCCTACCTGATACGCTGTGCCCGCGCTGGTGGGCTGGACATACTCCGGCCATTCCTCCGTTTCTTCGGAGGGTGATATGCTTTGCTGCAGAGCGCGAACCGCTGCCCACAGGGCGTTGATTTCTGCTGCATAGTCATATTCAGGTGCTGCGCCTTCCTGTGCCTGCAGGGTCAATTCCTGACGTTCATCGTCTGTCAGCTTCCCCTCGATGTGATACTGGTCGATGCAGTTCAGCAGCGACTTTAAGTCGTAATTCTTGCCTTGGATAACCTGCTCAAATACTTCTTTCAAGATCATCACGCTCCTTTAGGTTCCAATAGCGATCCAGTCAACTGCGCGGTTAGTTGAAAAACTGCCGCCGACAACAATGCTAGCCTGTGTCGTTGTTTTGCTGTGTACCTTGATGGCACCATTATCACCCGACCAGTTGGCTGCTGTTGTGGAATACGTCACAATCACTTTCGGCACAGCAGTAAATCCTGCGGATGCATAGCTGATGGTTACAGCACTATTGCCGTTGATGGTGGTAGATCCGGATGCAATCTTGAACGGCAACCGTGCCGATGGAATCGTTCCGGAAGTCAAATTGTCCGCATTGCTGACACCAAGGTTTGCTCGTGCGGCTTCTGCGCTGCTTGCGCCTGTGCCGCCGTTAGCCAAAGGGATGGGTGTCGCCATGCCTGCGTGAAACAGGCGGTAGGAAGCCCATGTGCCGCCCGTGCAGGTGCGCAGCAGTACGGCAAAATCCAAACTCGCCTGATACGCCGCGTTGCGCACCTCCAGCATTCGGCGGTTGTTGCCCGTGCTGTCCTCCCACGAGGAAAAGGAGGATGCGCCTACATACGATCCTTCAAAAACCGTCCGATTGGTGGTGCTGTTGTAGGTGGGCATCAGGTACAGGGACGGATACAGGTAACCCGAAATAGCGAGGTTGCCGGTCATGGTATCTCCGGCCTTTTTGACCGCGCCCAGCTTCGTACAAGCTGCGGACGCGGTTTCAGCGCCGGTGCCGCCCTGATCTACGCCCAGCGGCTCGGAAAGCAGCAGCGGCCAGCCGAATTCCACCTTGCCCGCGTTTTCTGCGACCTTGCCAAAGGCTATGCCGGAGCCGTCTTTGTAGAAATCCATCATGACCTGCTTCGTGCCGATGGACACCGTCTGCTCGATGTAGTAGAACACATCCTGTACGCGAATCTTGATGTCGTAGCTGCTGAGTGCATCAAAGGTCGGCGAAAGCAGAAGATTGGATTCATCGATGGCATAATCTGTGGGTGTGAGCGTTGCTGCGGAAACCCATGACTCGGCGCTGCTGAGCCTGTAGTACACCGTGCAGGACAGCGTATTCTTGCCGCCCACGGATGAGGTGCTTGCCTTTGCGGAGATCCGCACCTTCGTACCATCTGTCTGGGCAGCCGTGCCGTCCTCATTGCAGCGCTCGGCGGTAAACTGGGAAAGCGACGGCGGCGAGTAATCCAGCACGGTAATTGTTTGAGTGGTGCTGGCTGTGCGGCCACGAGAGTCGGTGACGGTTACGGTCAACGTAAGCGTACCTGCCGTGTTCAGCGTATTGGTGGTAAAGGACGAACCAGAATAGGTCACGCTGTCGATGCTGGTGCGATAGGCTGAAATGCTGCTGCCCTGCGCGCCAGTTGCCGTGATGCTGACCGACAGCTTGCTTCGCGTCCGCACATAGCCGCCGAAGCGGTCGGCAATGCCGGAAGTCGCTTCAGAAAACGCCACATTGGAAATAGACGGCACAACGGACGCAGGCACCGTCAGCTGAAAAGCACAGGTATTTGTTGAAACGAGATTGCCGTTGACATAGGTGTCGCACAGAATCGTGCCCCAGCCGGAGGTCGCGTTCGGGATCTGTTCGGCCAGTGAAACGGGCGGCGTCCACGTGCAGGAGGCGGTTACGCCTGTGGCAATCGTTCCGTTTGCCGAAAAGAAGCTGTAGCGAATGGTGTGCGTGGCGATACTGCTCTGCCGGTTCGTATAGATCGTGACCGCCGTGCCCATTTCAAAAGAAGTCTTGGAAAGACTGGGTTTAGAAGCAGCCTCTTCATACGTCACCGTGATAGTGCATTCCGACCATTGCAGGTAGTTTGTAGAATATCCTTGCGAGCTCTTCACTGGGCTGGGATTGTACAGGCAGATGGTATTGTTGCCTTCCGCAATGTACGCCGCCAGATTGTTCAGCAGATCGCCGCTGAGCGTATAGGTGCTGGTATTTCCGTAGAACGCACCGGTGAATGTGCCCAGTGCGTCGCCGCAATAGCCGAGACCCGTAATGCCCGACTGGGACGCAGACTGGTAATTGGCCTTTCGGACATACACGGTTTTCGTGTGCCCGGTGCCGTAGCCCGCCTGCGCCGCCACAACGCGCAGGGAAATCCCCGTGATGACCTTGCCGCTCAGCGCCATGCCCGCGAAATGCACGATGCC
>JAUMVT010000078.1 GCA_030529995.1 Clostridia bacterium
CATCACTATGGATTTTTCTTTTTAAGTGTCCAACTTCATTTTACAATCAACCTGAAATTTCAGAAAAATGTCACGGATGTGTTGACAAGTGAAAGCCCGCAAAGTATAATAAAATCAACCTCTTGAGGTGCCCCAAGGTGCCCAGAGGACTACACCCTTACCATGTGGTAGGGGTCTAAAACTCCCCGGCTTGTCCTTCCTCTCACCAAATGCGGGGACTACACCCTTACCATGTGGTAGGGGTCTAAAACTGGGAGCCGTCCCACAATCCTAGTTTCCCCGTGGACTACACCCTTACCATGTGGTAGGGGTCTAAAACCCCGTCAGGAACAACGGAACAACCGGTTTTGGGACTACACCCTTACCATGTGGTAGGGGTCTAAAACACAGTTCTAGCAAAGAAGTAACACCGTCAAGAGTGGACTACACCCTTACCATGTGGTAGGGGTCTAAAACTCTGGGCGGGGGTGGTAAGAGAGTAGGCCTTCAGGACTACACCCTTACCATGTGGTAGGGGTCTAAAACAAATCGACCGTCCAGTCTGCCTTGATGGCCGTAGGGACTACACCCTTACCATGTGGTAGGGGTCTAAAACTTGCCGAACTGGTTCTGGTATGACGAGCCCATCTTGAGGACTACACCCTTACCATGTGGTAGGGGTCTAAAACTTGAAGATATCCGGAAGGACAGCGATACGGTTGGGACTACACCCTTACCATGTGGTAGGGGTCTAAAACCCAGGGGTCAAGGTCGCCCCAAATGAAGGACATGGACTACACCCTTACCATGTGGTAGGGGTCTAAAACCAGGATCAGGCGCTTAACCTCTGCCTCGACCGGGACTACACTCTTGCCAAGCGGCAGGATGTAGTCCCTTTACGTTTTTGCTGCGCCATCTTGTTTGTTCGGACTACACCCTCGCCAAGTGTTAAAAAACTGAAGGCATAAAAAAAGGCAGGCTTTACGGCCTGTCATTTTTCGTATATAATGGATGCAGACGAGCAATCCTTGAATCCATGAATAGGAGGGGTTCCCTGTGAACACCAGAAATTTTGACCTCTATATTGACGAAAGCGGCAGATTCGAAGACCTGACTGAAAAGGAACCGTCCATGTCCCTTGTGGGCGGTGTCCTTATGCCTCAGGGAACCATAACGGAAGCCCGGGCAAAGCTGCTGCCTCCTGAGGAGGTGCATTGCTGCAAAAAGTACGATAAACGGTATCTGAACGTGCTGGAGACACTGCGTCAAGATGGTACACGGTACGTGATCTTCCAGAATCAGGAGCAAACCCAGGTGCTCAATGGCGATACAACCTATCTGAACATCCTTGCCGAAGGGCTTGTTCAGCTGCTCAGTGCCCTGCAGCTGGAATACCCGAACGAGGACGTGCATGTGAATGTGGTCATCGCCACCAAGAAGAACATGGAGACAAAACACGGCATTGTCGGCACGGATCAATACAAAGAACGTGTACGGGAGAAGGTGGAGCTGGCGAAGTACCGCTGCCGTGCGGTACTCTGCGAGTATGAGCTGCACTTTGGCGACGCACGCAAAAAGAGAGAGTTCGATTTTGCCGACATCGTGTGCAATACGTACTTTACCCAGAGAAGGCCGAAATTTACGGATGAAGAACGTGAGCGCATTGTGAAGGTCTTTGATGGGCAGTACATCTATTCCGTGTTTGAAAGCGCAACGGTCAGCTACCTGAAGCAGCTGCTGATTGACGGAAACTACAGCGAAATGGTCTATCAAATCTGCACCCTGACGAAGCTGCAAAATGTGAAGAATCTGCACAGGGAGCTGCTTAAGCAGATCACTGCCGCCTCCCCTACGGAGCGCGCGGTGATTTTCCAGCATCTTTCGCTGCAAATTCGGCTGTACGTTGACCGCCGTTTGTTCACCAACGGGATCAGCTTTGCCGAGAACTATCAAGATCGCTTCCTGTTCCCCTTACAAAAGGTATCCGAAGAGCTTGAAAAGGAAGTAGGCTTCTGGCTCTTCGATACGGATTTCTACATCGTCACCATGTACAATCACCTCGGTCATGTTAGCAAGTGTGCGGAGTATCTGAAGCGGTGCAACGATAATATCCATGTCATCAACCGTTCCTGGGAGCATATCGATTATTATTTCAACTTCAAAATTCGGGAACTGAACTGCCTGAAGGGCTGCTTTGATTTTGAGGCGGTGCAGGAAAAAGCCAAGCAGCTGATTAACGTGCTTACCAACGCAAAGGAGCTGTTCGGCATGATCGATTCCGGCAGCAGTGCAGAAGATGCGCCAAAGTCGGAATTGTTGGGGAAAGCCTATGGCCTGCTGCTGGAAACCTACCTGAACCTTGTGGGCAATCAACCGGCACTGCTGGAGGAAGCACTGACCGTATCCGATCTTGCCATGCAGGAGTTTACCGCCGAGCAAGACCTGCAGCGGCAGAAGCAAAACCGCAGTACGCTGCTGCTTGTCGCCGGAAAGCCTGCAGAAGCCTTGGACTGGCTCCTGCGTGTGTTTGATCTGTCCATGGAAAGCGAGGATGCGCTGGATGCTTTCATTGCCTGCGTCTATCAGCAGCCTGAGTACCCCCTGCAATTCCCCCTGTGGCACTATACGGACGTAATGCTGGCATTGGGCGAGGCAGGCGACCCGCTGGGACGGAAGATGTTCGAAGCACTGACGCATTCGGAGGCATTCGCCCGTGACATCAAGAATACGGATGCTGACAGTGCAGGCGATGGGTATCCCCGGAATCTGACCCTGTGGAATCTTAGCCGCTATTACCGCATGACAGGGGCCGTCAAAGCAGCGGATACTTACTTTGTCCGTGCAAGAAACATCACAAAGAAGGATCCCGTGAAAGCAACCCTGTATTCCTTCAGCCTGAGCATGGAAGCCGACACGCTCAAGTGGCGTGTACAGAAGGGTGATGCGAAGTCGAAGCAGGCCTATGGGGAGATGGATCGCGCCGTGAAAGCCTTCTGTGCCAGGAAGGATGTCCCCGATGCCATGAAACGCCATTTCATGCAGTGTGCAGATAGCGACCTGCTGACCTTCCTGACCAACTGCAGCCGTGCGTATTTGCGGTAAAGGAAGGATCTGTTGCAAGGCTCATGAACGGGGTGCGCATTAAAACGAACGTTCTTCGAAAAAGTTCAGCAACACCCTTGCAATGCAGAAGTTTTTGGCATACAATATTCCTCGGTGAATGTATGCTCTAAGGGTGAAGGAGGATGTCTGCATGAAGATTCTGCTAACCGGCGGCGCCGGGTTTATCGGCTCTCATACTTGTGTGGAATTGCTGGAGGCCGGTCACGATGTGGTTGTGGTGGACAACTATGTGAACAGCAAGCCTGAAGCACTGGCTCGGGTCAAGAAGATCACCGGCAAGGATGTCAAGTCCTACGAGGCTGACTGCTGCGACAAGGATGCCATGAACCGCATCTTCGATGAAAACAAGTTCGATGCCGTGATTCACTTTGCAGGCCTGAAGGCTGTGGGTGAAAGCGTGCAGAAGCCTCTGGAATACTATCGCAACAATCTGGACTCCACGCTGACCCTTTGCGAAGTCATGCGTGCTCATGGCTGCAAGCGCATTGTGTTCTCTTCCTCTGCCACCGTGTACGGCGTGCCGGATGAAGTGCCCCTCCGAGAGGATATGTTCTGCAAGGGCTGCACCAACCCTTACGGCTGGACCAAGTACATGATTGAGAAGATTCTGCAGGGCATTGTCACTGCTGACCCCAGCTGGAGCGTGGTGCTGCTGCGGTACTTCAACCCCATCGGTGCCCACGAAAGCGGCCTGATTGGCGAAAATCCCAACGGTATTCCCAACAACCTGATGCCCTACATCGCCAAGGTGGCTGCCGGTCAGCTGAAGCAGCTGTCCGTGTACGGCAATGACTACCATACCCCCGACGGCACCGGCGTGCGGGATTACATCCACGTGGTGGATCTGGCCAAGGGGCACGTGAAGGCCTGCGCCTATGCTGCCGAGCATACCGGCTGCGAAATCATCAACCTGGGCACCGGCATCGGCTACAGCGTGCTGGACATTGTCCACGCCTTCGTGAAGGTAAACAAGGTGGATGTGCCGTATGTGATTGCTCCCCGCCGTGCCGGTGACGTAGACGCCTGCTATGCTGACCCTGCCAAGGCGGAAAAGCTGCTGGGCTGGAAGGCCGAGAAGGATCTTGAAGCCATGTGCCGGGATTCCTGGCGGTATCAGACCATGAACCCCAACGGGTACGAAGCATAAATCTGTTCCATGCATGCTTCCGTGCAGCCCTGTGCCTGTGCGGAAGCTTTTTCATGAGGAGGATGTTCTATGTCCCCGACAGAATCCATGCTGCTGGGTGGGCTAATCGGTCTCGCCCGTGCCCTGGAATCAGACGAGGCTATGCCTGCGCCAGATGCCCCCAAGGTGATGGTGGAAACCTTGGCCTGCATGCATACGGCGGATGAAGCCGCAGCAAAGCTTCTCGCCCGGCGCATTCATCAGGAAAAGCTGCGCCTTTTGCCGGACTGTGCCGCTTGTCCTCACCCTTGCGGCAGAACGGACGATTACGACACTGCCAAGCTCAGCGAAGACGGCAGTGAAGTGGAGGCCCTGAAGCTGGAGCTATTGTCCCGGCTGCAAAACATCGCCAAACGGCAAGGCGATACTGCGACACCGGAAATTGTGAAGCTGCTTCGGGACGGATTGAATCAAATCGGCTGGGGCTACCGGGCTGAAACGTTGGAAAAAGCACTGCAGCACTACCCGTCCTGAGCGCTATCATCGCAATAAAAAAACGGACAAGCTGGTGACCCGAAGGTCACTTCCGCTTGTCCGTCTTGTTTTGTTGCTTACGGGATAATCATGCGTCCGCAGGTTTCACACTCGATAATTTCCGTGCCGGACTTAATCTTGCGCAAAAGTGCCGAAGGCTGTGCCGTGTTGCAGCCGCCGCACTGATCATTCAGCAATCTTGCCAAAGGCGGCGTGATATGCTTCTTAATGGTGCGGTATTCCTCCATCAGCTTAGGATCAATGCCTGCCGCCGCTTTCTCGGCCACGGCACGCTGGGCTTCCAGCTTGGCCTTCTGCTCGGTGAGCTCCTTATTATAGGATTCACGCAGGGTGACAAACTTCTGCTTTTCCTGAGTCGCTTCCACCTGAAGGGTCTGCTGTTTCCGCACAAACTCGTTGGAATCCTTAGCAATGCGGCGCATTTCCTTCTCATAGTTGCTGATGGTTTCACGGCAGTGGGATGCCTTGTTCAGCAGTGCCTGAACAGCCTCCAAATCCGCAGGAGCATTCTCCTCCATCTCCTTGCTGAGCGCAGCCAGCTGCTCCTCGCAGCGGGGCAGTGCGTCACGGATGATGTCCATCCGGTCTGCCATCACGGCCACCTGCTCCTCGATTTTCGTATACTGCTCCTTGCGATCCGCAATGAAGTCCCGGCTCTTCTCAAGCTGCTGCCGGGTAGGCGAACGGCGAATTTCCAGCGCAATGCGATCCGCCTTCATGTCCTCTTGCTGGTAAGCCCACAGCATTTCCAACTGTTCCATGGGATTCCTCCTTTATCTCCGCGAGGCAAGCCCCGGTGATCAACGAGTATCTCTGCTTCCTTCACATCTTAATCATAGGCATTCAGAAGCGATTTTGTTACACGCACATTCCATTGTACCGCATCCGCATGCTTTTGTAAAGCATCCGCCAGAGCAAAAATGCCGACGGTCTCCGTTGCCGCATGGCCGCATTCAAAGCAGGCAACACCCTGCTGACAGGCCGCCAAGGCGTGATGATGATGAATCTCCCCCGACACGAAAGCATCGGCGCCCATTTCCTTGGCCTGCTGCCACATTTCACTGCCTGCGCCGGAGCACAGTCCCACCCGGTGCACCATGTTCGTGCTCTTGCCCATAGGGCGTACCACCGTTTGCAGATGATCCTGAAGCCAAAGTGTGCAGTCCGCCACCGTCATGGGATGGGGCAGATCCCCCACCCGCAGGAAATCCTCGCCAGTAATGTGCTCCAGACCGATGGCCTCCGCCAGCACGTCGTTTATGCCGCCGGGAGCACGATCCAGACAGGTATGGGCTGCAATCAGCGCCTTGTGCCCACGGATCAACCGGCACAGGATTGCGGCTTCTCCATCGTCTTCCCGCAGGTTTTTCCGCGGAGAAAACATCAAGGGATGATGGGTCACAATCAGGTCAGCACCGATCTCTTCTGCCTCCTGCACCACACCCATAGTGCAGTCCAGTGCCACAAGGATGTGATGCACCTGTTCATCCGGATGCCCCAGCAGGATGCCGCTGTTGTCGTAGTCCTCCTGAGTGTCAAAAGGCGCTTTCCGGTCAATGAAGCGATAAACCTCCCCTACCGTCAACATGCACTGTACCTCCTGATGATACTCAATTGATGATGCAGCTTGGCAATTTCTTCCGCATGTGTATCTGCCGCCAGCTGGAGCCCGGCAAGCTTCTTCTCCAGCACCCACTGCCGCCAAGCCAGATACTCCGGCAGCAGCGGATTGTCACTTTCCAGCAGAAGCGGCGTGCCAAGGGCGATGGCATCCTCATCCATGTCCGCCTTGCCGGGCAGTGCCTTCCACACCAAATAAAACCGTCCTGCTGCCCTGCACACCTGTTCTGCCACAAGGTGGTAGCCCATGTCCTGCACCGTTTGCCGCACCACTTCCTGATCCGTATGGGCGGACAAAATCAGTGCTGCTCCATGGATGCGGTCTTTCCCCTGCCGCACAATGTCCGCCATGGTTTTCCCGCCCATGCCGGTAATGGAAATGCAGCCTGCCGGCTCATCCAGTGCGTCCAAGCCGTTGGCACAGACCAGTTTCACCCGGTCTTCCAGCCCCTGCTTCCGCACCTGTTCCCGTGCGTGCTGCAGTGCCTTTTCGCTGATGTCAGCAAGAATCATTCGCCGACAAACGCCCTGCTGCAGCAGATGGCAGGGCAACAGACCATGATCCGTGCCGATGTCCGCCCCCACCTCGCAGGGCTCGTAAAGGGATGCAGCCAATGTCAATCGCTCGTCCATGTATCCTCCACAGAAAAGGAGGAACCCTTCAGAAAGCGGCTCCTCCTTACAGTCAAAATTTACTCTTCCAGATAGTCCCGCAGCTTTTTACTCCGGCTGGGATGGCGAAGCTTCCGCAGCGCCTTGGCCTCAATCTGCCGGATGCGCTCCCGGGTCACGTTAAATTCCTTGCCCACTTCCTCCAAGGTGCGAAGCCTGCCGTCCTCCAGCCCGAAGCGGAGGGTCAGCACCTTCTTTTCCCGAGGGGTCAAGGTATCCAGCACTTCCTGCAGCTGCTCCTGCATGAGAGCGAAGGAAGCCGTTTCCGCCGGCGTAGGTGCCGACTCATCCTTGATGAAATCCCCCAAGTGGCTGTCTTCCTCTTCACCGATGGGTGTTTCGAGGCTTACAGGCTCCTGGGCAATCTTCATGATTTCCCGCACCTTGCTTTCGGGAATGCCCATTTCCTTGGCAACTTCCTCTGCTGTGGGTTCTCTGCCGTACTCCTGCAGCAGCTGGCGGTTGACACGAATCAGCTTGTTAATCGTCTCCACCATGTGAACGGGAATACGAATGGTGCGTGCCTGATCGGCAATGGCTCTGGTAATGGCCTGACGAATCCACCAAGTGGCGTAAGTGGAAAACTTGAACCCCTTCCGGTAGTCGAACTTTTCCACCGCCTTGATCAAACCCAGATTGCCCTCCTGAATCAGGTCAAGGAAGAGCATGCCCCGACCCACATAACGCTTGGCAATGGACACCACCAGCCGGAGATTTGCCTCGCTCAGCTTTTTCTTTGCCGCTTCCTTTTCTTCCGGTGTGCCATTCTCAAGGATTTTGGCAATTTCGATTTCCTCTTTTGCCGTCAGCAGGGGAACCTTGCCAATCTCCTTCAGGTACATGCGCACCGGATCATCAACGCTAATGCCCTCCGGCACGGAAAGATCCAGCTGCTTATCTTCCTCCGCCGGAGAAGTCTTTCCTTCCTGGGGAGCAGCGGCTGCTGCGTCATCACTGGTGACGGTAATGCCCAAGGCCTCCATGGTTTCAAGTACTTTATCCAGCTGATCCGGCTCCATTTCCATTTCCATCAGGCGATCCATCACTTCTTTATACGTCATGGTGCCTTTGCTGCGGCCATAGTCATAGAGCTCATTCAGCTTTGCCTGACGGGCATCCGGAGAAAGCGTCATTTGAAACCACTCCTTTTCGACCGTCTACACGGTCACGGTCTGCACTGCATCAGCGGCAGACGTCGGTCCATAACATCCATCACATTTTCAGGTCGTTGGCGGGCGCTGAAAGCGTCCCATGGCACCTTCTTGCTTCAGGCGGTCATACCGCCGTATTCTCTGTTTATTCCTCAGTCAAGATACCCGGAAAGGAGCCGTCCACGGCTGGGATGGCGCAGCTTCCGCAATGCCTTGGCCTCAATCTGCCGGATCCGTTCACGGGTCACGTTGAAGTAAGCGCCTACCTCTTCCAATGTCCGCATACGGCCGTCCTCCAGACCGAAGCGGAGGATCAGCACCTGCTGTTCACGGGCAGTCAGGGTATCCAGCACAGAGGCCAGCTGCTCCTTCATCATGGACATGGAGGCCGCTTCCTCCGGGCTCTGGGAGGTTTCATCTGCAATGAAGTCACCAAAGCGGCTGTCCTCTTCCTCGCCCACGGGGGCATCAATGCTGCGTGGCTCGCTGGTCAGGCAGATCAGCTCTTCCACCCGCTTCACGGACAGGTTCATCCGCTGGGCAATCTCCTCCGTGGTGGGGTCACGGGTCAGCTCCTGAGTCAATTCACGGCGAACACGCATCAGCCGGTTCACATGCTCCACCATGTGAACAGGAATGCGGATGGTACGCGCCTGATCGGCAATGGCACGGGAAATAGCCTGCCGAATCCACCAGGTGGCATAGGTGGAGAACTTATAACCACGGCGGTAGTCGAATTTCTCCGCCGCCTTAATCAGACCCAGATTACCCTCCTGAATCAAATCCAGCAGCTGCATGCCGCG
>JAUMVT010000011.1 GCA_030529995.1 Clostridia bacterium
TGGATGGTTATACCGCTATCCCGTGGGTGATTTCCTCGGGTACAGGGTTTTCTAAAGAAGCAGTCGCGCTGGCACAGGAAAAAGGCGTTCGGCTGATTGACGGGCCCGAATTTGCCAGAATGCTTGTTGACGTGGGCATCGTGAACATTGATCAGGCGTTTGACCAGCCAGAAACGGGCAAACTTGAGCATTGACGGATCTTTGCAATTACGGAAGGCGCGAGACGAACTCCGCCATGTGAACATATAAAACATATGGAAGTCAACGCTTAATCAAGCTTTACAGGCGCGTCCGTCGGGACGCGCCTGTATTTGGTCTTGAATTGTCAAGTCAAGTGCAGCACCGCACCATAAAAGACTTCCGCCGGTGATTTCCAGCCAAGCTATTTCACGATATTTTGGACGAAACCTTGTATTGTGGACGATACCCAGCTATCGTCCAAAGTAGGGTGCATTCCATGATAAATCTCTGATTTCAACCCCGAAAAGCAGTCATGAGTAGACTAAAAAGGGCCGAAGAGCAGAAACCTTCATCCGACAAAATGACGCCGAGCAGCTTATTTCTTGCGCCTATAGCCCGCGTTTGGTAGTTATAGCCTGTATTCTGACGGATTATCCATCTATAAATGCAAAAAGAAGTCCTCATGCTTTGTATCAAAACATGAGGACTTAGTTGGTGAGCCCGGCGGGATTCGAACCCACGACCTTTTGATTCGTAGTCAAACACTCTATCCAGCTGAGCTACGAGCCCACAGCCATCAGTCAGCGCATTGCCTTCCCTGACAGCTCAATCAGTATACCTCTATCTTATGAAAAAGTCAACCCCTTTTTGACGTTTTCAGAAAAACTTTTTGCTCGATGATATCTTTCCAGATTTCTCCATCTCTCAGGTGTGACGACCTCCACAGCTTCTCTTACAGCGCCTGCTTCGGGCAGTTCTTGACACACTCCATGCACAGGATGCACTCCGTACCATTCAGCCGCTTTCTGGAAGGATCCGTCACATCCACTTGCATGGGGCAAACCCGCTTGCATTTGCCGCAGGAAACACATTTATCCGGATTGCAGCGAATGCGGAGCAGGGAGAAGTAACTCATAGGCTTCAGGAACACCGTAATCGGGCAGACGTATTTGCAGAAAGCTCTGTTATCCTGCAGCACATAGGCCAGAACAATGCCCACCAGATAGTACACTGCATTGCCGATGATAAACGCCCAGAACATGATCTGCTCCATGTGCTGCGTACCAGTCAGAAACAGCACCGCCACAAAAATCAAGGATGCCGCAAAGGTTACGTACCGGATCCAGCCTAAATTCTTTCTGGGATGCTTCGGCACTTTGTAAGGCAGGAAATCCAGCACCATGGCTGTCCAGCATGCGTAGCCGCACCATCCTCTGCCAAACAGCAGAGGACCGAAGATTTTCGCCACGGCGTAATGAATGGTCGCCGCCTCGAATACGCCGCTGAACAGATAATACCAGAAGCCTTCGATCTGCATGTTCTCGCCGCGGATAATGCCCAAGTACACCAGCATATACAGGCCCACCAGCAGCTGCACAATTCTTCTGCCGTAGGGATGCCGCTTAATCAGCAGGAACATGCCCAGGGAAATGGATATACCGATGTAGCTGAAGTTGAACAGATAGAATATTTCGTTCTTCGTCAGCCACAGGGTTACGGCAATGGTTTCAAAAACCGTCAGCATCAGCAACGGCACCAAGTACTTTTTGATCTGCATTGTTTTTTTGCTTCTTCCTATTTAATCCTTATCAAAAGTGCTGCCGCCGATAAACTCACGAAGGAGAGACGTGGGCGGAATTTCATCCAGCATATCCTTGGACACATTGGGGATGTAATGCAGCACCTTCACCAGCCGACGTGCCGGCAGATAGCAGGCTTCCGTAGACGGAATGGCCTTCAGCTGATCATACACCCACATTTTCAGGAAAGGCAGCTCGTAATGCAGCGTGGTATTGAACATTCTGTCCGCTGTTTCCTGATAGGGGAAAATCCACCGATCCTCTCCCCGGCGCACGCTGGGCCACATGTTCAGCGTTGCCATGGGAGACATGCCCCGGAATTGGGCATCCCGCACAATCCGCCTCAGAAGCCGTGCATCCGTGGTGCGGATGCGATTGTGATCATCCAGGTTCAGGCAGGTCAGGGCACTGACAAAAACCCGGTAAATCTCTTGCTCCGGGATCCCCTCCGTCAGCATGGGATTCAATCCGTGAATGCCTTCGATGATGATCGGCTCACCCTGCCCCAGTGTTCGCACAACACCGTGTGCGGCACGTTCGCCGGCAGGAAAGTCGAAGGTGGGCGTTTCCACCGTTTCCCCCTGCAGCAGCGCACAAATCTGCTGCTGAAGCAGCGGCAGATCCAGGGTCTGGATATTCTCCAGATCCATACTGCCATCTGCTTCCTTGGGAATGTCACGCAAGTTGCGGTAATAGTTATCCAGACTCAACCTTGCCGGATGGTACCCCAGCACCCGCAGCTGAATGGCCAGCCGAGCCGCCGTCGTGGTCTTTCCGCTGGAGGAAGGCCCTGCAAGAAAAATGACCCGCTTCTTTTTCCGGGCAATTTCGTCTGCAATGCCGGCCAAGGCTTTTTCCTGCAAAGCCTCATTGACCCGGATGAACGTGCGCAGATCTCCCTGATCCACCAGTTCCGCCAGATCCGCCGCATTCCTGACCCCCAGGATGCTGCACCAGCGCACACTTTCGGCGAAGACGCTTAGGTGCTTGGGGTAATCCCGATAATAGGCCGGGATGCCGGGTGCCGTCTTATCCGGCAGCTGCATCACAAAGCCGCCGTCATGAGGCAGCAGGTCAAATACCTTCACATAGCCCGTAGAAGGTGCCATGGCACCGTAAAAATATTCCCACATGCCGCCGCATTCATACATTTCAAAATGCTTGAAGGGGCGCAGTTTCAGCAGCGCCACCTTGTCCGGCTGGCCGTCCCTGTCGAAGTAGTTAATGGCATCCTTCACCGGCCACTGTTCTTTGACAAAGGGAAGGTTCTCCTCCGTGATGCGGCGCATTTCCTGCTCCAGGTCATCCACCTGTTCCGCGCTGAGCGTAACTCCCGGCAGGCGAACCAGCACGCCCCCTGCCGCCGAATGCTCCACACGAACCCTTTGCCCGGGCATTTTTCTCCGCACTGCCAGCAGCATGACGAACCGAAGGGAACGCTCATAAATCCGCCTTCCCTCTTCTTGGGCAATGGTAATGGGCGTTAGTTCTCCATCGCCGGGAATCGTTTCATGCATTTCCAGCACTTGTCCGCCCCGAATGGCGGCAAGGACTTGCGGAGTATCCGCCCCTAGGCAGCGAAGGCCTTCTGCTACCGTTGTTTGCTCAGGCACATGGCATTGAACACATCCATGGGATATCAGCATCATAACCTCCACCTTTGCAGCATTGTTTTGCGTTCTCCCCCATCATACCCGAATTCGCGGCATGCGTCAACTCAGCGCAGCGACAAAGTAACAGAGTCGCTTGGGCGATTGCTGCACTTGCTCACTCGTTGAACGGTTTCATCGTTCTCCCAGCCGTTGGTATAAGGAAACATCCTTTCGAATTGCCATGAAAACCGTCCCATTGACCGCTCGAAGAGGCACGCCGGTTTTCGAGGAGAACACGAGAGGAGAGCTTTTGCCGCAAAAGCTTCCCCCTCGCAATTTTCCCGTCTCTCACGACTGTTTTTGACAAGCATCCGAAAAGCCGTTATAATAGGTACGGTTCATTTTTCCACTGCTACTTTCTAAAAGGAGGCCATCACGGTTGAAGACCTTTGTACGAGTCATTGCAGTGCTGCTGGCTCTTGTTTTACTGGCGTTCCTGGTTCCCTCCATGACGCCTCTGGCCATCGGTGAGGAAGCCGCTGCTTACCCTTCCTATACGCCCGTTACCCTGACGGCAGAGGATGTGGCTCCTCTTGATTACGCCGCAAAGGCTCCGGCTCCTCTGACCGATGCTTTCCTGCCGGATAACGGCGGATACCTTGACGACACCCTGTCCGTCAAGGTTGAAACCATGCGGGCTTATGATACCACCATTATGCTGGTATGGGTGCAGATTGCCTCCCCTACCCAGCTGCGTACAGAGCTTTGCAAGCCCTATCCTTCCAAGTCCACCGCTCGGGCGGATACCATTGCCAAGCGGGTCAATGCCGTGCTGGCCATTAACGGGGACTACTTCGTGTACCACAGCCAGGGCTACATTGTGCGAAACGGCAAAGTGCTGCGGGAGCGATACAATGACATTTATGATACCCTGCTCATTGATGATCAGGGGGATTTCACCATTATCCAGGGATTGACCAAGGAAAAAATCGATGCCTTCGAGGGCACCATCATGCAGGCCTTCACCTTCGGCCCCGGGCTGGTGGTGGATGGGGTCATGACCACGGAATTTCCGCTGAAGTCCTCCTCCCCCACCCACGAAACCCAGCGCATCGCCATTGCGCAGATGGATCATCTGTCCTATCTGATTGTGGCCACGGAAGGTCCTGAAAACAAGGGTTCTACCGGCCTAACCATGGCGGAGTTTGCCCAGCTGCTCTACGACCTTGGGGCAAAGAATGCCTACAATCTGGACGGCGGTTCCTCCTCCAGCGTGGTGCTGAATTACAAAAAGATCAACTCCCTGTCCACCGGAAAGATTCGTGCCATCGGGGATATCCTGTATTTTGCCACTGCAGAAACCGAGGAGGCCGCACAATGAACGAAACCACTGTTCTGCTGTCCGTAGGCGATCTTCAGCTGACCGCCTACAGCCTGTTGCTGGCCATGGGCTCCCTGCTGGCCATTCTGCTGACCGTTTGCCTCGGCAAAAAGCGCATCGGCGTTGACGCAACCCTGTCCCTGTGTCTGGCAGTACTGCCCGGTGCCGTCATCGGCGCCCGGCTGGTGTACTGCGCCACCATGATCGAATCCATTCTGGTGGATTTTGACGGGCTCTCCTTCATTCCCCGAATTTGGGAAGGTGGCTTCACCCTGTACGGTGCCATCCTGGGCGGCATGATTTCCGCACTGATTTACACCCATGCCACCCACCGCAAAATTGTCCCTGTGCTGGATCTGCTTGCACCCGGTTCCGCCTTGGTGCTGTGCGTCGCCAGAGCCGCCGAGTATTTCACCTCTCAGGGGCTGGGAGATTACATCGAGGATGAAGCCTTTCAGCGCTTCCCCTTCGCTGTGGAAGCCAACGGTTCCTGGCAAATGCCGGTGTTCATTTATGAAGCCTTCGCAGCGGCGATCATCCTCGTGATGGTGCTCTGCCTGCTGCATCAAAATCGGGAGCCCGGCCGCACGGCGGAGGTTTTTCTGGTGTTGCTGAGCCTGAGCCAGATCATTCTGGAATCCTGGCGGGAGGATGAATTCATCCGCTTCGGTTTCGTCCGCTGGAATCAGATTGCCGCCGCCATTACCCTGACCGCTGTGCTGGTGCTGCGCCTGATCCGCAAAGGTCGTCCCCGGGAAAAGAGCCGGAAGATCTGGACCATCATGCGGGTGGTGCTCTATCTGGTGGGCGTGACGATGATTATCCTCATCGAGTTCGCGCTGGACAAGTCCTCCATTGAAAACACCCTGCTGTATGGGGTCATGGCCGGCACGCTGGTGGTCATGGGCGTTGCCATGCTGAAGGACTGAAAGGAAACACCATGCTTGAAGAACTGAAACAGCAGGTTTATGAAGCCAATATGCTTCTGCCCGCCTATCACTTGGTTACCTTCACCTGGGGCAACGTTTCCGGCGTGGATCGGGAACAAGGCTTGTTCGTGATTAAGCCCAGCGGCGTCCCCTATGAGGACTTGAAGCCGGAAGACATGGTCGTGGTGTCCATTGCCGATGGCCACAAGGTGGAAGGCAGCCTGAATCCTTCCTCGGACACGCCCACCCATGCGGAGCTGTATCGCCGTTTCCCTTCCATTGGTGGAATTGTGCACACCCACTCCCGCTGGGCCACCATTTGGGCGCAGGCCGGCCGGGATATTCCGGCTTACGGCACCACCCATGCGGACTACATTTACGGTACCGTTCCCTGCGCACGGGATCTGACCCCGGAAGAAGTGCAGCGTGCCTACGAGCTGGAAACCGGCAAGGTTATTGCTGAATGCTTCGAAGAGCGGCAGCTGAATCCTGTCCACGTGCCCTGCGTTTTAGCACGGCATCACGGCCCCTTCGCCTGGGGAAAGGATGCCATGGAAGCAGTGCACAACGCCGCCGTGCTGGAAGAAGTAGCCATGATGGCCTGGCATACGGAAAACCTTGCCGCCGCCCCGGTTGCTCCCCTGCCGGACTATGTGCGGGACAAGCACTTCCTTCGCAAGCACGGACCTAATGCCTATTACGGACAAATCAAAAAATGAATCGAGGCCTTGTATGAGTCAGTCATCACCCTCCCCCAAGCGTGAAAACTTTGCCTCCCGTCTCGGTTTCCTGCTGGTCAGTGCCGGGTGCGCCATCGGCATCGGCAATGTATGGCGCTTTCCTACCGTTGCCGGACAAAACGGCGGCGGCGTGTTTGTGCTCTTCTATCTGCTCTTTCTGCTCATCATGGGCGTCCCTGTCCTGACCATGGAACTGGCCGTCGGCCGTGCGGGTCAAGGAACGGCCTCTCAGGCTTACAAAGCATTGGAGAAGAAGGGCAGCAAGTGGCACCTGCATGGCTATGTGTGCCTGCTGGGCTGCGTCATGCTGATGATGTACTACACCACCGTCAGCGGCTGGATGCTGAGCTACTTTGTCAAGTTCCTCACCGGCACCTTCAACAGCCTGTCCGCTTCCGATGCTGCGGCCAATGTGTTCAGTCAGATGCTGGCGAACCCCTGGGAAATGGGGCTTTTCATGGCCATCACCGTTGTGCTTGGCATATTGATTTGCAGTCTGGGACTTCAAAACGGTGTGGAGCGCATTACCAAGGTGATGATGTGCGCCCTGATTCTGCTCATTGCTGTACTGGCTGTGCACAGCTTCACCCTGTCCGGTGCAAAGGAGGGGCTGTCCTTCTTCCTGCTGCCGGACTGGAGCCGTGCTTCCCAGCAGGGTATCGGTCAGGTGATTGTCTCCGCCATGAACCAGTCCTTCTTTACCCTGAGTCTGGGCATCGGCGCCATGGAAATCTTCGGCAGCTATATGTCCCGTGAAAACACCCTGTGCAGCGAAGCCGTGCACATCTGTGCCCTGGATACCCTGGTGGCCATCAGCGCAGGGTTGATCATCTTCCCTGCCTGCTTCTCTTACGGCGTGTCCCCGGATGCAGGTCCCAGCCTGATTTTCATTACCCTGCCCAATGTATTTACCAACATGGCCGGCGGTCAGGTGTGGGGAACCCTGTTCTTCCTGTTCATGACCTTCGCCAGCTTCACCACGGTGGTGGCAGTGTTTGAAAACATCATTGCCAGCGTCATGGAGCTGTTTCACTTAAACCGCCGCACGGCCTGCGTGGTTTGCGGGGTGGGAATTCTCCTCCTCAGCCTGCCCTGTGTACTGGGGTACAATGTGTGGAGCGGCTTCCAACCCAAGGGCGCCGGCAGCACCGTGCTGGACGGTGAGGACTTCATCGTATCCAATCTGCTGCTGCCCATTGGCAGTCTGATCTACCTGCTCTTCTGCGTAACGCGCTGGGGCTGGGGCTTCGATCACTATCTGGCAGAAGCAAACACCGGCAAGGGCATTCATCTGCCCCGATTCCTGAAGCCTGTATTCCAGTTTGTTATTCCACTACTCATTATCGTCATCATTGTGCAGGGGCTCATCGGGTAAACAATCATATTGCTCGTGCGCAACAGGCTGTTCATCATGGAGGGAACAGCCTGTTTTATTGTACCGGAAAAAAACATAAGAAAGGCAGCCTGCCTATTGCAATCTTAGCGGTACACCATGTAGAATGGAGAAGCACTGATGCTTTGCCAATGGAGCCAAAGCACCGCATGAGGATGCCTTCCCTTGCGGAAATCAGAAAGGAGAATTCCATATGAGTGACTACGCACAGCGAGTACTGGATGATTTGAAAGCCCGCAACGCCCACGAGCCTGAATTTATTCAGGCTGCTACCGAGATTCTGACCACCCTGAAACCTGTGGTGGATCGTCATCCTGAGTATGAGAAGGCCGGATTACTGGAGCGGTATGTGGAGCCGGAACGGGTCATTATGTTCCGTGTGCCGTGGATGGACGACAAGGGTCAGGTTCAGGTCAACCGTGGCTATCGTGTACAGTTTAACAGCGCTATCGGCCCCTACAAGGGCGGTCTGCGTCTGCACCCCAGTGTGAATCTGTCCATTATTAAGTTCCTCGGCATGGAGCAGATTTTGAAGAACAGCCTGACCGGACTGCCCATCGGCGGCGGCAAAGGCGGCAGCGACTTCGACCCCAAGGGCAAGAGCGACAACGAAGTACAGCGCTTCTGCCAGAGCTTTATGACCGAACTGTACCGCCATGTGGGCAAGGATGTGGACGTACCTGCCGGAGACATTGGCGTAGGTGCCCGGGAAATTGGCTTCCTGTACGGCCAGTATAAGCGGATTACCGGCCTGTATGAAGGCGTGCTGACCGGTAAGGGACTCACCTGGGGCGGTTCTCTTGCCCGAAAGGAAGCCACCGGCTTTGGCCTTTGCTACTTTGTTCAGGCCATGCTGGAAGCCAACGGCAAGTCTGTTGCCGGCAAGACGGTGGTGGTATCCGGCAGCGGCAACGTGGCCATTTACGCTGCCCAGAAGATTACGGAAATGGGCGGCAAGGTTGTGGCCATGAGCGACTCCAACGGCTACATCCATGACCCTGCCGGTGTAAACCTCGCCGTCATCAAGCAGCTGAAGGAAGTGGAGCGGAAGCGGATTCGTGAATATGTGAACGCCGTGCCCACCGCCACCTATACGGAAGGCTGCTCCGGCATTTGGACCATTCCCTGCCAGATTGCCCTGCCCTGCGCTACCCAGAATGAAATCAACGAAGCCAGTGCCAAGGCATTGATTGCCAACGGTGTGGAAGCTGTGGGTGAAGGTGCCAACATGCCTTCCACCTTGGAAGCAACCGCGGCCTTCCAGCAGGCCAAGGTGCTGTTTGCCCCGGCCAAGGCCGCCAATGCCGGCGGCGTCGCCGTGTCTGCCCTGGAAATGAGCCAGAACAGCATGCGACTCAGCTGGAGCTTTGAAGAAGTGGATGCCAGGCTGAAGGATATTATGGTGGGCATTTTCCACAAGGTGGATGACGCTGCAAAGGAATATGCCACTTCCGGCGACTACGTGGCCGGCGCCAACATTGCAGGCTTCCTGAAGGTTGCCGATGCCATGATGGCACAGGGTGCTGTGTAATTTTCCTATCCAATCATAGGGGCGAACCGTTGCAAAATCGGTTTCGCCCCCTTTTTTCTTGTAATAAAAAAACCGTGTCTCTTGTGCGGGAGACACGGCATTTGCTTTGATGTGTGGTATGTTTCTTATGAATTACACCAGCTCGAGAACAACCATCTCGGCAGCATCGCCGCGACGGGGTCCAAGCTTATAGATGCGGGTATAGCCGCCGTTGCAGTTCTTTTCTGCGTTGCGAGCCTTGTACTTGGGGCCGATTTCGCGGAAAAGCTTTTCCACCACAGGATGCTTGTTGTCCTTGGTGCGCTCCTTGTACTCCTTCTTGGTCTCGTCGCTGTTCTTCTGCTCCTGCACATCGTACAGGTAAGCCATCATCAGGCGGCGAGCATGCAGCTTGGAGGGAGCGTCGTTCACAACGTCGATGGTCATGGACTGACCCTTGTCGTTGTGGGTCTCCTTGGTAGTGGCAACAGTGTTGTCACATTCCTTAATGGCCAGGGTGATCATCCGATCCGCAATGCGGCGAACTTCCTTAGCCTTGGCTTCAGTGGTCTCAATACGGCCGTACCAAATGAGGTTGGTCACCTGGTTGCGCAGCAGCGCCTTGCGCTGATCCGCAGTGCGACCCAGCTTACGTTGGCTTGCCATGGGTAATTTCCTCCTTCACGGGCAGCAGGGAAAATCCGGTTGGTCTTTCCACGCATCCGCCCCGTCTTACTCTTCGTTGGGTCGCAAACTAAGTCCCAGTGCTTCCAGCTTCTGCGCGACTTCTTCCAGGCTCTTCCGACCCAGGTTGCGAACCTTCATCATGTCTTCCTGATTGCGCTGCACCAATTCAGACACGCTGTTGATGCCTGCGCGCTTCAGGCAGTTGTAAGCACGAACCGACAGATCCAACTCCTCAATGGTCATCTCGAGGACCTTTTCCTTCTTGTCGTCCTCAGGCTGCACCATGCTTACCGGAATGGGCTGATCCGTGAGGCTCACAAAGAGGCTCAGGTGCTCGCTGAGGATCTTGGCAGCGCCGCTGATGGCCTCTTCAGGCTTCAGGGTGCCGTTGGTCCAAATCTCCAGCGTCAGCTTATCATAGTCGGTAATCTGGCCTACACGGGTATCCTCAACGGTGTAGTTCACCTTCTTAATGGGGGTGAAGATACTATCCATGGGGATCATACCGATCGGCATGTTGGGGTTCTTGTTCTTGTCAGCGCTGATATAGCCACGGCCCTTATCAAGGGTCAGCTGCATCTGCAGATGGGCATCCTCATTCAGGGTGGCGATGTGCATATCGGGATTGATGATCTCGATTTCATCATCCACCTTGATGGAGCCAGCTGTTACTTCGCAGGGACCCTGGGCATCGATCATCACCGTCTTAGGACCGTCGGAAACCATGGTTACCGCCAGACCCTTCAGGTTGAGGATGATCTCAGTCACGTCCTCTTTCACGCCGGGAACAGTCGAGAACTCATGCTGAACACCTTCAATGTGCACAGCAGAGACCGCAACGCCAGGGAGGGAGGACAGCAGCACACGGCGGAGAGAGTTGCCCAGCGTGTGACCAAAGCCACGCTCCAGGGGTTCCACAACGAACTTGCCATAGCAGCCGTTCTGGCCAACCTCTACACACTCGATGCGTGCTTTTTCGATTGAAACGATCATTTCGTTAACCCTCCTCTAATGGTCCTGGAAGAAAGACCGGCCAAATCCACCGTGCTATGCGGCCCAGCAGATTCGCTCAGTCTTTCCAATTTTAGCGGGAGTAGAACTCGACGATCATGTTCTCCTGCAGCTGGAGGTCGATGTCCTCACGAGCAGGCAAGGCGTTGACCGTACCGGTCAGGTTGGGAGCGTCGAAGGTCAGCCACTTGGGGGTGAGCACGGTGGTGCCTTCCCGCAGGGACTTGAACATTTCCTTCTCAGCGGAAGCGGGACGCAGGGTAATCACGTCGCCCACCTTCACGGAGTAAGAAGGAATGTCCACCTTCTGACCATTGACACGGATGTGGCCGTGCACAACGATCTGACGAGCCATGCGGCGGGTCTTGGCCAGGCCAAGGCGATACACCACATTGTCCAGGCGCTGTTCCAGCAGACGCAGCATGTTGTCGCCGGTAACGCCCTTCATGTTGGCGGCCTTCAGATAGTAGTGATGGAACTGCTTTTCCAGCACGCCGTAAACAAACTTGACCTTCTGCTTTTCCTTCAGCTGTGCGCCGTATTCGGAAACCTTCTTACGGCGGTTGCCGCCGGGGTTCCGGTTAGACTTTTTATTGCTGTAGCCCATAACGGCCGGGGAAATATCAAAGCTCCGGCACTTGCGGGCGATCGGCTGCTTATTGATAGCCATTGTACGTTGTCCTCCTTCAAATCCTTAGACGCGGCGGCGCTTGGGCGGACGGCAACCGTTGTGGGGAATGGGCGTCACGTCCTTAATCATGCTCACGTCCAGGCCGGCGGCCTGCAGGGAGCGGATAGCAGCCTCACGGCCGGAACCGGGGCCCTTAACGAACACTTCCACCGTCTTCAGGCCATATTCCATGGCTGCCTTGGCGGCAGTTTCAGCGGCAGTCTGCGCAGCGAAGGGCGTAGACTTCTTGCTTCCACGGAAGCCCAGACCACCGGCAGATGCCCAGGACAAAGCGTTGCCCTGCGTGTCGGTAATGGTCACGATGGTGTTATTGAAAGAAGAACGGATATGGGCTGCGCCACGCTCCACGAGTTTACGCTCGCGACGCTTGCGCGAAACCTTCTTAAGCTTTTGCTTGGGTGCCATTGATTCATCCCTCCGTGCCCACAGTCAGTGGGCGTCAATGTCGCGTGAGACCGATCCTTACTTGGTGGCCTTCTTCTTGCCGGCAATGGTCTTCTTGGGACCCTTGCGGGTACGAGCATTCGTCTTGGTGTTCTGTCCGCGAACGGGCAGGCCGCGACGATGGCGGACGCCACGATAGCAGCCGATTTCCATGAGCCGCTTCACGTTCAGGGACACCTCACGGCGCAGGTCGCCCTCCACCTTCAGGTGATGCTCAATATAGTCACGCAGCTTGCTGATGTCATTCTCGGAGAGATCCTTAACGCGAACGTCGGGATCAATGCCGACTTCCGCGAGCATCTTCTGGGAAGTGGACAGGCCGATGCCATAAATATAGGTCAGGCCGACTTCCACGCGCTTTTCTCTGGGCAGGTCTACGCCCGCAATGCGTGCCATGTGTGTAAAACACCTCCGTATGTTGCTTGGCCGATTTCTATCGACCCTTTGAAAGAACCTGGATTTCACGGTACCTCTCAGGGGCAACCCACCCCGGAGTGGCCGGAACGCCAGACGCTCTTTGCCTGCGCTCGGTGAAAGCAAGCGCGCGGCGGCGCTCTCCATCCGCCAATTGGAAGGTGCGGATGAACAGCGCATGCAGAAGACGTATCAGCGTTTTCGTGGAACACATCCTTGCGGACATGCAGCCGCCCACGAACCCACTTTGATGAAACTCTGTAATTTTACCATAGGCAAGAAAAAAATTCAATCCCTTTTTTGTCTTTTCTGACGGTTTTGCCTCAGAAAATTCCGGAAAATTTCTGTCAAATATTTTGGTAAAACAGTCCATCCCGTGTGCAGTACCATACCAGTCTGCCGTGGCCGATCATGGGAATCCGTGCCTGCAGGTTCCACTCGGGATACTGCTTCCGCATCACGACTGTGTCTCCGGTCACCAGTGCCACGAAGGAAATGTAGTGCTCCTTAGTCATGGGATGCTCGGTCGTAAGGAAATAGTCATTCTCGATTTTCTCAACGGTCAGCCTATGTTCCTCATCTGCCTTCTTCGCCTCCAGCGGCAGCAGCTTCTTTCCGCAGCAGCTTACGCTGCACTCCGTCATGCCGGTGATGATGTTGCCGCAATTGGGGCAAACGTAGAAATTCGTTTTCTTCATGCTTCCTCCCTGGGCGTCCTTTTCATTCAGGCTGCCTGCAAGCAGGCTGGCCAGGTCAACACCCAACAAATGTGATAATTCCGGAAGGAGAGAAATATCCGGGCAGCCCAAGCCTCTTTCCCATTTTGAAACTGTCTTATCGCTGATATGCATCTGCTCGGCTAGCTGCAGCTGGGTCATGCCCAGTTCCTTCCGCAGCGCAAAGATCAGCTTTCCTACGCTGGTATTGTCCATGTCCTTCGCTCCTTTCCGTGCTCCATCATACGATGGCTTCGGGAGAAAATCAATCAACGCTCCGTCGAGTTCCTACTACCTACTATATAGAAAAGACTTTGACCCTTGCAGCCAAAGTCTTTGTATGCGTGCCCGTTGTATCAATGTTTCAGTCGCTTATCGCACTTGCGGCTGAGCCACGTGCCAAAGGACTGCAAAATCTGCACCAGAATCACCAGCACAATCACCGCTAGATACAGCACAGCGTACTTGTACCGCTGATAACCCACCGTGATGGCAATCTTGCCCAGGCCGCCGCCGCCAATGGCACCGCTCATGGCCGTGTAGCCCATAATGGTGGTAATGGCCAGCGTGAAGTTATTAATGAGGGAAGGCACGCTCTCCGGCAGCAGCACATGGAGCATGATCTGCATGGGAGTTGCGCCCATGCTCTGTGCCGTTTCAATAATGTTGGGGTTCACTTCCCGCAGGCTGGATTCCACCAGCCGTGCCACGAAGGGGAAAGCCGCCACCACCAGCGGAACAATGGAAGCCACCGTGCCCACGGAAGTGCCGATGATCAGCCGGGTCAGCGGAATGACCATGACGATCAAAATCAGGAACGGAATGGAACGCAACAGGTTGATCACCACGTTCAGGAATTTCATCAGGGGCTTCGGCAGAGGCCGGATGCCCTTCGCATCCCCTGCCACAAGGATCATACCCAACGGCAAGCCGATCACAATGGCAAAGAAGGTAGCCAGGAAGGTTACATACACCGTGTCCCACAAGGCCTGAGGAAAGTCGCTGAGGAACATGGCCCAGGCTTCCTGCAGTTTTTCCGGGGTAAACGCATTAGCGAAGTTCATGCCTGTTCCTCCTTTACATCAGCTGCATACGTAACCTCTACCTGTACGTTCACGTTGGGGGTTGCCTTCAGGTACTTCACTGCCGCCGCCAGTTCATCCGGCCCGCCGGGGATTTCCAGCAGCATGTAGCCGTAGGTCTTCTCCCCCACTGCACGGACGGAAGCCGTGTGCACGCTGGCAGCAATGCCTTTTTCCATGGCCATGCGTGCCAGCAAAGGCTCCTGCACCGTGTTGGCGCCATTGAACACCAGCCGCACCAGCTGACCGCCGGGTGCAGGGGAAATATTGCCCTGGGCCATTTCCGGATACACAAGGTTCTGGGTAGCCTGTGCCTTGGGGTTGGCGAAAACCTCCGCCACATCCCCTTCTTCCACCACCGTGCCGTGCTCCAGAATGGCCACCCGGCTGCAGATTTCCTGCACAACGCTCATCTGGTGGGTGATGATAATCACCGTGATGCCCATCTTCGCATTGATGTCCCGGATCAGCTCCAGGATGGCATGGGTGGTTTTAGGATCCAGGGCACTGGTAGCTTCATCGCAAAGGAGCACATCCGGGTCTGTGGACAGTGCCCGGGCAATGGCCACACGCTGCTGCTGTCCGCCGGAGAGCTGGGCAGGATAGGCGTTGGCTTTGTCCGGCAAACCCACCGTTTCCAGCAGCTTCATCGCCCGTTCTTCCGCTTCCTTTTTGCTAACGCCCGCCAGCCGCAGGGGCAGCATGACGTTTTTCAGGCAAGTGCGCTGCATCAGCAAGTTAAAGCCTTGGAAGATCATCGTGACCCGGCGGCGCACAGCCCGCAGCTCCTTCTTGTTCATCATTCCCAGGTCTTTGCCGTCTACCAGCACGGAACCCTCACTGGGTCTTTCCAGCAGGTTGATGCAGCGCACCAGGGTGCTCTTGCCTGCACCGGACATGCCGATGATGCCATAAATGTCCCCATTGTTAATGGTCAGGTTCACGTGCTTGAGCGCATCCACCGGACCGCCCGAAGTAGAAAAGCTTTTGGACAGGTTACGCAGCTCGATCATGAAACTCCTCCGTTACGCGCAGAAAGCCACACCGGCTGTCCTTCATAGAGAGCAGCCGATGTGGCAGTGTTGATAGGAAATTACTCGCCCTTCAAAGCGGTCAGGTCAGCCTGCTTGCCGGCGTACAGACCCATGGGCTCCACGTGGATGGCACCCACAGACACGATGTGCGTGCCATTCTCGGCGTTGAAGTTTTCCTGATAGGGCAGGTGAGCGAAATAGTTAGCAAACACTTCGCCGTCTTCCACCACGGTGTTGGGCAGCACATAGTCAGTGTACTCGATGATGTCCAGGGTGATGTCCTTCTCAGCCAGGATTTCCTTGGCAACGGCCAGGATCTGGGCATGGGGCGTAGGAGAAGCAGCCACGGTAATGGTGGTGCCGGCCAGAGCAGCATAGTCTACATCGGCATCATAGCCATCGGTAGGATTCTCCACCACGGAGATGGCAGCGCCGGCGAAGGTCTCGTTAATGTAGTCAGCAACCTTCTGGCTGGTCAGAGCGGCCAGCAGTGCCTTGGTGCGGGGATCTTCTTCGTTGCCTTCCTTCACGCACAGCACGTTGCTGTAGGGAGAGTTGGCATCTTCAATCAGCAGGGCATCGTTGACGGGATTCAGGCCTGCGTCCAAAGCGTAGTTGTTGTTGATGATGGCATAGTCCACATCAGCCAGCACGTTGGGCACCATTGCGGCTTCAACTTCCTGGAAGGTGATGTTCTTGGGATTGTCCACAATGTCAGCGGCGGTAGCGGTAATGCCGGCATCTTCCTTCAGGGTAATGATGCCGTTGGCTTCCAACAGCTTCAGGGCACGGCCTTCATTGGTAGGGTCATTGGGAACGGCAATGGTAATGCCGTCAGCCAGAGCAACGGCGGTGCAGGACAGAACCAGGGCAGCAGCCAGAATCAGAGAAAGGAACTTCTTCATGGAAAAATCTCTCCTTACTTTCGTTTCGTTTCATGGTGCGATGCGGTCAGTGAATCGGGTTTCCGTATTGACGGGTCACATTCGCTCGTTCAGTATGTTGCAGCGGATCAGCCGCCGCTCTGCTCGGTTCATGGAACGATCTCCTTTCAAATCCCTCAGGAAAACAAAATGAGGAGCCTCTCGACGAAGCTCCTCATCCTGCAGCCAACACATCGGACAAATTCATCCGACTCAGCCGTTTATCTGAAAGCCCATCGAAACCTTGGCACAGCAAAGCATGCACATGCGACGCATGCACATCTCCATGGGCATCATGCTGATAACCTTGCTCATCTGGGCTCTCTCCTTTCCTTCAGGTTGGGCTTATTATACATAAGGGCATCCTGCTTGTCAACCTGTTTTTTGTCACGTGCTTTGTTTTTCTCCTGTATTTTGGTCACCCACCAAATGCTTCAGGAAGGCAATGCTGTCCTCCTTGCTCATGGCATAGCAGGGGATCAGCGTCTTGCAGAAATACCGCCGCAGGGATCTGGCAAAGCCTGCGTCATGCACAAAGGTATCACAATGCAGATAGCCTTCATAGCTGCCAGGCATCAGTGCCACACCGTGCCCCAGGTTGGCAGACACATTATGGCTTACAAACAGCTGATCCTCGCCGGACAGGTGCAAATCAAAATGCTCATTCTGCTCCGCATAGGCAATGAGCGCGCTCAGAATCGACTTTCTCTCCTCCACGGTGAAGGGGCGCAGCTCCATCACTTTCCGCTTCAGCTGCCCGGTTGCCATAAAGTTCTCCACGCCCCTGCAGGACATCAGCAGGTGGGTGGCTCGCTTCTTGGTCAGCATGTTGGTGCACCGCAGGTAGCTGATGCGCCGAAGATCCACCATGGTGCCGTGATCTTCCCGCTCGCTGCGGAATGCGGCATGCAAAATGTCAATGGGCATGCAGGCAAAGGGCAGATCTTCCTGCATGATGCAGGTTTCCGTATCCTTTTCCATCTGGTACAGGGCTTCCAGATGCTCCGCACAGCTGCGGAAGTCCGACAGGTCATACACGTAGTTCAAATCCTTGGCATCCACCGCCACCTGCTGGAAGAAGTCGTACAAGCCGCCATCTGGCAGACTCATCATGCGAATCTTCTTGGAGGGCTGGGCAAGGAGCAGCCATTCCTGCCATGCATCCCTTTTCCGGCAGCGGAGAATCGACAAATCCCCCGGGCTGCTGGCATGCTCCGGCAGCATAGACACCCGGCATCTGGTATCACAGAGAACAGGCATGGCGTCTGCGATAAAGCCGGGCATTTCCTCACTCTGCACCATATGCAGGCAGCACTGAACGTGCATCCGGTCGCCGAAGGTATCCAACAGGCTCATTAAATCCTGAAACAGAACCGTGCTGGAATGCTGAAAGGTCAGCACGTGAATTTCCAGCGCATCCTCCAACAGAGGCTGCAGCTGACGCAGTAGCAAATCCGTCCGGCTCCCTGCTGCAGGAAAGAAGATGCGGTGAAAGGCCTCTTCATGATCCACCGGGCCGGACTGCATTCGGTTCACATTCAGTGACGCACGGAAACGTGTTTCTTCCTGAGGGGACACCGGTGCATCCTGGGCAGCCAGCAGTGATTCCAGAAAAGTAAGGCAGCGCTTCGGCGTGCATTGATCGTGTCGCAGTCGGGAAATGGTGGTGGTGCTCCCCGTGCCGGTAATGGCCGCCACCTCTGCCGCAGACAGGTCGTGATCCAGCATCCACTGATCCAAGCACTTACCAAAGGTCATGGAATACTCCGTCACAGCTCATCCCTCCCCGCACATTGGCTATATCATATCAAAACTATCATTTATTGTCAACAGTCATCGAACAAGCATTCGTCATTGCAGGAAAAACCAGCGTCCTCGGCAGGAAGTTTCCTAAGCCGCGGCGAATAGAAGAAACATGAAGAAAGCCAAGGGAGGACATCTGCATGGAACATTCCAATCCGCTGCTTCGAGAATTGGATACCACCAAAAAGTTCATCACCATCGGGGAAATCATGCTCCGTTTGACGCCCCCCAATTACGATAAGATTCGTGTCGCCACCAATTTTGAGGCCAGCTACGGCGGCAGCGAGGCCAACATCGCCCTGGCGCTGGCCAACCTGGGCATCGACAGCACCTTCTTCTCTGTAGTGCCCAACAATTCCCTGGGCAAGAGCGCCGTTCGGATGCTCCGCTCCAACGATGTGCACTGCACTCCCGTGATTCTTTCCTCCCCGGAGGAGACTCCTTCCCACCGGCTGGGCACCTACTATCTGGAAACAGGCTACGGCATCCGTGCCAGCAAGGTCATCTACGACCGAAAGCATTCCGCCATGGCCGAATACGACTTCTCCAAGGTAGATCTGGATGAGCTGCTTACCGGCTTTGACTGGCTCCACCTGAGCGGCATCACCCCAGCCCTGGGTCCCAACTGCGCCAAGCTGGTGCTGGATTGCCTGAAGGTGGCCAAAGAGAAGGGTATGACCGTCAGCTTTGACGGCAACTTCCGCTCCACCCTGTGGAGCTGGGAGCAGGCGCGGGACTTCTGCACCCTGTGCCTCCCCTATGTGGATGTGCTGCTGGGCATTGAGCCTTATCACCTGTGGCGGGATGACAACGATCATACCAAGGGAGATGTGAAGGACGGTGTTCCGCTTCAGCCCTCCTATGAGCAGCAGGATGAAATCTTCCAGTGCTTCGTGGAGCGGTATCCCAACATCAAGTGCATCGGCCGGCACGTCCGCTACGCTCATTCCGGCAGCGAAAACAGCCTGAAGGCCTTCATGTGGTATGAAGGACACACCTTCGAAAGCCGGCTGTACACCTTCAACATTTTGGATCGTGTAGGCGGAGGCGACGCCTTTGCCGGCGGCCTGATTTACGCCATGATCCACAACTTCCGCCCCATGGACATGGTCAATTTCGCCGTTGCCAGCAGCGTGCTGAAGCACACCATTCACGGTGATGCCAACATCATCGACGATGTGCAGACCATCAAGAATCTGATGAACATGAACTACGATATCAAGCGGTAACCGCTACCTTTTCCGCTCACTGCAAAACACGAAACTGAGTTCGTCTTTTTCCGGTGTTCCCCTTGCAAACCATGGTTATCCGTGATACCATGCAGGGGACGGAATCATTGCGAAGCGTCCCTTCGCATGCCTATAAGGATGAACCGGTTAGGAGGAAATCTTGAATCATGGCGACCAAAAAAGCAGCCGCTTCTAAGGCGGATAAAGCAGTCAAGTCCGGCGAAAACCCTCAGGAGGAAAAGCTGAAGGCGCTGGAGCACGCATTGGCAGATCTGGACAAGCAGTACGGCAAGGGTGCTGTGATGAAGCTGGGTGAAAATGTAACCGACCAGAATATCCCGGTGATTCCCACCGGCTGCTTGACGCTGGATGCGGCCCTGGGTGTCGGCGGCATTCCCCGTGGACGTATTGTGGAGATTTACGGACCGGAATCTTCCGGCAAAACCACCGTTGCCCTGCACATTGTGGCGGAAGCTCAGCGGGCTGGCGGCATTGCAGCCTTTGTGGATGCGGAGCACGCCCTGGATCCCGCCTATGCCAAGAAGCTGGGCGTGAACATCGACGAGCTGTACGTCTCCCAGCCGGACACCGGCGAGCAGGCACTGGAAATCGCAGAAGCCCTGGTTCGCTCCGGTGCCTTGGACGTGGTGGTCATCGACTCCGTTGCCGCACTGGTGCCCAAGGCCGAAATCGACGGCGAAATGGGCGACAGCTTTGTGGGACTGCAGGCACGGCTCATGAGTCAGGCACTGCGGAAGCTGGCCGGTATCATTAATAAAACGGGCTGCGTGGCCATTTTCATCAATCAGCTGCGTGAAAAAGTTGGTGTCATGTACGGCAACCCGGAAACCACCCCCGGCGGCCGTGCGCTGAAGTTCTACGCTTCCGTCCGTCTGGATGTACGCCGCGGTGAGCAGCTGAAGGACGGCTCCACCGTAGTCGGCAATCACACCAAGGTGAAGGTTGTGAAGAACAAGGTTGCGCCTCCCTTCCGTGTGGCCGAGTTTGACATTGTGTATGGCGAGGGCATCAGCAAGGAAGGCACCCTGCTGGATCTGGCAGTGGAGCGGGACATCATCCACAAGAGCGGCGCATGGTTCTCCTACAAGGATCAACGCATCGGTCAGGGGCGCGAGAACACTCGTCTGTTCCTGAAGAGCCATCCCGAAATCGCAGACGAAATCGATGCCGTGATTCGGCAGGAGCTGTTCAAGGCTAATGATCAGGCAGCCCCTGCTGCCGATGCTGCCCCCGTCGGTGAGGATGCCGAATCCTTCGATGAAGAAGACGATTTGGCTCTGCTGGAGGAGGATCTTCCCGACGAGGAATGATTTGTTGGTCTTGCCGAAAACGACTGTTTGATGTATGATAGCATCAGTACAGGCGCGACGCATTCACTGGCGCCGCGCCTGTTTTTGCATTCTGCTGAAAGGGCACGGTAGTATGAAGAAAATTGTTCTCACCGGCGGCGGCACTTTGGGACATGTAACCCCCCATCTGGCGTTGATTCCTCACCTGCAGGAGAGCGGGTATGAGATTCACTATATCGGCACGGAAAAAGGCATGGAGCGGGACAAGATGGCCTCCGTTCCCGGAGTCACCTATCATGCGGTGAAAAGTGGTAAGCTGCGCCGTTATTTTTCCTGGCAGAACTTCACCGACCCTTTCCGGGTGATTGCCGGTGCCTTTCAGGCCTCCCACGTCATCGGGAAGATCAAGCCGGACGTGGTGTTCAGCAAGGGCGGCTTCGTGGCCGTGCCGGTGGTCTTCGGCGCATGGGTACATCATGTGCCCGTTCTCTGCCATGAAAGTGACCTGACCCCCGGCCTTGCTAACAAGCTTTGCAAGCCCTTTGCCAAGAAAATCGCCACCACCTTCCCGGAGTGTGCGGCTGCCCTGGGCGCAAAGGCCGAAATGACCGGCACGCCCCTGCGGCCGGAGCTTTTCCGGGGCGACCGTGCCAAGGGACTGGCACTGCTGCACTTTGACGGCAGCAAGCCTGTTTTGCTGATGATGGGCGGTTCCTCCGGTGCACAGGCAGTCAACAAAGCCCTGCGGGAAGCGCTGCCACAACTGACCGGACAGTTCGATGTTGCCCACATCTGCGGCAAGGGCAACCTGGACGCCTCTCTGGAAGGCACCGCCGGCTATACCCAGGTGGAATTCTTGGATGCGGATCTGCCGGATGTGCTGGCTGCGGCGGATTTGGTGCTGTCCCGGGCGGGCAGCAACGCCCTGTGTGAATTTCAGGCACTTGATAAACCTCTGCTGCTTGTCCCCTACCCCAAGGGAGCCAGCCGGGGCGACCAGATTCTCAATGCCCAGAGCTACGAAAAGCGGGGGCTTTGCCGGGTGCTGCTGCAGGAAAACATGACCGCTGATACCCTGGCGGAAGCCTTGAAGAAAACCTGGGCTGATCGAGCCGTCCTGGCTGCCAACGTGAAGGCCGCCCCGCCGGCAGACGGCACCAAGCGTGTGCTGGAAATGATTGAAGAAGTCCAGCGGTAACGATCTGCTTTTGTGTGAGCATAGGAGAGGAAACAAATGAAACGCAGCTTACTGGCACTGTTGGCAGTTCTGCTTTTCCTCCTGCCCCTGGGGGCAATAGGTGAAGAAGAGGCTGTCCCTGTGGATGACCTGGATGACGACGGGTTTGAAATCACCGTGACGGAAGATCGGGATCTGAAGGAAGGGGATGAAGGAGATGATGTGTCCACCCTTCAGTATCGCCTGAAGGATCTCTATTACCTGACCAGCGAAGCAACCGGCGTTTATGATGCCGCCACCACGGCAGCGATCAAATCCTTTCAGGAAGATTTCAGCCTGGAAGTCACCGGCGAAGCAGATGCAAAAACCCAAAGCCTGCTTTTTGCGGCACAGTACCGTCCCCTGAAGAAGGGCTGCATCGGGGATGATGTGAAGGAACTGCAAACCCGGCTGACGGTGCTGGGCTACTACAAAGGCAAAGTCAGCGGTGAATATCTGGATGCCACGGAAGAAGCCGTCCGTGCTTATCAGGAGGCCAACGGAGAAGAGGTCACCGGCATTGCCGATGTGGATACACTGGCAGTTCTTCTTCAGGCATCGGAGGAATCCAGCGATACCGCCGATACCGGCACCGTCATGCAGGGAACCGTGGCCTATACCGAGCGGCTGGCCAAGGGTTCCACCGGAACGTTGGTCAAGCAGCTGCAAACCCGGCTGACAGAACTTGGCTACTACTCTGGCCCCATCAGCGGCAATTTCCTCGGCAAAACCATGACCGCCGTGAAAGCCCTACAGAAGCAGAACGGTGTCACCGTGGACGGCATTGTGGGAGAAGTGACCTGGAACCTGATCTTCAACGATGCCTCCGTGGTGCTGCCAGATGCCACACCCAAGCCTACGCCTACCCCCACCCCTGTGCCTTATGCCATTACGGTGGACGTAGCCAATCAGGTCACCACCGTTTACGGGCTGGATGAAAACGGTGAGCACACGGTGATTGTCCGGCAGATGCTGTGCTCCACCGGAACCAAGTCCAACCCCAGTGATCCGGGTGATTGGGTGCTGACCGGCCGGAAAGCCAAGTGGTGCTACTTCCCCAAGTGGGGCGGCCATGCCCGGTACTGGACACGAATCAACTCCTCCATTGCCTTCCATTCCGTGATTTACAACGCAGTGGATACCAAGGCATTGGCAAAGAGCAGCTACAACAATCTGGGCAAGCGTGTTTCCCACGGCTGCATCCGCCTAACCGTAGCCGATGCCAAGTGGATTTACGACAACTGCGGTGAAGGCACGGTGGTCAGCATTGTGGAAGATATGCCGGCAGATCCGGAGCTTCGCGCTTCCCTGAAGCTGCCGGCGCTGAACACCAAAACCATGCTGCCGGAAGAAACACCCGAACCCACCGCCAGCCCCACCTATGTTTCCGACGGTCTGCCGCCCATGCCTTTGGCGCAGCTGAAAAAGAATGATTCTTCCGAGGCCGTGTACTGGATGCAGATGAAGCTGACGGAACTGGGCTATTATCACGGCAAGTGCTCCGGCACATATCTGGACGGCACCGTACAGGCCGTGAAGGATTTCCAGAAGGCTGCCGGATTAAAGGTAACCGGCACGGCTACCGTGGCCACGCTGGAAGCCCTTTATGCCGATGTGCTGACCACCCCCACCATTGAGCCCACTCCCACCCTGGCACCCACCCCCACGCCGGTGGCATCCCTGCCCACCCCCGGCAGCGGCGAATAATAACAAGGTAACAGAAGAGCACAGGCCGAAATGAAGCCTGTGCTCTTCTTGTATGTACGCCGATAGTGCCGAGGAATTCGGATTACTTCACATGCTCCGCCACGTCGGTGACCAAGGCCAATGTGTTCATCATGCCCCGAATATGGGTACGCTCATAGCCATGGGATGCGTACACGCCCTGTCCGCACAGGGCATAGCGGGCATCCAGACCAGCCTTCAGGGCCGTAGCCGTATCCGAGGAATAGCCGGGATAAATATCCACCACGTAGTCCAGCTTCAGCCGCTGGGCACGCTCCACCAGCTCGGTGGTAAAGTCATAGTCGTAGGGGCCTGCGCTGTCCTTTGCGCAGATGGACACCTGCGTTTCGTGACAGCCCAGATCATCACCCACGCAGCCCATATCCACCGCCAACAGATCCTCGATATCCATCTTGTACACAGGGGATGCGCCGTGACCCACTTCCTCATACACGGTAAAGATCAGCGTTACCTTCCGGCCAAGGGTCACCCGACCTTCCGCCACTTCCCGTGCCAAGGTCAGCAGCACGGCACTGGAAGCCTTGTCATCCAGATGCCGGCTCTTCACAAATCCGCTTTCCGTAATCACCGTACGGGGGTCAAAGGAGATAAAGTCGCCGGGACGAATGCCCAGTGCCTCCGTGGCTTCCTTGGACCAGGTTTCCTCGTCCACCACCACTTCCATGGACTCATCGTTTCTCGGCGTGGCGGTCTGATTGCCCCACACATGGCGGCTGGCATGGGTAGACTGCACGGTAGCGCTGTACCGCTTGCCGCTGCGGGTGTGGATGATCACGTTCTCATTTTCAATGGCGTTGTCATTGTAGCCCCCCAGCTGGGTGTACCGCAGGCAGCCGTTAGACTTAATGGCACGTACCATGGCGCCCAATGTATCCACATGAGCAGAAATGGCCAGAGGATGACCCGTGCCGCCGATGCAGCAGGTTACCGTGCCCTTCGGCGTACGCTCAGGAGCGAACCCAAGGCGGGTCAGCTCCGCCAGTAGGTAATCCGTGGCTTCCCGGGTCATGCCTGTGGGGCTGGGAATGTTGGTCAGGGTTTTCAGCTGCTCAAGGAGATAGGTTTGCTTATCCATATAGAAACTTCCTTTCCATCGCTTACCACACGCCGGCCTCGCTGCGGAGCTCATCCCATGTGATGCCGGTAATTTGCAGGGTACCGTCGTCGCTGTTTGTTAAATGGATGCGGGTATTGTCATCCGTGCCTACGGTTACGTCAAAGTATCCGCAGGATGCATCCTTGCCGAAGAAATACCGTTCTCCGTACCAATCGCTGCCGGTAGTGAAATACACCCGGTAGCTGCCGGGCTGCAAGGTCACCTGCAGCCGAACGCCCTGATGAATGAACCCGGACAGTACCTGCTGGCCGTTCCGCTCCACCAGCACATAGGCGTGCTGGTCGCTGCCCTTAGTGTCGAAGAAGACTCGGCTTCCCCCTTCATCGGATGCGCCGGTGAGGATACCCGTATCAATCAGGTCAATCTGAGGATAATAAGGGAGGGTGGCCGCGTAGGTCATCAGGCTGTCAACGGTTTCATCCACAGCCGTCATGTATGTCCCGAAGAAATCCATCAGGTCACCGGCAGCCGTTGCGCCCTCCTGAGCCACCGCCGTCAGGTCAACGGTCATGTGCATGGTAGTGGGCTTTTTGCTGTCATAGGCGTAGGTCAGGAAGGTTTCCGCCATGGCTTCGCAAAGCACCCGATCCACATCATCCCGGGTGAAATCCGGCACGCCCAGCATGCTTTGCATATTGGTACGGGCTGTTTCCTCCGCATCGGACAGCATAGCCTTCCAGTTGCCGACGGTCATGGTCAGGTTCAGCTGAATGGCCTCATCCCCTGCTTCCGCCTTGGTGATTTTCATCAGCATCAGCAAGGGTGCAAGGCGACGAGCCGCACTGTCGGCGGATACCTGCAGCTTGCCTGCCACGGCCGTGCCGTAGTCCGTCAGTGCGCTCAGGGTCGGCACGGTTTCCGGCTTTTTCTTGGGCAGTTCCGCTGCCTTTGGCAGAAGGACTTCTTCCAGTGCAGTGCGGATACCCTTGATTTGGTAGCTGCTCTTTGCTGCCGCGGCACGCTTCTTCGCCCCGGACAGCAGTTTGCTGGGGCTTTCGCTGCCGGACCACTTGAAAACCACCGTGCCCTCGGCGTTTTCCTTAATGCTGGCCGTCAGCTGATAGTCTGCCGTAGCCGTACCGGATACTGCCTGCATCAGGTAAGCTGCTGCGTCCGTAACCTCGGTTTTGCTGTCAACACCGGCCACGAGGGTGGGAACCGTCACCGTGGCCGTGGCGGACTTGCCATCCTCCGCAACCGTAACCCCGGCAATAACCGCCTGGGACAGGATCGAAGATGCCCATCCTGTCGCTTCCGCCTGGGCGGATGCAAGGCTCTCCTCCACTTTTTCCAACATCAGCGACTGCTGATCCATACTTTCGGCGTATGCGCTGCCAAAGGCCGTGCACAGGGTCGCAAGGGTCAGCATCAGGCAAATCAGCTTTCGCATGGATTCCTTCATCCTCCCGGCATGATACAAAAAGATGCCGGGCATGACCGGTCAGCCATGCCCGGAGATAAACACCAATTACGCTTCCAGCAGCTTCTCACTGGCTTCACGGAGCTGTTCGTTCAGTGCTTCCGCTTCTGCCTTATCGGCAGCGTTACTGTTGACGTACAGCTTAATCTTCGGCTCGGTGCCGCTGGGACGGACGCATACCCAGTTGCCGCCATCCAGTTCATAATACAGCACATTGGAGGAAGGCAGCCCCGTCGGATCTTCCTTGCCGCCGCAGGTGCGCACACCGGTCAGATAATCACGCACTGCAAGCACCTTCTTGCCTGCCAGCTCCTTGGGCGGATTGGCACGAAGGTCGCACATGATCTTCTTCATCAGCGTCAGGCCATCCTTGCCGGGAAGGGTCTTGCTGACAACCTTCTCCACATAGTAGCCGAACTCGGCATAAATCTGCTGCAGACGGTCGTAGAGGGTAATACCCTCTGCCTTGCAGGCTGCCGCAACCTCGGCAATCAGCAGGGAGGCATTCACGCCGTCCTTATCCCGCACAAAGGTGGAGGACAGGAAGCCGTAGCTTTCCTCAAAGCCGAAGAGGAAGGTATGGCTGCCCGTATCTTGGAACTGCTGAATCTTTTCACCGATGAACTTGAAGCCCGTCAGGGTCTCAAACATGGCAACACCATACTTCTCGCAGATTCTGTTGGCCAGGCAGGTGGACACAATGGACTTCACCGCCGCACCGTTCGCAGGCAGTTTTCCCTGCTTTGCCTTGGTGGAAAGGATGTAATGCAGCAGTACGCAGCCGATCTGGTTGCCCGTCAGCAGATGGAAAACCCCTTCATTGTCTCTGACTGCCACGCCCAGCCGATCGCAGTCCGGGTCGGTGGCGAAAATCACGCTGGCGCCCACCTGGTCTGCCAGTTTGAACGCCAGGTTATAGGCACCGGGATCCTCAGGATTCGGCACCTTGATGGTGGAGAAGTTGGGATCAGGCATTTCCTGTTCCTTTACCACGGCCACGTTGGTAATGCCAATCTCCTTCAGGATGCGGCGGACAGGCACATTGCCGCTGCCGTGCAGGGGGGTGTAGACGATGGACAGGGAAGCCCCTTCCTTGGCCAGCATTTCCGGCTGAATGCACAAGGTCTTCACCTGGGCAATGTAATCATCGTCCACTTCCTTGTTGCCGATAATGTGCAGCAGACCCTTGGCCTTGGCTTCTTCCTCATCCATCAGGGTGCAATCCTTGTAATCCAGCGCACGAATGAAGCCGGTAACGCCTTCCGCCGCTTCAGGGCCTACCTGAGCGCCGTCCTCACCGTACACTTTGTAGCCGTTATACTGGGGAGGATTGTGGCTGGCGGTAATCACCACACCTGCAATGGCATGCAGATGGCGAACCGCATAGGAAAGAATCGGCACCGGACGAAGGGCATCAAACAGATACGCCGGCACGCCCTCCTGACACAGCACCAGTGCCGTGTCCCTGGCAAATTCCGCAGAGCAGCGGCGGCTGTCGTAGGCAATGGCTACGCCCCGCTTCGCTTCTTCCGGGTTCTGCATCAGGTATTGTGCCAAGCCCTTGGTAGCCCGGCGCACATTGTAGCGGTTCATGCGGTTGGTGCCGGCACCCAGCACGCCCCGCATGCCGGCCGTGCCGAAAGAAAGCTCCGTATAAAACCGATCCTCAATTTCCTTGGGATCGTTGGCGATTGATTGAAGATCTGCGACCGTATCCTGATCAGCGGAAAAATCTCTTAACCATTGCTCGTAGGCCTGCTGAACGTCCATGTTGCATCCTCCTTCGGTTTCTTCATTGGAACGACAGGATCTGTTTTTATTATAATAAGTTTCCCCTCTTTTGGCAAGTTCTTTGCCGAGCCGGGGAAACCGTCGGAAACAATGACTCGTGTTTGCATGTCCCGCCGCTTTCGCAGCACTTGCGCAGACGGTTCATCTTCGCTATAATGGAAAAGCTGCAAAATACGGTGCAAGAGGAGCAGAGTGCATGATGAACAATGTCGAACTGTCGCAGGAGGCCTTTGAGGCGCTGAATCCTGATACCACGCTGCTCATTGATATCCGCAGTGCGGAGGATGTATCCTACGGCACCATTCCCGGCGCCAAGGTGAACACGGCAGAGGCCTTGGAGGCGCACCCGGAAGCTTTGCCCCGGGATAAGGACATTGTGATTTACTGCCATCGTGGAACCAACAGCATTCCCGTGGCGGAAGCACTCCGGGAGAAGCATCTATCCGCCTACAGCCTGCAGGATGGCTACCTGGGCTGGCTGATGCGGAAGATCCAGTGGGAGCAGGAAGCAGACAAATGCAAGCAAATCGAGGTAGGACTCCGCACCACCTATCACAAGCGGCTGTTTTCCAAGTTTGCCAAGGCCATCCGCACCTATGATTTGGTGCAGGAAGGGGATCGCATTGCCGTATGCATTTCCGGCGGCAAAGATTCCATGCTGATGGCCAAGCTGTTTCAGGAACTGCAGCGCCACCGGAAATTTCCCTTCGAACTGGTCTTTCTGGTGATGGATCCCGGGTATAATGCCGCCAATCGTCAGGTGATTGAGCACAATGCCAAGATTCTCGGCATCCCCGTCACCATTTTTGAAACAGACATCTTCGATATCGTATATAGGGAAGAAAAGAATCCCTGCTACCTGTGCGCCCGGATGCGCCGGGGGCACCTATACAGCAAGGCCAGGGAGCTGGGCTGCAACAAGATTGCTCTGGGACATCACTATGACGATGTGATTGAGACCATCCTGATGGGCATGCTTTACGGTGCCCAGGTGCAGACCATGATGCCCAAGCTTCACAGCACCAACTTCCCGGGGATGGAGCTGATTCGCCCCATGTACTTCATCCGGGAAAATGACATCAAAACCTGGCGTGACGCCAATGACCTGCACTTCATTCAGTGTGCCTGCCACTTTACGGATACCTGCACCACCTGTGACCCGAATGGCCGCACGGTTTCCAAGCGGATGGAAATCAAGCAGCTGATTGCCCAGCTGAAGAAAGTGAACCCTACCGTGGAGGCCAACATTTTCCGCAGCATGGAGAATGTTAACCTGGACACGGTGATCTCCTACAAGCAGGGTAATCAGACCCACAGTTTTCTGGACGACTACGGGAAAAAATGATGCACACAGGAATGCTCCCCTGAAGGATTACAAGCCTGTAACCGCTTCAGGGGAGCATCATTTTTATTCGCAACGTCCGCGATTCGCCGCATGGGCAGCGGTGTAGGCCGCCTCCACGATACGGGTGGTCTTCAGTGCCTCGTCGCCGTCAATAGGAAAGTGCTTGTTTTCCTTCAGGCAATGGTAGAAATCCGCAATCAGGTGGCCGTGACCGTCCCCCCAATAATCCTTTCCCCACTGCCGACCGGAGGCATAGTCTTCGCTTTCTACTCGACCGTCATTCCAGAGTACCGTGACCCGGCTGCCAACCATGTGGATGGCAGCTTTTTCGCATTTCAGGTATACCTGCACGGAGGTGTTTCCTACGCTGCTGTTGCTGGCATAGAAGAGCAGCCGTGCACCGGCGGAGGTGGTCATCAGCAGATCACAGGTATCCTCCACCTCAATGGCGTTTTCCAGCCGCTTGGCGGACATGGAGCACTTCACATCCACCACCGGGTCACCTGCAAAATCCCGAAGAAGATCCAGGGTGTGGATAGCCTGGTTGATCAGCACGCCGCCGCCTTCCGTTGCCCACTTGCCGCGCCATGCGCCGGAAGCATAGTACTTCTCTCCCCGATCCCAAATCACGATGCCGTGGCCGCCCAGCACTTTACCCACCTCGCCGCTGTCCAATAGGGAGCGGATGCGGAGGGTTGCGCCGTTATAGCGGTTTTGGAAGCAAATGCCCAGCTGTCGGCCTGTTTCCCTGGCGGTTTTCGTCATGTCCTCCGCATCGGCAAGATGAATGGCCATGGGCTTTTCACTCAGCACATGCTTGCCTGCCTTCAGGGCGTCCACCGTCATTTGATGGTGCAGATAATGAGGCGTGCACACATGCACCACATCCACGTCCGGGTCAGACAGCAGGTCGTGATAATCCGCATAGCCTTTCACCTGCTGCTCATCCATGGCTTTGGCAAGATGATCAGGGTCGCAGTCACACACGGCAACCAGCTTCACCCCATCCAGCTGTTTCAGTGCCTTGAAATGATTGGCGGATATTGCTCCGCAGCCAATGACGCCAACGCCCAGCGTATCCTTCATTTTCCTATCCTCCAACAGGCAGAGGGCTTTTTGCCCGCCGCCAAGTTACCCCAGTTGAATCCCCAGTTCCCCGGGGAGTTTCCATTCCTTTGCGCATTGCATGAAGATATTCTCAATGTCGTCAATGTAGCGGAAGGTATCGTCGGCCTGATGATCCACCGTGATTTTCTCCGGGGCTATGCTGCGAATCGGCATCTCTGCCGCCAAGCGCACCGCATGAATGTGGGGACGCTCCGCCGCTACGCCGCATACCGGTGTGCCGCCATGCTTTACGCATTCCAGCGCATCCAGCAGCTTCTGCAAAGGTTCACCCGGATTCACCCGACTGTAATCAATCACCGTACCGTCTGCCAGTTCACCACGGAAGCCCTTAACCTGACCCCCGTAGGTCACCCTGCCGCCGGTAAACTCCATCACCCCATAGGGGCCAAACTCCGGCGACGGCAGGGCGTGGGTGGTGTAGTACAGGATCTCTGCCCCATTTTCCATCCGGAATCGAAGGGCAGCCGTGTCGAAGTTCTCCACCTGAGGATTAGCCCGGTAAAGCTCTGCCTTCAGGTCGACAACGTCGCAGGCGGATGCCATCTCCTTCCCCATCAGGAAGGTCAGCAGCTGAAAGTTGTGGGCGGAAGCATTATTGAAGGGGCTGTCCAGCACTTCCCGTCCGTTGACGGTTTTATGGCCTGCCCAGTTATTCCTTGCGTAGTACTTTTCGCCCCGGCGGAAGCCATGCACCGCCCGTGCCCGGATTGGCGTACCATAGCGGCCACTTACAATGTCCTGCTTCATCGCCAGTACATCCCGCTGATAGTCCAGCTGATAGCCTACCGCCAGAAATTTTCCGGCCTTCTCCGCCGCCTGCTGCATCTGCTCCGCTTCCGTCAAGGTCAGGCACAGAGGCTTCTCGCACAGTACATTGGTGCCGTGGCTCAGGCAGGCCAGGGTCATTTCCGTGTGAAAGTGCATAGGGGATGCGATCACTGCCAGATCTGCCTCATGCTCTTGATAAAACGCTTCCAGGGACGGATACACCGGAATCTGCTGTTCCTGAATCACCGGCAGCTTTTCACGAATATTCGGCATCACGTCACAAATGCTCGCGATGTCCGCCCCCGCGTCATGCTGGGTCAGGTAATCCAGATAGACACGACCATAGCCGCCTACGGCCACCAGCAATACCTTCGGCCGCATTGTCATTTTGCTTCCGCCTCCCACATGCGTTCGCTCCGGTTGCGGAATACCGCCGTACCGCTGCCGATGGCTGCCATGCCCAGCACGGCACCGGTAAACCGCTTGCCCATTTTCAGTCCTTCATCGGTCAGGTAAGGCGTAATCAACTCGGCCAGTGTCCTCCACTGATCCTGTTCCTTTACCTGCAGGGTTCGGCGCATACCGGCTGCCTGCACCCGAAGCTGAGCTTTGGTGTCATGCCAAGGCAAAGCAGCAACAAGCTGCTCTTCCAAGCCGTTCCGCTGGGTCACTTCCAGGCGGAAAGCCTCCCCCTCATGCACCAGTGCCAGCAGATACCAGCTATTTTCGTCATAGTAGCCTGTGAGTCCTGCCTTGCCTTCCAGATTTTCAGCATCCACTTCCGCCGTCTGCGTGAAGCACCGTTCCTCCTGCCGACGGGCAATGTGGTGCACCTCGTGGTATTCACCAAGCCCTGCGCCGGCCGTGATGGCAACGTCTTCTCCGACCCATTTGGTAAAGGTGCCGGGATTTGCCCGAGGGCTTACCCAGTCAATTTTCTCATCTGCCGCTTTCTCCATGGGCAGGATGGGCTTTTGCAGGCAGCTGGGTCCCTTCAGGTCATTCACCATGGGCCAGCCGTCCGCTGTCCAGGTCATGGGATCAAGAGCGGTTTCCCGTCCCATCATGGTCAGGCCTTCCTCCTGCCGACCGCAAAGGTAGATCATCACCCAGCGACCATCCGCCAGCTGCATAGGCTTTCCGTGGCCGCTGCGCTGAACATAAGGATGCTCCTGCCGCTTGCCGAGAATGGGATTGAAGGGGCAGGCTGTAAAGGGTCCTTTCAAATGACGTGAACGAGCCACCGTTTCCATATGTCCGTAGCCCGTGCCGCCTTCCGCCATAAAGAGATAATACCAGCCGTCCTTGTACAGCATGTGAGGGCCTTCCGTGGTGATGCGCATGGCTCCTGCGTAAATCATTTCCGGGGTGCCCAGCATGTCGCCCTCGTCGCTGATTTCCACCATGGTCACGCCGGGATTGGTCAGCATGTATCTTCTGCCGTCCACATCGGTGAACAGGGAGGGATCAATACCGTCAATGGGCAGGAACTTCAGTGCGCTCCAGGGGCCTTCCAGCTTTTCTGCGCTGGTGATCATTTGCAGACGGAAATGTGCCGTAGGTCTGCGCAGAGTGGCCATTACCCAGAAGCGTCCCTTGAAGAAGGAAATATCGGGAGCCCAGTAACCCATGCCCCCCGGCACATCCAACAGGCCGTACGCTTCCAAGTCGTTCACGGCGTGGCTGATGACCTGCCAATGCACCAGATCCCGGGAATGACTGATGGGCAGTCCCGGGAAATACGCAAAGGAGGAGTTCACCATGTAGTAGTCCTCTCCCATCCGCAGCACGGACGGGTCAGGATGAAAGCCCCTTGCCACGGGATTGCGGTACCCATCTTTGATATCGAAGCCTACCAGTTCCTTCAGGTACGCATAGGCACCCTGATCCTTGGCCTGGGAAGCCAAATCATAGGGCGTAATGCCGCTGCTGTCCCCACGGAGAGGATCCAGTCCCAGCACCTCCACCACATACTGCACCATGTCTCGATGGCCGGTTTCGCAGGCGAAGTGGAGCAAGTCCCGGCCTGCATCATCCGTGCCGATCACCGTACCATGACAGCGACTGCACAGCAGTTTCAAGGTAGACAAATCCTGCTTGTCTACAGCTGTATGCATCAGTTCTACTTTTTCTGCCTTGGTCAGGGGAAAAAGCTCACCTCGGTTAAACATCGCCCTCAAAGTATCGATGTCCCCCTGCAGCACCAGTTCCTTTGCCTTGTTGATCATGGCCGTCCCTCCTGTTCGCGATACGTCCGCCACACCCGTTCAAACCACTGATCTCTTTCCGGAATAGGACGAGCTGCACGCCTGCAGCTGACGCCGTCCCGTGTCATCATAATCCCTTTGCCTTCGTGGGTCAAGTCATAGAGCATGGCACTCAGCACTTGGGTTTGGGTCACCATCATGTCTGCCAGGCGAAGCCTCTGCACTGCCAAAGGATCCATCGGCGATACCGTTTCCTGCTCCGCTCCCAAGGCGTTGATTTGGGTCATCAGCGCCCGTATGCCCTGCTCATTTCGAAGAAACGCCGCATCCTTGGTCATAGCCTGCTGAAGGTTCACCATCATGGCCGCCGGCTGTCCCTTTGGGGCGGTGGGCAGTGTTACCTCCAGTTCTCCCTCCGGGATTTTTCTCCGGCTGCGGCGTGCAATATGCCGTGCTGCACGCATGGAACCCACCTGGGTGCTGTTCAGTGCCGTGCCCCCGGGACGATAGGCGCCGAAGGTTCCTGCCGCTTCGCCGCAAACGTACAGCCCCGGCACGCAGGTTTGCCAGGTATCGTCCACCGCAATGCCGCCGTTGTGGTGCTGGGCGCACACCTGCACCTCCAGCATTTCCTTTTCCAGATCAATGCCGTGATCCCAATACAGCTGAATGGCCGGTTCATTCATCGCCCGCAGGCGTTCAATAGGTGTTTGCTGGGTAGCGCCGCAGTGAATCAGATAGTTTCTCGCCTCTTCACTGACGGCAAAAAGATCATAACCGGAAGGATTGCGGCGGAAATCCATGAATACCTTCCTGCCCAGATCGTTTTCCTGCTTTACCAGCATATCCACCCGGGAAGAGCCCTCTGTCTTCGCCTCGTCAAAGGGCCACTGATACCCCTTGAGGAACGTCATGTTCATGGCGTCAAGGATGCCCAGCTTTTCCGCCAGAAATTCATGTTCCGTGCCGTCCTCCTCCACGGAGACGTACCGAGGCATCACCTGCTGATAGCTGCCGGATACATTCCAGCGAAACTTGACGGAGGCCAAGCCATACTGCCACCGATCCAGATTTTCTCCTTCCGCCCCGGCAAGGAAGGCCATGCCGCTCATACCGAACTGACTCACGGGATACACGCTGGCGCGGTAGATGGCTGCCGGGCCGCCGGTGCACAGCACCACGTGAGCGCACCGAATCAGCACCCAATCCTGCTGCACGGTGTCCAGGCAAAGCAGCCCCTCCACGCCTTCCTGCCCGGTGATGATGCGGCAGGCCAAGGTATGATCCGCAATCGGCACATGCCGTGCCCGGACGCTCTTCTCCAGTGCTTCGGTCATGTAGCGGCTGGTCAGCGGTCCTGCGCTGGAGGCACGGCGGCGCAAATCATGATCCGTCTGATAGCCCACATATTCCCCGTAATCATTCACGGGAAAAGGCACGCCCAGCATGGCCAGCTTCAGGAAACACTGTGCCGAGCCAGCCGCCTCGCATAGAGCAAGATCCCCGTCCACATCCTCATGCTTCAGGGTGGCGGCCATCAGGCTCACGCTGTCTTCCTCGTCCCCGGCCAAGGAAAGCTTATAATAGGTCTGCTTATCACTGCCGGTATTTCGGCTGGTGCCGCTGCACATGTTTTCCGTTACCAGCAGCACATCCTCCCCCATGGCAGCAAGCCAATCGGCTGCATTCAGTCCGGCACAGCCTGAACCCACCACCACCGTGCGGGCTGCCATCTCTCTCATGCCTTACAACCTCCTCAGGGCAAAGCCTCCGTCTGCATCCAGCACCTGACCGGCCGAATAGTCCAGCAAGCCGGAGCAGCAGGCCAGCACCATCTTCGCCACATCCTCCGGCTTGCCGAAGCGCTTAATCGGCAGCAGGCCGTCGTCAATCAGCTTCTGATACTTTCCGTGCACCACTTGAGTCATGTCCGTGTCGATAATGCCGGGACGAACTTCAAACACAGGAATGCCTTCCCCGGCCAGCCGGTCGGCAAAAAGCTTGGTCACCATATCAATGCCGGCTTTGCTGATGCAATACTCTCCCCGGGAGATGCTGGACGTATAGGCCGACATGCTGCCGATGTTAATGATCCGAGGCTGATAGTCCTGCCCCAGCTTTTCCTTGCAAGTAAGCATGGCCTTTGCGGCCGTTTGGCACATGAAGAGGGTTCCCTTCAGGTTCACGTTCAGCACTCGATCGAAGCTTTCCTCTGTCATTTCCAGCAGATCACGCCGTTCCAGAGGAGCGACGCCTGCATTGTTCACCAGTACATCCAGCCTGCCGAAGGTATGCAGTATATCCTCCACCACTGCCTGACGCTGAGTGCTGTCTCCAATGTTCAGCGGGTGATAGTTCCGTTCCGCCGGCAAGTCCGCCGGGCGTTCCGGCTTTGTGCCGGTGTAGACGACGGTATACCCGTTTTCCTGCAGCAAATCGGCAATGCCTCTGCCAATGCCCCGGCTGGAGCCTGTTACCAGTGCAACTTTCACAGCTTGTACACCTCCCGATCCCGAATGACGCATCCCGCAGGTTTCCCTGCACGGAGCAGGGCTGCGCAGCCGCCGCAGGTGACGCATGCCTGCCGCTTGTCCATGGTGCCCTGCTTGCGTACCTCTTGCACAAAGGAAGGATCCGCAAAGGCCATGCGTCCGAAGCCTGCCATGGCGCAGTGACCGCCTTCCACCATGCCGGCAGCCAAATCAGGAGCAAATTGACGCAGGTAGCTGAAGGCACTGCCCAGCACCGGCAAGTCTGGATAAGCGTGCTGAATTTCGCTGACGCCCTGCATCATCCTTCCCAAGCCTTCCAGCGGATGTTCCTCCGGCACGTAATTGCCGTGATCATAGGGGCGGTTCACATGAGGATTCCGATAGGGGTTGCCCATGGTGATGTTGATCATAGGGATATTAAATTCCTGCTTCAGCTCGCCGATGAGCCGAATGGCTTCACTCATATCCGGCGTCAGGCTGCCTTCCTTAACGCCGAAGCCATAGGGATACGGGAAGCCATCGTAGGCGTTCAGCCGGCTGGTGAGGAAGAAGCCCGGCGCATTCACCGCAGCCGCTGCCGCCCGATAGGCATTCTTCAGGAAACGGGTACGATTTTCATAGCAGCCGCCGTAATCGCCGGGACGTGTGTAAGCGCTGAGCAGTTCGCAGGCCAGATACCGATGACAGCATTTCACGTCCATGCCATCAAACCCAGCCTGTGCGCACAGCTTGGCCGTGGGACCGAAGGCGGCTTCATACCGCTTCAGGGTATCATCGGAAAGGATTCGCTCCTTAGGCAGCGGCACATCCTCCAGAGGCGGACAGGAATAGGCAATCAGCGGTTCCGGGTATCCGTTGGGCTTGGAATAGCGACCTGAGTTGGTTGCCTGCATCGCAATCACCGGCACATACCCGTTTTCCTTCAGGCAGACCTCCCGCATGTGGTCTGTTAAGCGTTTGAAGGCATCCACGTTCTTCTCCGTCAGGTACAGCTGATGGGCGCTGGCACGGCCTTCCGGCACCGTTGCCACGGCCTCAAACCAGATCAGTCCCGGCCCGGCCTTGGCAAAGCGTTCATAACGCCGCCAAGTCATTTCCCCCGGTGCGCCGTCCTCCGTACCGTCCGTGCCCTCCATGGGCTGAAAGGCAATACGGTTTTCCGCCTCATGGTCACCGATTTTCAGCGGCCGGTACAGTACTTCCGTGCTCGTGGACATAGGCAGAAACACGTTCATCTCCTGCGCCTTTTCCTTCACTTCATCCAGCGTGCCATAGTGGAATGTTTCATGCTGCATAACAGTATCTCCTTGTCTTTTTGCTGCTTCTATGATAAAGTAAAAGCCAGGGAAAGAATCGGCTGTTTTATCCTGAAAATATGTAAAATCCATTTTGTGAGGTGAACCGCCCGTGCCCTTTGACATTGTTTACAGCGAGCAGCTGGTGACCCATCAGCTGCACACCCATGTGTACTATGAATTACTCTACATCACCAAAGGGTCTGTGCTGTTTACCATTCGCGGACGGGATTTTCAGGCTGAGGCAGGGGCACTTGTGTTTCTGAATCAGTTTGACGAGCATGCCACCAAGCTGCTGACGGACGAATACCACCGGTATTATGTGCAGATTCCCGTGCATCAGCTGCAGGCCTTTCACAATGATGTTCTGCTGCTCTCCGTTTTCCGCCTGCACGGGGAACAGTTTGCCTACGTAATGCAGTCAGGGGCGGAGAAGCCCCGGTTTGACGCCTACTTTGCCATGCTCAAGGATGCGGCAGACCGAGGCGGTCCTTACCGGGACACACGCATGGAAGCGCTGATGACCCTGATTCTCACCGAAGCTCAGGAGCTGCGGCCGGATCTGTTCCTGCCTGAGCAGGCCGTTTCCTTCCTGCCCATGCAGGAAATCCTGAACGTTCTGGACAAGCACCTGACGGAGCCGCTGAACCTTTCCGCTTTGGCAGACCAATTTCACGTAAGTCCCGGCTGCATGTCCGCTCATTTCAAGAGACAAGTAGGCATTAGTCCCATGCAGTACATGACCCAAAGCCGGCTGAACCGCTCCAAGATTCTGCTGTCAAAAACGGAGCTGAGCGTCATGGAAATTGCCGGGCAATGCGGCTTTGGAGATGTGAGCAACTTCGTCCGCCGCTTCCGGCAGCAGTATCACATGACGCCCCTGCAGTTCCGCCGCAGCGTCCGGGAAGTGCCGCAGCCGCCGACCTGATTTCCCCAAGGCTTGCCAATCTCCCTGCCCCTGTGTTATAATGCCGGAAGATTGCGAATGGAGCGTGAACCATGATGAAGCGAGCACTGGCTCTTCTTTTTGCCCTGTTGATGCTGACTTCTTCCGCCCTGGCGGAGGATTTTACCCCCATTCCCTGGGATGCGGAGGTCATGCCCTACGCCCCCCACGAGGAATGCTATCTGCCGGACAACGCGGGCTACCACGATGATTCCCTGGACATCCGCATTGAAACCTTCCGCCGGGACGATACCACCGTGATGGCTGTGTATGTGACCGTGGCGGATGCAAGCCAGATTCGCACCGGCATTGCCGGCAACTGGAAGACCAAGAAGACCGCTCCCGTCAGCAAAACCTTGGCCAAGTACGGCGGCGTGCTGGGCATTAACGGCGACTACTACACCTACCACAGTCAGGGCATTGTGGTGCGCAACACCGAGCGTATCCGCTTCAATCCCATTGCCGGCCGTGAAACCCTGATCATCGATGACAAGGGCGATTTCACCATCATCCGCCCCACCACCAAAGAAGCTTTCGAAAACTTTGAGGGCACGGTGGTGCACGCTTTCTGCTTTGGCCCTGGGCTGGTGGTAGACGGCGAAGCCATCACCGACCTTTCCAAGGTGACCATGGACAACGGCAAGGGAAAGAAAACCCAGCGCATTGCCATTGGGCAAACCGGCCCCCTGTCCTATCTGATTCTCACCTGCGAAGGCCCGGAAAACCCCGGCTCCGTTGGCTTTGACCTGCTGCAGATGGCAGCACTGTGCAAGGAACTGGGCTGTATCAATGCCTACAATCTGGACGGCGGTTCTTCCTCCACGGTGGCCATGCGTGGGGAAAAGATCAATGCCGTGTCCTCCAACAAGGTTCGCTCCGTCAGCGACATCATTTTCTTCGCCACGCTGGTGCCTTAAGCAAATAAGCAAGCGGCTGTCTCCGTGACCCATCAGGTCGGAGACAGCCGCTTTTTTCTATGCGCTTACAGGCGCTTCCACACTGCGCCGCCGGGCACGTCCGTTACTTCAATGCCCCGGCTCTTCAATTCATCCCGGATCCGATCCGCTTCGGCAAAGTTCCGCTCTTTCTTGGCCTGGGCACGCCGGAAGATCAGCTGATCAATCTCCGCATCCCCTTCGCCGGTTACGGTGTAGTCTCCTGCCGTGCTGGCTTCCGCCTTAGCCTTGGCTTCCTCTTCACGGAGTTTGGCTGCCTTTTCCGTCAGGCTCAGGCTCAGCACGGTATCGAAGCTGTCCAGCAAAGCCAGCTTGGTGGCATCATTCAGGTCGGCCTTCAGCACATCGTAAACGGCTGTAATGCCCAAGGACGTGTTCAGATCGTTGCCCACCTGCTGCAGGAATTTTTCCTTGTAAACAGCCACGGCCGCTGCATCCGCTTCGCCTTCCTGCTTCAGTGCCGCCACACGGCGAATCAGCTTCCGATAGGTTCCCTGCGCATTGTCCAGATTCTCCCATGAGAAAACAAGGTTCTTCCGATAGTGGCTTTGCAGGCAGAAGAAACGATAGCTGAGGGGATCGTACCCCTTCTCCTCCAGGAGGGACACGGTGAGGAACTCGCCCTTGGACTTGGACATTTTCCCCGTTGCCGTGTTCAGGTGATGCACATGGAACCATTGAGGGCACCAGGGGTGCCCAAGGAAAGATTCTGACTGAGCAATCTCATTGGTGTGGTGAGGGAAGGCATTGTCAATGCCGCCGCAATGCAGATCCAGATATTCCCCATTGTACTTCATGGAAATGCCGGAGCACTCAATATGCCAGCCGGGATAGCCCACACCCCAGGGAGAATCCCACTTCAGCGCCTGATCCTCGAACTTGCTCTTGGTGAACCACAACACAAAGTCGTTCCGATTGCGCTTATTGGTATCTTCCTCCACGCCTTCCCGCACGCCTACGGCCAAATCCTCTTCATTATGATCGTTGAAGATATAGTACCGCTTCAGCTTGGAGGTATCGAAGTAAACGTTGCCCCCGGCCTGATAGGCAAATCCCTTCTCCAGCAGGGCGGTAATGATCTTGATATACTCGTCAATGCATCCCGTTGCAGGCTGCACCGTGTCGGGCCGCTTAATGTTCAGCTTCCGGCAGTCTTCAAAGAAAGCATCCGTGTAATACTTGGCAATCTCCATCACCGTCTTGTGCTCCCGACGGGCGCCCTTCAGCATCTTGTCCTCACCGGTGTCCGCGTCGCTGGCCAGATGTCCCACATCGGTAATGTTCATCACCCGGTTCACGGTGTTGCCCTCGTAGCGGAGGAATTTCTCCAATACATCCTCCATGATGTAGCTGCGCAGGTTGCCAATGTGGGCGAAATGATACACCGTAGGTCCGCAGGTATACATCTCCACATGACCGGGGGTATGAGTCACGAAGGGTGCCTTTTGATGGGTGGCCGAATTATACAAATACATCAGCGTTTCCTCCTCTTGCTTGGTGCTTCACGGATAAAAAAAGCCCTCCTGCGCCCACCATCAGGCACAAGAGGTGCGGTATGCACGGTTCCACTCTTGCATTCACTTGCACAGGGCTGTATCGGTCCCTTACCGGGCAGCATTGCCTGCCGCGCTCCCGAATGCACTTTCCCGCCTTTCCCCGAAGAACGCTTTCAATCTGCGGCGCTCTCTCCCTGTCAGGGCAGCTGACGGTACTCTTTTCGTTCACTGCGCATGAACAGTGTATCATCATGCACTGCCTTCGTCAAGGGGAAAATCAGGGATCATTCACGCCCCTGTTCAGGCTTCCGTCTGCCTTGCCTGCCGCACAAGACAGTACTGCTTCAAGGGAAAATGATGTTCCTCCACCCGGTACACATCGAACCCGAAGTTCTGATAGAAGGGCACGTTGTGCTCATTGTGAGTTTCCAGCGAAACCATCAGCCCATGCTCATCCGCATAGTGCAACACCTGATGCAGCATCTCCGCCGCAATCCCGTGATGCTGCAATTCCGGATCCACTGCCAGATAAACAATGTGCAGCCGCTCCTTCGGAAGCCCATCTGTCCAGCGGGAATTCAGGTAATCAATGCCCTTTATGAAATTGTGCAATGTTTGCAGGGAGGCATCCTCTTTCACCAAAAAGGCTTCCGTCATCAGGGTGGCCTTCGCCTCGGTATAGATGTAGTGAAGCATGTTGTAGCTTTCGCCCTCATTGCTGACCACCATCAGGCCGTTCAGTTCCTGACTGTTGGCAAAGATTTCGCAGGTTGCAAACATTTCGTCCATATCACACCGGAAAAGCTCCGGCATCAATCGCTTACGGATTTCATCATCCGGGATCAGCGTCTGATACAGAGGATCTGCCGCAAAGCAGATGTTCAGGATCTCTTCCAGCCGGGGCAAGTCCTTCTTTTCAACCCGGTACAGTTTCTCTAAGTCCACGAAAAGGGACTCCTTTCAGCCAATCGTTGCCGCTGGGGTGCCAGCCGATCAGAAGAGACTTACAAAGTCCATCATGGTCTGAAGCACCTTTTCCAGCAGCATTTTCTGATTTTCGCCTGCCTGATGCAGCCGTTTCTGCTCGCTTTGGCAGTCAGCCGAACCGGCGGCATGCTTATCCAGCAATGCACGCACGGTGGTGTACAGGTCGGCATGAGGCATCAGCCGCCCGGCGCCCCACTTGAGCCGCTCCTTGGGCTGATCCGTCATATAGGTGGTAAAGTGGCGGAACACGTCCTCATCAAAGGTGAACGCGTAGGCATTGTTATCCACCTGATACAGGTGGCGCAGGGCGCAAGGCACGTTCTCCTGCCGAAGGCCTTCCTCGGCCTGCTGCAGATGCTCGATGCTGCTCAGCACCAGCTCATGGGGATAGAACACATGACCATCCCAGTCAATGCGCACCAGGGTGTCCTGCTCCTGCTTGAACCGTGCCAGCAGCTGCTTTTCTTTCTCCCGGCAGGATTGATACAGCTGCTCCGCTTCATCCTCCCTGCCCTCATCCAGCAGAGCGGCATAGCGTAGATTGGTCTCCCGGATGCTGCGATACGCCTGTTCCGCAGCTCCTCGTGCCGCCTCCGCCGCCTGACGCAGGGGGGCAAGCTGCCGGCAAAGACTTTCATCCTCCGGCAAATACTTGAGCACCCGCTCCATCACCGGGGCAAAGCACAAGGGAACCAGACAGGTGTGATCCAGTGCCGCAAGGAGATACGCAAACAATTCATGATGATAGCGGTATACCGCCGGATCATACTGTTCCTCTGCGTCCAGCTGGCTGTGATAATGGGTCTCCATAAAGGATCCGCCGGTAAAGTCATTCACCATGGAGGGAATGCCTGCAATGGCCATGGAGAAATCATCGCTCATGGTTTCAATGGGTGCCACCACGCTGGGCGGATCCCGATAGGCGTCCGTCAGCTGGGGCAGCTTCGCCATGAATTCCTGCAGATACCGCACATATTCATAGCAGCAGCGAATCCGTGCCCGGGTGCCGTGGGCTACTGCCGGTAGTTCAAAGTTCAGGTCGGCGATCACCTTGCCAGCCCATTCCGGGTGCAGGGTGTTGACCTGCTCAAAGGCGCCGGTAGACCAGTCGAACCAGCTGTCCGTCACGCCCCACTCTTCCGCAGCCATGGCACAGAAGACCAAGGTGTTCTTGGGCTTGCATCCGCTTTTCACAATGGCTCGTGCCAATCCAAGCATCATGGCAATGGCCGTGTTATCATCCTGAAAGCCGGAAAAGTAGCTGTCGTAATGGGCAGAAAGAAGCACCAGCCGATCCGGATGTTCTCCCTCGATTTCGCCGATGATGTTGCCATCCCGTGTATCAGGGATCACCCGAGTATCGGCGCAGAAGGAAACCGTGGTTTCACTGCCGGCATCCAGCACGCTCATCAGCGCATCCGCATCCCGCCGCGCCATGGAAAAGGCAGGCGCATCTGCCGGGCCCGCAATGTCCTGGGCATTCAGTGCTTCATCATCCGCATCCCCGTAGCCGCCCCGCTGAACGGCAATCAGGGCTTTTGCGCCTTTCAGATGCGCCTGATAAACAGGATAATTGATCCACCATTCATCCCGCTGGTTAATATCCGCCAGCACCAGCTTGCCTTTGACATCAAGGCCGGCATAATCCTTAGCTTCGCCCCGGCCAACATAAACCAGCTGACAAGTTTCCCAGCCTTCTGTCTGCAAAGTGGTTTGGTAAGCGCCAAGCACAGCCTTCCGCTTTCCTTCCGGGGTATCAAAGAGCATCTCTGCGTGATGAAACTCCCATCCGTCTACGACAAACTCTTCCCGGCGCACATGAGTCAGGCCAATGTCCAGCATTTCCTTGCGGAGCATTTCACCGGTCTTCTTTTCCGCATCCGACCCGGCAGGGCGATAACCCAATGTAGGATTGGAGCCGTGCTCCTCCATTCTCTTCGCCAACCGATAGGCATAGTCAATGTCCAGTTGGCGAACCACCCGTTCGCTGTCCAGCATGCTGCACGCCTCCCTTCCCGTTGTGAACCAAAGCCGGAAGGTATTATAGCACGATTTCATAAGGAGGGAAAGGGCTTTGTGGGATTGTCGATTGGTCATCCGAGAGTAGGTCTCTGCTGCACGTCAATGCATCATGCTCATCTGTCACCATTCAATTTCCAGCACTTGAAGATAATGTTCCTTGCCTTTCCATTCTTCTAAATAGGACAACGCTCTTTCACATCTGGACGTAAAGGAAGCTATATCAAAATGATCCAGCATCATCTCTTCCTTCAGAAAAGGCCAATTGATTCGCGGATATGCAATCGCATATACCCATGCTGATTGCGTATCCAAGTTACAGTCACATGTTACTCTGTCACCGGACGCACTATCCTCCACCAGAAAAGAAGAAATAAACCATTCCTCTTCATTTTTTGTCACTTCAATGTATAGCCATTGTTCGTCCGTTGTTATGTCAAAATACGGATGACCGTCATTCAGGTGGTCAAGCAGTTGATGAGGATTGCTGTTATAATCATCGAGTGACAAAATACCGGAGCTCATTGACACAACAGTATAACAGCCCGTTTCCTCTTTCTGCAAAATGCAGAGGTGGACTTCGTGGTCTGTCAAAGATTCTACAGCTGCAAAAGCTTCTTCCGTTGACCCGGCAGTCCACGCACCATCAAGAATCTTTATGTCTGTCTGCACGACTGAAATCTCGTTGGCGTTAAATACGGATGCATCAATCGGTGATGCACTGGCAGAAATGAACGTCATGCACAGCAGTACCGTAAGCAGGAAAATTCCCATCAAAGGCTTGCTGCCTTTTGCTATCAATCTTTCTTTCATTTTCTCCGCCTCCTCAGCATCCGGAGCAGAGCTCATTCAATGGTATACGCTTTTTGCATCCTTCACCATTCAATTTCCAGCACTTGAATGTTATGCCCCTTACTTGCTACTTCTTGTAAATATGATGATGCTCTTTCGCATTCACTTATAAAAGAAGATAGTTCAAAATAATCCAGTATCAGCTCTTCATGCAAGAATGGCCAGTTGATTCGCGGACGTGCCATAGAATACACCCATGCCGATAACGTTTCAAGGTTACATTCACAGTTTAATCCTTCTTCTGCATCAATATTCCTTACTGAAAAGGCGGAAATATACCATTCATTCTCATCACTCTTCTCCACTTGAATGTACAGCCATTGTTCGTCTGTTGTTATATCAAAATAAGGATGTCCATCTGCTAGGTGATCAAGTAACTGATGAGTGCTATTTTCATAAGCTTCAGGTGACAAAATGCCCGAACTCATTGACGCAACAGTATAACAGCCCGTTTCCTCTTTCTGCAAAATGCAGAGATGGACTTCGTGGTCTGTCAAAGATTCTACAGCTGCTAAAGCTTCCTCCGTGGCCCCGGCAATCCACGCACCATCGAGGATCTTTATGTCTGTCTGCACGACAGAAATCTCGTTGACATTAAATACAGATGCATCAATCGGTGATGCACTGGCAGAAATGAACGTCATGCACAGCAGTACCGTAAGCAGGAAAATTCCCATCAAAGGCTTGCTGCCTTTTGCTATCAATCTTTCTTTGGTTGATTGTAAAATGAAGTTGGACACTTAAAAAGAAAAATCCATAGTGATG
>JAUMVT010000012.1 GCA_030529995.1 Clostridia bacterium
CGAACAGATTTTATTCATGCGGGGTGTCCAATTTGCACTTGCAATTTGCGATCAATTTTCAGAACTACCCACCCCCGTCCTTTTCAAACTCCCCAAAATATGATATAACACAGCCATGGAAGAATACGTTTCATCGGCTTCCTTGAAGGGGTCGATGGAAGAATGCAAGGGGTATTTTTGCGGCTGGCGGAGGCAATCGGCATTGTCGTGCTGATCATCCGTTCACAGATCTGCAATGAAATACCGGCATTCCGAGAGCTTTCAAAGAAAACGGACACAGAAGGATGAACCGGCATGAACAGACAATTCTATGGCGAGGAGTACAGCGACCTGAAGCGGAAAAAGAAAGGCAATCCGCAATTGATAACGCTGGGGGATTTGTATCGGATCCTCCGCAAAGCATGGTGCAAAGAAACGGCCTATCCCGCCTGTCAGGCAGAGTGGGTGCCGTCGGATCCCTCCTATGGGCAGTGTGCAGTTACCGCCATGCTGGTATGCGATATGTTTGGCGGCACCATCCACCGCATCCGTGTCAGCGGCGGCGGCCCCCATTACTTTAACCGAATCGACGGTCACACCATCGATCTCACGGTGGAGCAGTTTGATCTCTACCACATTCCCGTGCGCTACGAGCCCAACGAGGAAATTCCCCGGCAGTATTGCGGCAAAAATGCGGATACGGCCAAGCGGTACAAACTGCTGATCGAGCGCATTGCCGGACTGCTGTAATGCCGGGCGGGATCTGCCATCCCCGAAAACCGTGCTTCCCCCTCAGTTGCTCCTACACAAAAAATATGATACAATAAGCATGGACACCAATGGGAAACGGGTGATAGATATGGAACGAATCGGAGAAGTAACCGCCGTGAACGGGGAATGGTTAAGCGTAACCTTCTGCCGGCCAACGGATTGTGACAAGTGCCACGCTTGCATCGGCGGCGCCAAGCAGACCACCATCGAGGTGAAGGGCAAGGCGCAGCTGGGGGAGTATGCCGTGGTGGAAATGCCTGAGCGCGTGGTGCTGAAGGCCTCTGCCATTGCTTACGTGATTCCCCTGCTGGTGATGCTGGCAGGCATGTTCCTGGGGGCAGTGCTCTTCCCGGAGAATCGGGACACCGCCGCCCTGCTGGGTGCGCTGATCGGACTGGCGCTGTCCGTGGGCGCCCTGATGCTGACGGAAAAGAAGCGCCGGAACGATCCCACCTGGCAGCCTGTGCTGAAGGAGATCGTCCCTCGTGTGGAAGGAGTGAAACGCAATGGCAACTGAACTGAATCAGACAACCTTTGATGATTTTATCAGGAAGGCTGACAAGCCTGTGCTGGTGGACTTCTGGGCCACCTGGTGCGGACCTTGCCGGATGCTTTCTCCGGTGGTGGAGCAGCTGGCGGCTAACCACGCCGACACCCTGACCGTGGCCAAGGTGAACGTGGACGACTGCCCCGACCTGGCCAGCCGGTACGGGATCATGAGCATCCCTACCCTGCTGCTGTTCAAAAGCGGCCAGCTGGTCGACAAGGCCGTAGGCTATCAGCCCTTGGACGGGCTGGAAGCCTTTGTGCAGAAGGCACTGTAAGCAAAGGAAGACTGCTTCGAATATCGGAGCAGCCTTTTTCATACCCAATTGGGAGCATTAAAAATCGGCGTCCCCATCATGAGGACGCCGAGCATAGACCATCAACAAACCCATGGGTGGCGTTGGAGGGCTCGCAAGCCCTCCAACTCTAGATCGAAAATCGGCGAGCCTCTTTGAGGCAGTTAAACGGGGCGAAGCCCCTGCGGCGATTTTCGCGCGATTTCGTAAGAAATCGCTTCCTTACACGAGGGAACGGCCGGGAGAACGGTGAAACCGTTCGACCAGTGAGCGAGTGCAAAAAAATCGCCAAAGTGGCTTTGCCACTTTGGCGATAGAACTTACTGCACTTCGATGCCCTTCAGCACGAAGGTCAGCTCGCTGGCCACGAAAGCCCGGGTGATGGGCTCGCCGGCCTTGGCGGAGGTGCCCTCGATGTCCTTCACGAAGCAGCCGTTGGCATCGGTGATCTGGTTGCCTTCATTGTCCCACAGTTCCTGATTGAACACGTCGAACTCGCCGGACAGGATCTTGGCCTTGGCAGCCTCGATGGCTTCGGCAGTGCCCTCGGCGCAGTTCTCGCTCAGGGGAGACAGGTCGATCAGGCCGTCGGACATATCCAGGAAGATGTTCTCGGACTTCCAGGTGCCGTCAATCACGTCCTGCACTTCCTGGGTGTACACAGCGCCCCACTTCCACACGGGAGCTACCAGGTGAGCCTGAGGAGCGTCAGCGGTCATGTCGGCATTGTAGCCGCAGCCCCACACGCCGGCTTCCTGAGCGGCAATCTGGGGGTTGGGGGTGTCGCAGTGCTGACCGATGACATCGCAGCCCATGGCCAGCAGGGCATCGGCGGTCTGGCGCTCCAGGGTAGCGTCATACCAGGTGTTGGTATACTTCACGTACACCACGGCGTCAGGGTTCACGCTCTGCACGCCCAGGGCGAAGGCATCGAAGCCGCCGATGACTTCGGGGGTCTGCATGGCAGCCACGAAGCCGATCTTGTTGGTCTGGGTCTTCAGGCCTGCGGCGATGCCGGCCAGGTAGCGAGCCTGATAGATGGCGCCGAAGTAGTTGTTGAAGTTGGTGTCGTTGCTCTTATAGCCGGAGCAGTGGGAGAAGATCACATCGGGATACTCATCGGCCAGCTCTTCCATGAAGTTCATGTAGCCGTAGCTGTTGCCGAAGATGATTTGGCAGCCGGCTTCCACCAGCTCACGAATGGCGGTGTCGCAGGCACCGTCTTCGCTGACGTTGGTCTTCAGGACGATTTGGTCATCGCTCAGTCCCAGGGCTTCCTGCATTTCCTTCACGCCCTGATAGTGTGCGTAGGTGTAGCCCTTGTCGCTGACATCGCCAACGAAGATGAAGCCAACCTTCAGGTTTTCCTTGTTGACGGGAGCAAATTCAGCAGATGCAAAGCTTACCGCGCCGAGGGTCAGCACCAGGCAGAGAACCAAAGCCAGGATCTTCTTCATGTGATTTTCTCCTCCGATTGCAAGTCGTTAGAAAATGGTATATTCAATCGTCGCGGAGGATGACATGGCCATCCTCAATCGCGTCGACGATTGCCAGAGACACGACCTTCACGCCTTCCTTGCGGAGCTTTTCTCCGCCGGGCTGAAAGCCTTTTTCCACGCACACGCCGGCGCCTACCAGCGTGCAGCCTGCCTGCTCAACGATGCTGCGCAGCCCTTCAATGGCTTCGCCGTTGGCCAGGAAATCATCGATGATCAGCACCCGGGAGCCTGCCGGCAGGTACTTGCGGCTGACCCGTACGGTGTTCATCGTTCCGTGGGTGAAGGAGAACACATCCGCCGTGTACACGTCCGAGCCCACGTTCTTGTGGTCCCCCTTCTTGGCGAAGATGACGGGCACATTGCCGAAGGCCTGGGCGGTGGTGATGGCCACGGCAATGCCGCTGGCTTCCACCGTCAGGATGCAGTCGATATCTTCTCCCTTGAAGGCTTCCCGGAAGGCCTGCCCCATCTTGGTGGACAGATCCACATCAATGCGGTGATTCAGGAAGGAATCCACCTTCACCACATCCATGCCGATGCCGATCCCCCGGGTACGGATTGCCTCTTTCAGCTCCTCCATGTGCGCCTCCATAAACACGAACATTCTTAATCGATACAGGCTTATTGTACACTAAAATAACGAACGATGCAATAGCATTTTTTCATTTTTTTCAGAAAAAATCCGTCTTTTCCCCAAAATAAAATTTTCCACGGAAAAGACCCGACTGAAACCATTTATAATGAAGGAAAACACTTTCTTTTTGGGTGAAAATAAGGTATAATAGATACGTTGGAGAAGAATAAGTTTTTGGCATAACGTCTGCTTTTTTGGGCAGGGGGAGCCCTTCTCCGAATAGAGCAGACCGCAGAAGAACGAGGTGCTTTATGACGGAAGATCAGGAAAAACTGGAGCAGCAGATTGAAGAAGCAACTGTTGTGACCCAGGCCTATGATGAAAATGAGATTCAGGTGCTGGAAGGGCTGGAGGCCGTTCGCAAGCGCCCCGGCATGTACATCGGCTCCACCGATGCCCGGGGTCTGCATCACCTGGTATACGAAATTGTGGACAACTCCATTGACGAGGCCTTGGCAGGCTACTGCAAGCGGATTGACGTGACCCTGCACAAGGACGGCAGCGTGTCCGTGAAGGACGACGGCCGCGGCTTCCCGGTGGGCATTCACCCCAAGATGCATCGGCCTGCCGTGGAGGTGTGCCTGACGGTGCTCCATGCCGGCGGCAAATTCGGCAGCGGCGGCTACAAGGTGTCCGGCGGCCTGCATGGCGTGGGTGCTTCCGTGGTGAACGCCCTGTCCAAGCACCTGACGGTGACGGTGTATCAGGGGGGCAAGATTTATCAGCAGGAGTACGAGCGGGGCAAGTACCTGTACGACCTGAAGGTCATCGGCGAAACCGACCGCACCGGCACCACCATCTCCTTCCTGCCGGATGTGCGCACGGCGGAGAACCCGGAGGGCATCTTCGACACCGGGGATTTCGATCAGGATATTCTGCGCCGCCGCCTCAGGGAAATGGCCTACCTGAACAAGGGCATCCGCATTGTGTTCCGTGACGAGCGGGGCGAGGAGCCGGTGGAGAAGGACTTCTGCTACGAGGGCGGCCTGAAGGAATACGTGAAGCACCTGAACCGGAACAAGGCGGTGCTTTTCCCCGAGCCCATCTATACCGAGGGCATCAAGGACGGCATCCTGGTGGAAGTAGCCATGCAGTACAGCAGCGACGAAAACTATCAGGAAAGCATTTATTCCTTTGTCAATAACATTGCCACCCCGGACGGAGGCACCCATCTCCAGGGCTTCAACACTGCCCTGACCCGTGCCATTAACGACTACGGCCGGAAGTACAAGCTCCTCCGTGACTCCGAGCCCAACCTGAAGGGCGAGGATGTGCGGGAAAGCCTGACCGCCATTGTGTCCATCAAGATGGAAGACCCCCAGTTCGAGAGCCAGACCAAGTCCAAGCTGGGCTCCGCTCAGGCACGGCCTGCGGTGGACAGCCTGGTCACCTCCGAATTGACGGACTATCTGGAGGAGAATCCCCCCGTGGCACGGGCCATTCTGGATCGGTGCGTCAGCGCCCAGCGTGCCCGTGAGGCCGCCCGGAAGGCTCGTGAAGCCACCCGGCGGAAGACCGTGCTGGAGAGTGCCTCCCTGCCCGGCAAGCTGGCAGACTGCTCCGAGCGGGACGCCAGCAAGTGCGAAATCTTCCTGGTGGAGGGCGACAGCGCCGGCGGCAGTGCCAAGGACGGACGGGATCGGCACTTCCAGGCCATTCTGCCCCTGCGTGGTAAGATCCTGAACGTGGAAAAGACCCGGCTGGACAAGGCTCTGGGCAATCAGGAAATCCGCAGCATGATCACCGCCTTCGGCTGCGGCATCGGCGATAATTTCGACGAAAGCAAGCTGCGGTATCACCGCATTGTGTGCATGACGGATGCCGACGTGGACGGTGCTCATATCCGCATCCTGATGCTGACCTTCTTCTACCGCTACATGCGTCCCCTCATCGAGAAGGGCTATGTGTACGCCGCCATGCCCCCCCTGTACAAGGTCACCAAGGGCAAGACGGAGCGCTACGTCTACGACGATGACGAGCTTCAGCGGCTGCTGGACGAAATCGGCCGGGATCCCAAGCCGGACATTCAGCGGTACAAGGGCTTGGGCGAAATGAGCAGCGAGCAGCTGTGGACCACCACCATGAACCCGGAAACCCGCACCATGATGCAGATCACCCCGGAGGACGCCATGGCGGCGGACGAAATCTTTACCCTGCTCATGGGGGATCAGGTAGAGCCTCGCCGGCAGTTCATCCAGGAAAACAGCGACCTGGTCAAGGATCTTGATATTTAATGGCTAATGGAGAAATGAAATGAGCAGTATACAGGATAAGCTGATTCCGGTGAATCTGGAACAGGAGATGAAGCGCTCCTTTATCTCCTACGCCATGGCGGTCATTGTGGACCGTGCCCTGCCGGATGTGCGGGACGGACTGAAGCCCGTCCATCGCCGCATTATTTATGACATGAACGAGCTGGGCATGACCCCGGACAAGCCCTACCGCAAGAGCGCCCGTCTGGTGGGCGATGTGCTTGGTAAATTCCATCCCCACGGGGATTCCTCCGTGTACGACGCCATGGTGCGTCTGGCGCAGCCCTTCAACATCCGGTATCCGCTGGTGGACGGCCAGGGCAACTTCGGCTCTGTGGACGGCGACGGCGCCGCCGCCATGCGTTACACCGAAGCCCGCATGACCAAGCTGACCATGCACCTGCTGGAGGGCATTGACAAGGACACGGTGGACTTCTACCCCAACTTCGACGAAACCCTGATGCAGCCTGCCGTGCTGCCCAGCCGCTTCCCCAACCTGCTGGTGAACGGCTCCAGCGGCATTGCCGTAGGCATGGCCACCAATATTCCCCCCCACAACCTGCGGGAGGTCATTAACGGCGTCATCTGCATGATTGACAAGCCGGACTGCACCGTGGAAGACCTGATGCAGCACATCAAGGGACCCGACTTCCCCACCGCCGGCATTATCCTTGGCCGCCGGGGCATTCGGGAAGCCTACTTCACCGGCAAGGGGCGGATCGAGATCCGTGCCCGGAGCAACATTGAACAGATGAGCGGCGGCCGCAGCCGGATTGTGGTGACGGAGATCCCCTATCAGGTGAACAAGGCCAAGCTGGTGGAGAAGATCGCCGAGCTGGTGCACGAAAAGCGGCTGGAGGGCATCAGCGACATCCGTGACGAAAGCGACCGGAAGGGCATGCGCATCGTCATTGAGCTGAAGAAGGACGTGTATCCTCAGGTGGTGCTGAACTACCTGTACAAGCACACCTCCCTGCAGGAAACCTTCGGCGCCAACATGCTGGCCCTGGTGGACGGCAAGCCCCGCATCCTGAACCTGCGGGAAATGGTGTACTACTACCTGCAGCATCAAAAGGACGTGATCACCCGCCGCACCCGGCACGACCTGGAAGCGGCGCAGGCACGGGCTCACATCTTGGAAGGCCTGCTGAAGGCGCTGGACTACATTGACGAAATCGTGGAGATGATCAAGGCCAGCGAAGGTCCCACCCAGGCCAAGACGGCCTTGATGGAGCGATTCGCCTTCTCCGAGAAGCAGGCACAGGCCATTCTGGACATGCGTCTGGCGCGCCTGACCGGTCTGGAACGGGATCGGCTCATGGCAGAGTACAAGGAGAAGGAGCAGATCATTGCCAACCTGACCGCCATTCTGGCCGATGAAAAGCTGCTGATGAACGTGATCAAGACGGAGATCACCGAAATTCGGGACAAGTACGGCGATGACCGGCGCACGGAGCTGACCACCATCGAGGGCGAAATCGATGTGGAAGACCTGATTCAGGAAGAGGACATGGTGGTGACCATGACCCACGAAGGCTACGTGAAGCGCATCGCCAAGTCCGTCTACAAGGCGCAGAACCGGGGCGGCAAGGGCGTTACGGGCATGACCACCAAGGATGAGGACTATGCGGAAATCATGCGGGTAGTCAACACCCACTCGGAGATCATGTTCTTCACCGACCGGGGCCGGGTGTACAGCCTGAAGTGCTACCAGATTCCCGAAGCCGGGCGCACCGCACGGGGCACCGCCGTGGTGAACCTGCTGCAGATCGCCGCCGGCGAAAAGGTGACGGCGGTGGTGCCGCTGCCCCGGGAGGATGATGAAAAGGAATACAACCTGGTCATGGCCACCCACGGGGGCATCATTAAGAAGACCGCCCTCAGCGAATTCCGCAACCTGCGGAAGAACGGCCTGATCGCCATTGTGCTGAAGGACGACGACGCCTTGGTAGGCGTGGAGCTGACCCAGGGCAATGATGACCTGATGCTGGGCACCCGGAAAGGCATGTGCATCCGCTTCAATGAATCCCACCTGCGCTTGATGGGTCGGAACAGCATGGGCGTCAAGTCCATGCGGCTGGACGAGGATGATGAAATCATCGACATGTGCCCCGTGGAAGAAGGGGCGCAGGTGCTGGTGATCACCGCCCTGGGCTACGGCAAGCGGACGGACGTGGACGAATACCGTGAGCAGGGACGGAACGGCAAGGGCATCCGTGCCATGAACCTGACGGAGAAGACCGGCGACCTGGCGGCACTGCTGCTGGTGCAGCCGGAGGAGGATATCCTGCTGATCACCGACGACGGCACCATCATCCGCACCCCTGTGGAGACCATTCGGGTGTGCGGCCGGAACACCCAGGGTGTGCGCATCATGAAGCTGGCTGATGGCAGCCGGGTCATCGGCGTTGCCCGGGCGGACAAGGAAGAGGAAACCATGGAGGACACGGTGGATGAGGATACCGCCCAAACCGAGGACGTGCGGGAAGAAACCCTGCTGAACGACACCCCGGATGAGGAAATCTGAAAATTATCCCCATAAGTAAACGAATCCCCTGCCAGCCATACGCCGGCAGGGGATTCTTGTAACGATGTGTTTATTGGTGCAGTGCTTTGTACCACCGCACCCCGATGAACATGGTGTACAGCAGGGACAGGCCTTCGTACATCAGCGAGATGCCGATGATCACACCCACGGTGATGCTGAGGATTTCAGGCTTCAGGAAGCCGGCAACACCGATGAGTGCCTCCAGAATGCCGATGACCCACAGCCATGCCCGGCCGGGGATCCGATCCTGCCGCATATCCAGGGCAGAGCCCAGCAGGCCAATGCCGTCCACCAGCACCATCATGCTGATGAGCACCCGGAGCACCTCTCCCGCAATGAAGGACTTGCACATGATGAAGATGCCCACCACCACGGCCACAACGCCCTTGGTCAGGAAGGAGCGATTGCCGAAGATGGTTCTGCGCATGATCCATGCCACGCCCAACTGGAGCAGGCCGGAAAGCACCACCAGAATGCCGATCCAGTCCGCCATGATATCCATGATTTCGCCGCTGTTCACCATGCAGCCAATGCCGGCAACCACCAGCAGTGCCGCTGCTACGGACCAAAGAACAATCAGCCCGATATGTCTGCTTTTCTTATCCATGATTCAGCCACCTTTCTCCGGCGGTGAACCTGGCGTGCCTGCCGCTTCCTCCGCCTGATTTCATTGTAACATAAGCGGCGTTGGTGTTGCATGGACAAAACACAGGTTTGTCTAAATTTCGTCAAGGAAGGAGATTCGCTCATCAGGCAGACAGGATCTTCGACGATGTATCCGCTTTTGCCCGCCCCCTTGCCAAACCTTGATTTGGGGCGTATACTTTTTCTTGAGTTCGGGATAAAAAGAACGCTCTGTTTCGTTCAATAGGGTGAATGATGATATTTGGAGGTGATCGCCACATGAAGCGATTGGTTTGGGTGCTGCTGTGTGTGGCGCTGCTTTGCTTTGCCGTGCCTGCCTTGGGGGAGGATATCTGCACCGTGTCCGACCCGGCGATCGGCGGCGTCCGCACGGACTGCGAGTACCTGAGTATTTTCTGTCCGGCGGAGAGCGGGGATCAGGTAACTCTGAGCATTTATGACCAGAACGGTGCCTGCACCTATCAGCGGGACTACGGCACCATGGGAAGCTCCTTCTATACGGACGATATTTATCTGCCCCTGTACGGAGCGGAGGCGGTGTATTCCGTCACCATGACGGTGGGCGACAACACCTACAGCTTCACCGTCACCCGGGTTTCCGGCTATCTGACGGACAACGCAGCCTCGACCGGCGGCTATCCCCTGTCCCTGCTTTCCGGAGCCAACACCTGGCGCATGGCCACCATTGTGGACGTTGCCTCTCTGGAGGGCAGCAGCATGACCGTGCCCCTGTACGCAAGCAACGCTTACGAAATCGGCTCGGCCACCATCTCCGTCAGCGGCGGCAAGCTGACCGTCTCCGCCTGGCTTTCCGACGGCATCAGCGGCACCATTGACAGTGCCACGGTGTATGTGGCCACCACCGCCCTGCAGGCCCAGGAACTGGGGCGCAAGGGCTTTACGGGCATGACTGGATCTCTGGATCGGGGGATTGACCTGTCCGGTGCCTCCTATGCGGCAGTGTATGTGCGGATGAGCGTGTCCTTTGACCCCAGCAACGTGCCGGAGGTCACCCCTTCCACCCTGTCGGGGCAGGATGCCCTGTGGCAGCAGATGCTGAACGAAACCGCCAACGAAGCGGTGGGCTAAGGGGGGGACTTCGTCCTGTTTATTCTTCACGCTTCGCCCCGTCCGGGGTATGGACAAAGTAGATGACACGCTATGGCGTCAGGATTTTTCCTGACGCTTTTCTGATATGCAAAACGGCATAAGAAAAACCGCCAGCGCACTGCTGACGGTTTATGACGCACCTCCGATGGGATTCGAACCCATGTTTTCGCCTTGAGAGGGCGGCGTCCTAGGCCTCTAGACAACGGAGGCAGATAAGCTGGGGAACTAGGATTCGAACCTAGACAATACGAGTCAGAGTCGTAGGTGCTGCCGTTACACAATTCCCCATTATCCTTGCAATCGTTTTCTCTCGACTGCAAGGGACATTATATCGCACATCAGGGGTTTTGTCAACCCCTATTTTTCATTCTTCTGATCCTGTGTTTACAGCTTCTCAATGGCGGCAATCAGCTGATCCACATGCTCCGGCCGGGTGGCCCAGGAGGTGCAGATGCGCACGGCGGTGCTGCTTTCATTGACCCGCTCCCAGGTACTGAAGGCAAAGTCCTCCTCCAGCGTTTCCAGCTGCTCATCGGTGAAGATGGGGAAAAGCTGGTTGGTAGGGGAATCCACCGCTAGGGGAATGTGCTTGTTCATCAGGGCGGTGCGGATGCGCATGGCTTCCTTCACCGCGTGATCCGCCAGGGTGAAGTACAGGTCGTTTTCCATCAGGGTCTGGAACTGAATGCCCAGCAGCCGACCCTTGGCCAGCAGACCCCCGTGCTGCTTCATCATGTACCGGAACCGGGGCTGCAGCGCCGGGTTCACCAGCACCACCACTTCCCCGAAGAGGGCGCCGCACTTGGTGCCGCCGATGGTGAAGGCATCGCAGTTGGCCGCAATGTCCTCTGCCTGCAGGTCGTTCACCGGGGAGGCCAGGGCATAGCCCAGCCGGGCACCGTCCACGAACAGGTACAGCCCCAGCTGATGGCAGGTCTGGTACAGGTCGTGAAGCTGGGAGCGATTATACAGGGTGCCCACTTCCGTGGAAAGGGAAATGTACACCATGCCGGGGCGCACGGTGTGCTCGTCATCCCCCTGCAGCGCCGCCGCCACGCTGATCTGGGCGGAGGTGATCCGTCCGTCCCGACCGGGCAGTGCCAGCACCTTATGACCGGAGGCCTCAATGGCGCCGGTTTCGTGCACGTTGATGTGCCCCGTATCCGCACACAGCACCCCTTCATAGGAGCGGAGGGCGGCATCAATCACCGTGGCATTGGCCTGGGTACCGCCGACAAGGAAGTGCACGGCAGCGTTCTCGCAATGGAAACGCTTGCGGATCATCTCCGCCGCCTGAAGGCACATGTCGTCCGTGCCGTAGCCCGGGGTTTGCTCCAGATTGGTTTCACTCAGCCGCTGCAGAATGGCAGGATGGCATCCTTCTTGGTAATCGCTGCAAAACAGAATCATATCTTTCCCTTTCCGCTCAGTACGTGCCTACGGCATCGACAAAGTGGCAAAGCCACTTTGTCGAGTTTTGCACTCGCTCACTGGTCGAACGGTTTCACCGTTCTCCCGGCCGTTCCCTCGTGTAAGGAAGCAATCCTTCGGATTGCTGCGAAAACTACCGCACAGGGGCTTCGCCCCGTTAAACGCCCCGAAGGGGCTCACTGGTTTTCGATCTAGAGTTGAAGGGCTTGCGAGCCCTCCAACGCCACCCTAAGATTGCTGATGGTCAATATTTCCCACTTAATACGTGCCTACGGCAAGAATATCGGGGATGGCTCGGTCATTCACATCCACGCCCCCGTTGTTGGTCAGCTGCACGCTTTCCCCCATGAAGAGCATGGCGGCGGTGTTGCCTCCGTCCAGGTTAATGGCATCGGTGCAGCCTGCCTCATAGAGGAGCTCGGCGCAGGTGGTCAGGGTTGCACCGTCGGCGTGATTCTTCCGGCCCTCCACCAGCAGCCCCACATAGTGACCGGGCTCAATGATGCCGATGCAGCTGCGGGGCTCCTTGTGATTGTACTCGTCCTTGTCCACGTCTGCCGTTTCACCGTCACGGATGAGGATGGGACCGAAGGCCACCACGGTGGTTGCGCCCTTGGCCACGTATTCCTTGGCGCTGACTTCCCCGGCCTCGTTCACCTCCGCCTTGCCGGAGGGGTAGAAGGCCATGGTGGCCAGGTTGGGAATGGCGTCAATCACCTTGGAATAGCTCTTGTTGTACAGCACCTTGCCGTCCCGGACAATGTTGCCGGGATACCGGTCATTGGCTACCCGGTAGGAGTAAAAGTCCCCGCTCTGGGCGTACACCACCCGGGAAGCGTTGGCCATGTCCTGGGGCAGGCCGTTGGTGCGGCCGGGACGCTCCGTGTTCCAGGTAACGGTATACAGGCTGGTGCCGGATGCGCACACAATGTCCGCCAGATAGTAGGTGGACAAGGGACTCTTGGTCTGGGTTCGGGTGATTTCAATCCGCACGGTCTGATCCACATAGTACCAGTATCCGTTGGCGTGATCCTTCACGTAATAGGCGTCCGTGCCCTCCGGCAGGAAACCTTCCTCGTTGGTCTCCGGGATTTCCGACACGTCGGAAACCTGAATGGGTTCTGCCAGTACAGCCGGGCAGAGCAGCATCAAACTCAGCAGCAGCAAAGCCAGTCGCTTCATGGAATCCCTCCTTCGTGCGCCATGCACACAAGAACCATTATAGGGGTTTTCACAGGGAACGTCAACCAAAAGGAAAATTCCCGACTGCCATCAGACAGTCGGGAAATAGGATGCAAGAGCAATCATCCTGCCCCTTATAGCCATTCCTTGAACCAATCCACCATTTCCTGATAGTACCGCTTCAATAGCCGAGGCTCCGATGGCTGGTCGTGGGCAGTGTGGGGGAAGATCATCAGCTTCACCGGCAGGTCGGGATGGGTATCCTTCACGGCGATAAAGAGCTGATGGGCACCCTCCACCGGGCAGCGCAGGTCATCCTCCCCATGGAGGATCAGAAGGGGCGCATTCACCCGCTCGGCGTAGGCCACAGGGGACTGCTCCAACTCGTGCACCATGAATTCCTCGAAGGAATGATAGTCCATGCTCCGCCCCTGCATGTCCGAGGAGGCGTAGTCGATCAGGTTGCTGCACACACTGCGCTGGGTAATGTAGGCCTTGAACCGGGTGCAATGAGTGGCCATGTAGTTGGTCATGTAGCCGCCGTAGCTGCCGCCGGTGACGCCCATGCGGCTGCCGTCAATCCAGTCAAAGCGGCGCACAGCCTCCTCCACAAACTGGAGGCAATCCGTGTAGGCACAGCCGTCAAAGGCACGGCTCATGTTCAGGTGACGCACCCCGTAGCTGCTGGAACCCCGTGGATTGCAGCAGATGACGCCAAAGCCTGCCGCCGCAAAGCACTGGAATTCCATGGTCAGCCCGTAGGTATAGAAGGGGTGGGGCCCGCCGTGAACATAGAGAATGGTGGGGTACTTCTTCCCCGGCTCCATCTCCTGAGGAGGCATGACGAAGCCGTGAACTTTCCCTTCCCCGTCCAGGGTGTCAAAGAAGAAATCCTCCACAGGGGAAAGGGCGACTTCCTCCATCAGGGTCTGATTGCCCTGCACCGCCTTCAGCAGCTTTTCCCCGGTGTGGATATCCAGCAGCCAGTAGGCTTCTGCCGTGGTGGGGGTCACATCCGCCACCAGCATTTTCCCCTGATGAATGGGGGAAAGCCCGTGGCAGCAATGCTTGCCGGTGAGCACAGGCTCTGCGTGAGTGCTTCCCTTGGGCAGGCGGTACAGGTTCCCCTGTCCCATCCAGCCGGAAACAAAGTACACATCCCCCGTCTCCTGATCCAGCTGCACCTTGTCCATGCCCATGCCCGCAAAGGCGTTGTAGGGGAACTGGACGCACTGGAAGCAGCCTTCGTCCTGCTGAAAGATCTGCTCCTGCTCCGTGCCGTCAGCGGCGAAGCGGAACAGGTACGCCTCCGGGTAGCCCTTGTTCATGTCCGCATCAGGGTTCAGGGCAGCCATGATGACGCTCTTGCCGTCGGCGGTGAACACCGGGCGGATGGGATTGGGGTAGGAGACGATCATTAGGTCGTGAGACACCTGCACAGCCTTTTCGATGCTTTCCGCCTGAATGTCCATGACGTACAGGTCAAAGCCGATGCTTTCCTCCGCCCCCCGGTGCTGATTGCCGCAGAAGGCAATGTGCCGGCTGTCCGGTGCCCAGCAGTGGTGCATGAAGTTGTACGCACCCTGAGTGACCTGCCGGGTTTCTCCCGTGGCAAGGTCGCAGACGAAGAGCTGCACATGTCCGTCCGGGGTGATGTAGCCAGCCCCGTCAAACTTGTAATTGAAATTTTCAATCACAATGGCCTCATCCGGCCGTCCGACGGTGCGCTTGCCATGAGATCCCTGGGAGGAGGCGAAGAGGATCTTCCTGCCGTCCGGGCTCCACATGGGCTCCATGGCGGCGCCGTTGATGGCGGTAACCTGCTTCACCTCATGGGTGGCCAAGTCTGCCACACACACCTGCCGTCCCTTTCCCGGCAGGGAGGAGCAGAACAGCACCTTGCTGCCGTCAGGAGAGAAGCGTGCATAGCCCTCGCCGCCGCCCCCGGCCGTAATTTTTTTCTCCGTGCCGTCCTTCAGGCTGCGGATGAGAATCCCCTGGGTCTTGTTGGAGGCATAGCATACCAGCTGCTTTTCGGCGCACCAGTCGCCGCCATTCAGCCGCTCCATGCTCCATGTGTCGGAAAATCGGGGAAGACGCTTACTCATGGTCGGCTTCCTCCTTCTTCAGGTACTTCACGAACCAGTCCACCATTTCCTGCAGGTGGCGCACCTGATGATGCATCTTGCCCGTGCGGGTCAAGCCGTGGTTTTCCCCGGGGAAGCGCACCAGCCGCACAGGCACCTCCGGCCGTCTTTCCTTCATGGCGATGAACAGCTGCTCCGCCTGCTCGAAGGTGCAGCGGTAGTCGTTGCTGGCGTGGAGGATCAGGGTAGGCACCTTGATGCTGTCCACCCGGCGGATGTTGCTGTTCCTTGCCCGGTCGGACAGGTACTTCAGCATGGTGAAGTCCTTGGGCACACTGCCGTCCTCGCTGACAAAGCCCATGTCCCCCGTGCCGTAGGAGGTGGCCAGGTTGATCAGGGCACGCTGGGCCACGGCGCAGGCGAAGTAATCATTGCTGCCGATCATCTTCACCACCATGTAGCCCCCGTAGCTGCCCCCGGTGATGCCGATGCGCTTGCCGTCCACCAGCCCGGAAGCCACGGCGTCGTCGCACATGGCCATCAGGTCGTCCATGGCTTCCTGCTTCCAGCACAATCCACCCTTCAGGAAGTCCCTGCCGTAGCCTACGCTGCCCCGGGGATCCCCGTAGATCACCGCAAAGCCTGCGGCGGACAGGGCATGGAACTCATGCCACCAGGTATTGCCGTAGGTCACGGTAGGGCCGCCGTGGACATCCAGCACCGCAGGGTACCGCTTTCCCGGCACTTCCTCCACCGGGTGCAGGAGCCAGTAGTGGAGCATGGCTTTGCCGTCCCGGCTGGGGATCCACTTTTCTTCCAGCCTGCCCTGATGATAGGCCTTCAGCCAGGCGTTTTCATCCGTAAGGGGACGGTCGTCCGCATACAGCTCCGCAGGCTGATGAATCGTTCCCTGCATCACCGCCAGATCTCCATGGGCATTCATGCCGAAGGACTGGAGATCCGTCTGCCCTTCCTTCTCCAGGCGAATATCCTTGGGATCGGTCAGGCTGACGCTGTACAGGTTGTTGCGTCCCCTGCAGCTGCCCTGGAACCACAGCCGCTGACCCGCCACGAACAGGGTATTGTCGTTTTCCCCGTTTTCCGCCCGTCCCACCACCATTTCTCCGGCACCTTCGCAAAGGGATTCATCCCCGGTGTCCAGCATGGGGGATGCTTCCGTGCCGTCCAGGGGAACCCGGTAGGGCATGGAGGTGAAGCCGCCCCCCTCGTTCACGTGATAGGCAAGAGCCATGGCGGCGGTGCCCTTCGGGGTGAACAGGGGCGTGCCGCTGCCGAAGAGCATCAGGTCATGGGTTAGCTGCGTCAGGTCACTGCCGTCCGCCTTGCAGGTGAACAGCTCCTTGTTGTATCCCTTAGCACCATGGTAAGGCATGCCGTAGAAGCACAGCCGCTCCCCATCCGGGGTGATGGCGGGGTAGAGGCACTCCATGCCCTGCAGGGGCAGGATGCAGGCATTCTCTCCATCCATGGAGCATACGCCGATGCGGCTGATTTCCCCCTTCCGCATGCCGTACCACTCGTCCATTTTGTCAATCAGGTCGGTGGCTACGTAGGGGGTGTAATCCTTTTCCTCCAGCCATGCGGCCTTCTCTTCCGCGGTCATTTCCCGGAAGATGGTGCCGTCCTCTGCCTCCCCCGGGTACACGGTGGCCTCGAACACCGCCTTGCCGGCGGCGGTACGGTAGCGCACCACCCCGTGGCGCAGGCGGGTCACCTGCCTGCCTTCCCCGGTGTCAAGGTGACGAACCCACAGCTGATATTCCCCGCTTGCGTTGCACAAAAGGGTCAGGGTGTCGTCTGTCAGGAACAGGGGCTGCTGCTCCTGCATCCCGGCAGGGGTCTGGTACACCGGCTTTCCTGTTGCCCTTTCCACCACCCGAACCACCGGGGGAAAGCTGCCGTCTTCCTCCCTGCCCAGCTTCTCCACAAAGGCGATGAGCTTTCCGTTCGGGGACAGGGCAGGCCAGGAAAGATACCGAATCTGCTTCAGGTCATCCGGCGTGAAACACTGCTTCATTGCATTCACCTCAATGTCCATTCATAGGAGGTTACCGGCACTCCCGTGTCTGCCTCGGGCACGGTGACTTCCTTCAGGCGGAACTGCTTGTCGAAGGCATCCTCCAGGGGCACAATGTGTCCGCCGGTGCGCATGGTTTCCCAGTCATCCCGCACGTCAATGCCCCCCAGCTCCTGCACCGTTTCCAGAAAGACCTCATTGCCCAGGGTGACCCCTGCCCGATCCTTCTCCTGAATGGCCAGCACCACATCGTCCAGGCATACCCGGTTGCCGGTGGCCTGCCGCAGCTTCACATCCGTGTTGGCCAGGAAGAAAATGCCTCGGCCGTAGGGCAGCCGCTGTGCCCGGCGATCCTGCCAGCAGATTTTTGCCGCCGCCATGTTTTCCAGGTGCCGGGTGGGGTTGGTGTAGTAGATGGTGGTGCGCTTCTGAATTTCGTGGAGGAGCATTTCCCGGTCGGTCAGCCCGGCACGGAAGGGCAGCATACAGCTGTAGTATTCCGCCGTACCCTCGGAGTACCAGGAGGAGGTGCCGTAAGGGTTGTCGTTGAGATGAGGCCAGTTGTGCACCATTTCATGGGCGAGGATGTTCTGCTTTTCCCGCACGGATACAGGCTCGGCATCGTTCCAGCCGAACATGTAGCTGCGCAGGAGTGCCGTGCCGCCGCTGTGGGGGAAGGGATCCTTCCGCATGAAAATGCGGTAGGCATGCTGATCATCATGGAAGAAGACCTGCATCTTGCCGAACAGCTTCTTGGTGTAGTCTGCCAGCTCCTGCACATCGAAGGTAGGCTCGGACAGCCAGTAGTAGCCGAAATCCCCCTCGGTGATCTTCTTCACCTCTCCGAAGGCGAAGTAGCACTGCCGCAGCTTTTCCAGGGGGCCTTCAAAGGAGCAGTCCCCTTCTCCCCAGGTGCACACCCCCAGGCTGCCTGCCGGCATGGCGGTCATGTCCCACCGGAGGGCGATGGTGCCGGCAAGATCCTTCACCTCCCCAAGGAAGTGAATGCCTGCGCCGTTGGCACCTCCGTCCTCGCTGCGCAGGTCAAAATAGGGGCCGCAGACGGTTTTTTCGTCTGCGTACCGGGGACGGACGGTGTAGCGGATGGTCAGCATCCCTTCCGTTGCCCGGCCTGCCTGCAAATGCAGCCAGTGATAGGGATAGGGAGTGCTTTCCGTCTCCGTGAAGGGCACGCTGCCCTTAGCATCCTGAACAGAGACTTCCTCCGGGGCGCATCCGGGAATGGACACGGTCTCCAGCTGGAAGCTGCACAGATTCTCCTCTGCCGCTGCCTGCCAGCCTTCGATGGCATAGCAGACCTCCATCTTTTCGATGCCCCGTCCGGCAGGATAGGGCTTCAGGGTTACAACACACTTGCTCATGCTTCCGTTGCCTCCTTGTACACCATGACGGCGGCGGCAATGTCCTCCACCGCCAGCCCTAGAGCATCAAACATGGTGATGTCCGTGTCGCTTTCCCGACCCTTGCACTTGCCCAGCAGCAATTCGCCCACCGAGCCGATGATGTGATCTTCCCCGATGAGCCCCTCCTTAAGGGGAATCAGGTACTCGCCGCTTTCCTTCACGGTGGAGGGAGTATAGTCGCTGTACAGCCGGGCGGCGGCCACCAGATCAGAGGCCACTTCCCGGGTGGTGGGGGTGAAGGTGCCCACGGCGTTAATGTGCACGCCGGGCTTCACCATGTCCCGGGTCAGGTAAGGCTCCTTGGCCGGGCACACGGTGCAGATGATGTCCGCATCCTTTACCGCCTGAGCCGCGTCTTCGCAGACCGTTACCGGCAGGTGATACTTTTCCGTCATGTCGGCCGCGTACTTCTTGGCGGCTTCCGGGTTCCGGTCGTACACGGTGACGGAGGTGATGTCCCGCACCAGCCGAATAGCCGCCAGATGACTCCTTGCCTGAGCCCCTGCGCCGATGACCGCCATGGTGTGGGCGTCCTTCCGTGCCAAGAGATCCGTGGCCACGGCGGAGACGCAGCCGGTGCGGATCTCCGTAATGCTGCCTGCCTCAATGAGCCCCACGGTGGTGCAGTGGGCGCTTTCGAACAGGATCACATACCCGATGTGGGAAGGGTATTCCGTGCCCATGTTGGGGGCAAAGGCGTTGATCACCTTGGCACCGAAATAATCCCCCACATAGGCAGGCATAAAGCCGAAGGCCGCCGTGTTGGGCATGTGGGTAATCAGCCGGGGGGGCATGGCGCACTTGCCCTGCTCCAGATCCATCAGAGCCTGCTTCATGGCGGCGGTGCATTTTTCAGGGGTCAGCAGTTTCCGTACCTGATTTTCTTCAATGACGAGCATCCCGAATTTCCTCCTTTATGCCATTTCCCGGGCAGCTTGCTTCAGCTGCGCCATGGTATCCTGTATCTCCTGATAAGGCAGGGCAAGGGAGTAGCGCATGGCAAGGGGATTGCCGTAGTACTCTTCTCCCCAGTCTCCCAGAAAGCAGGCCTTGTCCAGCAGCTTTTCCAGCGCCGGCTTTTCAAGGCCTGTGTTTGTATAATCCACCCAGAGGACAAAGGTGCCCTCCGGCACGTCCGCATCGATACCCGGCCAGATTTCCTTCAGGGTGCGGCACACCGCTTCGGCATTCCGGCGGATGTAGGCATTCAGCTCCCTGACCCAGGCCGCCCCTTCCTCCGTGAAGGCGGACAGCAACCCTGCGTGCACCATGGGATCCAGACTGCCGTAGTGATCCGCATTCCGCTGGGCGATGAACCGCTCCCGGAAGGCTTCGTCCGGGATGATCACATTGGCGTGGTTCACTCCTGTCAGGCTGAACACCTTGCCCATGCCGGTGACGGTGACCGCATGCTTGCTGCGGGACACTTCACACAGGGAGGGCACACGCTTGCCCTGCAGGGTAATCTCGGCAAAGATTTCGTCGCAGAACACGGTGACATCGTACCGATCCGCCAAGTCCATGACGGCCTTCAGGGTCTCCTCTGGGAAGATGGTGCCGGTAGGGTTGTTGGGGTTGGTCAGAGCCAGAATCCGGTTCTTCCTGTCCGCCATGGCCTTCTCCAGCCCAGGCAGGTCGATCTGATACCGTCCCTCCTGCTTCAGGAGGGGCACGGCGGTGGTGGGCCTGCCCAGCCGGGTGGCTGCCTGCTCGTACCGGTTGTAGCAGGGGGGCATGATGATGATGCCCTCCTCCGGGGTTGTCAGCATGCGGATCAGGGTGGCCAGGGTAAAGATGGTGCCCTGGGTGGTGACGATCCACGCCGGGTCAATGGCAAAGCCCCGGACATGCGCCATCCACCAGCACACGTGCTGCCGATAGGCGTCCCCCGGCAGGGTAAAGCCGAAGAGCCCGTTTCGGGCGGCTTCCGCTACGCCCCGTGAAAAGGCAGGGCAGGTGGGAAACTCAAACTCCGCCCCGGAAAAGCCTCGCTTTCCCGCATCCAGAATGCTCTTGGGGGTCAGGACGGTCTTCAGCCAGAACACGCCCCCCTCCCGGCTGGCATAGGTGTCAAACAGTTCGTTCATGCATAGGCCTCTTTTGCTTTAGGGATGGAAGCAGGCGCACTGATGCCGGGGTGCAACCTCCGTAAGGGGCGGATCTTCCCGGCGGCACTGCTCCGTGGCTCGGGGACATCTGTCCGCAAAGCGGCAGCCGGGCTTGGGGTTCACCGGGGTCTTGATTTCCCCGGTCATCACCTGATAGGTCTTCCCCTTTTCAAAGTCCGGGTCAGCCTCCGGCACGGCCTGCATCAGCCCGATGGTATAGGGATTCACGGGATGCTCAAACAGCTCCCGGGTTTCGGCAATCTCCACCATTTTGCCCATGTACATCACCGCCACCCGGTCGGAGATGCACCGCACCACGCTCAGGTCATGGGCAATGAACAGGTAGGTCAGCCCCATGGATTCCTGCAAATCCATGAGCAGGTTGATGATCTGAGCCTGTACGGACACGTCCAGGGCGGACACGGCTTCATCGCAGACCACAAACTCCGGGTTCACCGCCAGGGCACGGGCAATGCCGGCACGCTGCCGCTGTCCCCCGGAAAACTCGTGGGGGAAGCGATTGGCGTGCTCCCGGTTCAGCCCCACCCTTTCCAGCATGGCGTAGACAATTTCGTCCCGCTCTCCCCGGGTGGGGGCAAGGGCTTTGGCGGTGCCCTTCTGAATGGTCAGGCCTTCGGACACGATCTCCCCGATGGTCATAAAAGGATTCAGGGAGGCGTAAGGATCCTGATAGATCATCTGCATCCTGCTGTACAGCTTCCGCTGCTCCCGGGCAGACACACGGGTAATGTCCTGCCCCTGATAGAGGATTTTGCCTCCGTCCGGCTTGTACAGCTTCAGCAGGGTTCTGCCCAGGGTGGTTTTGCCGCAGCCGGATTCGCCTACCAGCCCCAGGGTTTCCCCCTTCTCCATGGTGAAGGATACATCATCCACCGCGTGGAGCACGGCCTTTCTGCCTACGGTAAAGTACTTCTGCAGATGCTCCACCTGCAAAATCGGCGCTTCAGCCATGGATCATTCACCATCCTTTCCGTCTGCCTGCTTGGGGCAGCGGGGATCATACAGCCAGCACCGCACCCGATGCCCCTCCGCCTCCGTTTCCGGGGGCGTGTGATTCAGGCACACATGCATGCAGCGGCTGCACCGGGCGGCAAAGCCGCAGCCCTTGGGGGGCGCGAACAGATCCGGAGGCGTGCCGGGGATGCTGATGAGCCGGTCGGGAATCTCCCCGTGCATCTTGGGCACGGAGCCGATGAGCCCCCAGGTGTAGGGGTGCTTGGGGTGATAGAAAATATCCTTGGCGGTGCCGCTTTCCACAATCTGCCCGGCGTACATCACCGCAATCCGGTCTGCCATCCGTGCCACCACCCCCATGTTGTGGGTGATGAAGATAATGCCCATGTTCATTTCCCTCTGGGTGGTGCGCATCACCTCCAGAATCTGCGCCTGAATGGTCACATCCAGCGCCGTGGTGGGTTCATCGGCAAAGAGCAGAGCAGGCTTGCAGGCCAGGGCCATGGCGATCATGACCCGCTGCCGCTGGCCGCCGCTTAAGGTGTGAGGGAAGCGGTTGTACAGGGTTTCCGGGCTGGGCAGCCCCACCAGACGGAACATGTCCGCAATCCGCTTCTTCGCCTCTTCCTGAGACACGTTTTCGTGGGCACGGAGCATTTCCCGCATTTGCTTGCCGATCTTGGTGGTGGGGTTCAGGGAGGTCATGGCATCCTGAAAGATCATGGAGAATTCCTTGCCCCGGTAGGCACGCATTTCCTTGTCGGTCTTGCCGGTCAGCTCCTCCCCGTTGTAGCGGATGCTGCCCCCGGCAATCTTGGCAGGGGGCTCGTCGTTCAGCCGCATAATGGTCTGAATGGTGACAGACTTGCCGCAGCCGCTTTCCCCCACAATGCCCAGGGTTTCCCCCCGATCCAGATAGAAGTCCACACCCCGGACGGCCTTCACCTCCCCGGCGGCGGTTTCAAAGGATACGTGGAGATCCTTCACTTCCAGCAGATGACTCATGCACGTACCCTCCTTTCTGCCCGGTGGCGCCGCTTTTCCCGGCGGAAACGGCGGATCACGAAGTCCTCATTCCTGAGCCGGGGATCCAGGGCATCCCGCAGGGCGTTGCCGAACATGTACAGGGCGAAGATAATCAGGAAAATCACCAGAGACGGGAAAATGAACACATGGAACTGGGTCATGAAGTACTTCATGCCGTCGGTGGCCAGCTGACCCAGGGAGGTGGCAGGGGGATTGATGCCCAGACCGATGTAGCTCATGCCTGCCTCCGCAAAGATGGCGCCGGGAATGGCGGAGCACAGTCCCACTGCCATGTTGCCCAGTATGTTGGGCAGGATGTAGTGGAAGATGATCCGGATGGGGGTGGCGCCCAGGGTGCGGGCAGCCAGCACGAATTCCCGGTTCTTGAATTGCAGGATTCGCCCCCGGAACGCCCGGGCGGAGCCCATCCACCCGGAGATGGCCAGTGCCACAATCAGGGAGAAGGCGTTGCCTCCCATGACGATCAGGATCAGGATCATGTAAATCATGGAGGGAATGCACAGCATAATATCCACAATGCGCATGATGATCATATCCACCCGGCCGCCCACCCAGCCGGAGATGGCGCCGATGATCATGCCCAGCATGTAGGGCAGCAGGGCGCCCAGAAAGCCGATAACCAGAGACGTGCGGGTACCCATCCACACCCGGGTGAAAATGTCCCGGCCGGCACTGTCCGTGCCGAACCAGTGGGCGGCGGAGGGTCCCTGTTTCTTTTCCATCAGGGAGGTGGCGTCAAACTCGTAGGGGGAGAAAATGGGCACGAAGATGGCCAGCAGGATGATGATCAGCATCAGCACCATGCAGAACACCGCCATGGGATTGTGCCGCAGCCGGTTCCACACCTCCGGCCAGTACCGGGTGGAAGGCCGCTGAGGCTGCTGGATTTTGCTCCGCTCCGCCTCCGTCAGGGGGGTAAAGTCAAGGGCTTCTTCCTCCATGGGAGAAGCAGCCTTGATTGCTTCCGTTGTTGTATTCATCTGCTTCCCTCCTTACTGAATGCGGACACGGGGATCCACCACGCCGTAGAGCAGATCCACCAGGAAATTGGCGAACACCACCAGCACCGACTGGAACACCACCAGCCCCAGGGTCATGGTATAGTCCAATCCGGTAATGGAGGTAACGAAGTAGCTGCCCAGGCCGGGGATGGAAAAGGCCTTCTCGATAATATAGGAGCCCATCAGTGCCCCGGCAATCTCCATGCCCAGGTTGGTAATCATGGGCAGGATGGCATTGCGGATCTGGTGGAAGAACACCATGCGGAACTTGCTGATGCCCTTGGCCTTGGCGGTCTTCAGGTAATCCTGCTTGCCCACCTCCAGCATCAGGGTGCGCATGGAGCGGCAGTGGCTGGAGATAATGCCGATGGACAGGATGAAGGTGGGCAGGATGGTGTGCTTAAAGGACAGCCACTGGCTGGCAGGGAACCACTTCAGCTTTACGCAGAAGAGCAGCTGCAGCAGTGCCGCCAGCACAAAGGAGGGCAGCGCCGTCAGCAGGATGGTGGTGATCTGACAGGTATAGTCCAGCTTGCCTCCGCGGAACACGGCGGACAGCACCCCCAGCAGCATGCCCAGAGGGATGCCCACCAGCAGCGCCTGCAGGCCCAGCTGAGCGGTAATGGGGAAGTAGGTGGCAATCACGTCGTTCACGCTTCGGCCGATATAGGTCAGGGAATAGCCGAAGTCCAGATGGAGCAGATTCCACATATAGGAGGCATACTGCTCAAGCAGCGGCCGATCCAGTCCGTAGTAGGCCATCATCCGCTCTGCGTTCTTCATGTGCAGGGGATCCTTCAGGATGAAGGGATTGCCGGGCAACAGCCGCAGCAAAAAGAAGCACACGGTGGCAATGGCCCAGATCGTCAGCACCGAAATCAGCAGTCGCTTGGCAATATACTTAACCATTGGCTTGTCTCCTTCAGAAAATAAACATACGGGAGCAGGAATGCATCCCGCTCCCGCAAAACCATTAGCTAACTTAGGATGATATGGTCGGGTTCGTAAGCCTGACGCCTAAAAACAGAAACCTGTAAGCTTCCTCGCGGCAAAGCTACTTTTGCCGGTGACGTCAGTCCACCGTAGCGTAGTTGATCATCAGGCCTTCCTGGCTGTCCACCTGCACGAAGCCGTGGACACGGTCGTTGACAATGTAGTAGCTGCCGTTGAACTGAATGGGCAGGATCACCGCATCATCAATGATGATCTGCTCAGCCTGAGCGAGCAGGGACAGGCGGGCGGCACGGTCGGATTCCGTGGCAGCCTTGGTCATCAGCTCGTCAAACTGGCTGTTGCTGTAGATGGAGGAGAAGGGAGCGCCTGCACCCATAACGTCGGACACGGTGCCGCCGGTCATCCAGCAGTTCAGGCTGGTCACCATGGCGGTGGGGGTCACGCTCAGGGACTGATAGTAAATGTCATAGTCCATGTACACCATGCTCATGATGGCGCTCTGCACGGGCTGGAGCTCAATCTCGATGTTGTTGATGCCCAGCACACGCTTCCACTCGGACTGAATGGTTTCGGCCATGAGACGGTACATTTCGGAGTCGAAGGTCAGGTACTTCACGGTAGGCAGCTCGTCCACGCTGCTGTAGCCCAGCTCTTCCAGGGCGGCAGCCAGGTAAGCCTGTGCCTTGGCTTCATCCCCGGTGAGGGACACGGTTTCCACGGGATACTCGTCGATGTAAGCCACATCATCGGTGGTGCCCAGGCAGGTGGAGCCGTAGTACCGGGCGGTGGGGGAGCCGGACTCGTTCACGGCGCCTACGATGGCTTCCCGGTTCAGTGCCCAGGACAGGGCAAGGCGGAAGTTCTTGTTGGCCAGCAGGGCGGTCACGGCTTCGTCACGGGTCTGGAAGCTGCCGTCCGCATAGTAGTAGCCGGTGGTGTTGAACTCCAGCATCTGCATGGCGGAGGAATCATAGTGATGCGCATACTGCTCGCCTACCAGCTCCACCAGCTCGGTCTTGGCGGAGACGATCACGTCCACCTCGCCGGTCTCGAACATGGAGTAGGCAGTGGAAGCGGAAGAGTCGGTGGAGGAGAGGATCTTCACATTGCTGATCTGGAAGCTGTCATCCGCATAGATATAGGAGGGATTCTTCTCGAAGGTCAGGTAGGAGCCGTACACCCACTCGGTGAGGATGTAGGGGCCGGAATACATCAGGTTGTCCGGGGTGCCGCCCAGCGCGTTGCCCTGTGCCTCCGCAAAGGCACGGTTCAGGGGGCAGGCATTCAGCTCGGGATCAAAGTCAGCGTTGTAGCTGGCCAGGGTGATCTGCAGGGTCTTGTCGTCCAAGGCCTTAATGCCGACTTCGCTTTCGTCCGCTTCACCGTTCACATAAGCTTCGCCGTTCAGGTAGAAGTTGGCGGTGGAGTCCAGGCCGATCTTGGTCAGCAGGCCGTAGGCAAAGTCGTCAGCGGTGACGGGGGTGCCGTCGCTGTACACAAGGCCGTCCTTCAGGGTGTAGGTGTAGGTCAGGCCGTCGTCGGACACGGTGTAGCCTTCCGCCGCCTCGGCATAAGCGGTGCCGTTATAAGGGCGGTACAGGAAGCAGTTGATCAGATAGAACACATCGCTGTCCAGGTTGGACTGGGACTGGGTCCAGTTCAGGGTGTTGGGCTCGGTGGACTTAATGGTCAGGGAGCCCTCCGCCAGGGCAGCGGCCGAGGTCAGGAGCATGGCCAAGGCCAGCAAGAGGGAGACAAGTTTCTTCATATTTGCGCACCTCCGTGATTGTAAACAGTGCCTGCGTGTGGATTGCGCACAAAGCATTCCTACTCAGCTGTTTCCTATGATAAGATAACCATAATGAAAAAGTATGTCAATGGTCTGCATCTTCTTGCATCGCAAAAATACAGAGAAAGAACACACGTCTTCCCCCGCCTGTGCGGCGAAATTCGATTGACAACCCCCGAATCCCTTTGCTAAGATAGGCTCGTGATTTCATGGGGCAACAATGCAGATATTGTTTTTGATTAAAGGAGGATCCTGATGGCTGAGCTGATGCTGAAGGGGCGGATGATCGATGTCAAGACCGGTCGGGTCATTGAAAACGCCGCCGTGCTGGTGAAGGAAAATAAGATTATTTATGCAGGGGAAGCTGCCGGCTGCCCGGCGAGTGACGCACCGGTGATTGAGGCAGGAGAGGGCACCCTGCTGCCCGGCTTTATGGACGTGCACGCCCACCTGATGGGTGCGGAAGACGCCGGTTCCTTTGCCGACGGCGCCCTGTTGGGGGATCAGGTGGTAGGCGCCGTGTATCAGGCAGGGCTGCTGCTGGATGCCGGCTTTACCGGCTTGCGGGACATGAGCGAAGCCGGGCTGTACGTAGGCCGGGGCATTGACCGGGGCATCATTCGGGGTCCCCGCATTGTGCCCGGGGGCAAGGTGCTGGGCATTACCTCCGGCCATGTGGATCTTCGCCCGGATCAGACCATCGCCTACTATAACGCTCATGATCACCTGTCCATGTGCTGCGACGGGGTGGACGGCTGCGTGCAGGCGGTGCGGGAACAGTTCCGCTCCGGGGCGAAATTCATCAAGATCTGCGCCACCGGCGGCGTGTCTTCCCCCACGGATCGGATTGACGATGTGCAGTTCTCCCCGGAGGAGCTGCGCGCCATGGTCAGCGAGGCACGGCGGCATCATTCCTACGTCACTGCCCACTGCACCGGCTACGAGGGGGCGTATCAGGCACTGCTTGCCGGGGTGGAATGCATCGAGCACGGGGTGTTCCTGACTCAGCGGGAGATCGACCTGATGGCGGAAAAGCAGGTGCCCCTGGTCACCACCCTGGCTGTATCCCTGGGTGTGGCCAACATTCCCGGCCTGCCGGACTGGATGCACGAAAAGGCTGTGGCCTGCGCTCAGGCAAGTATCAACACCATTGCCATGGCACGGAAGGCAGGCATCTGCATCGCCCTGGGCACGGACTTCTCCAACTCGAAAAACTCCCCCTACCTGGCCAACGGCAGCGAATTCCGAGCCATGGTGAAGGCCGGCATGACCAACCTGGAATCCCTGCAGGCAGGCACCATCAACGCCGCCAAGGTCATGCGGATGGAGGATCAGGTAGGCTCTCTGGAGGCGGGCAAGCTGGCGGACATTGTGCTGGTGGACGGCAATCCGCTGGAGGATATCGAGTGCCTGACCCATGCGGATCATGTGAAGCTGGTGGTCAAGAACGGCAAAATCGAAAAGCAAATCGCATAAAGAACGGCATACAAAAAGACCCATCCGTGATAAGCGGATGGGTTCTTTTGCATGTGTGTCTTACTTGGCGTACTCGGTGCTCCGGGTTTCCCGAATGACGTTGACCCGAATCTGACCCGGATACTCCATTTCCTTTTCGATGCGCTTGGCGATTTCCTTGGCCAGGATCTTGGTGCCCTCATCGGTTACGTCGTCCGGCTTCACCATGATGCGCACTTCACGGCCGGACTGGATGGCGTAGCACTTCTCCACACCGTCGAAGCTGTTGGCGATTTCCTCCAGCTTCTCCAGCCGCTTGATGTAGTTCTCCAGGCTCTCACGGCGTGCGCCGGGACGAGCGGCGGAGATGGCATCGGCAGCCTGCACCAGCACGGCTTCCACGGTCTGGGGCTCTACATCGTTGTGGTGTGCCAGAATGGCGTGCACCACATCCGGGCTTTCGTGATACTTCCGTGCCAGCTCGGCGCCCAGGGTTACGTGGGTGCCTTCCGCTTCGTGGTCAACGGCCTTGCCGATGTCGTGGAGCAGACCGGCACGCTTGGCCAGCTGCACGTCTGCGCCCAGCTCTGCTGCCATCATGCCGGCCAGGTGGCTGACCTCGATGGAGTGCTTCAGCACGTTCTGACCGTAGCTGGTGCGGTACTTCAGCCGACCCAGCAGCTTCACCAGTTCGTGGTGGATGCCGTGCTGATTGGTCTCAAACACAGCATTCTCGCCGGCTTCCCGGATCTGGTTTTCCACTTCCTTGCGAGCCTTTTCCACCGTTTCCTCAATGCGGGCGGGGTGGATGCGGCCGTCCATGATCAGCTTCTCCACGGCAATGCGGGCGATTTCACGGCGAACGGGATCGAAGGCGGATACGATGACGGCCTCGGGGGTATCGTCGATGATCAGATCCACACCGGTGGCGGTTTCCAGCGCACGGATGTTGCGGCCTTCACGGCCGATGATCCGACCCTTCATGTCGTCATTGGGCAGGGAGATCACCGACACGGTGCTTTCCGCCACATGGTCGGCAGCGCACTTCTGAATGGCCAGGGCGATGATGTTCCGAGCCTTCTTTTCGCCCTCTTCCTTGGCACGGGTTTCGATTTCCCGCACCATGGCGGCGGCGTCGTGATAGGCTTCCTTCTGCACACGCTCCACAATGATCTGCCGTGCCTCGTCCTGGGTCATGGCGGCAATCCGTTCCAGTTCGGCGTTCTGCTTCTCGGTCAGTGCCTCGGCTTCTTCCTGCATCTTCTGGATGTCCGCAGCCTTCTTGTTCAGGCTGGTTTCCCGGGCCTCCATGTTGTCAGCCTTCTTGTCCAGGGTTTCTTCCCGCTGAAGCAGGCGGCGCTCGTTCCGCTGAACTTCCGCCCGGCGGTCGCGGATTTCCTTATCGTTTTCCGCTTTTTCCCGGTCGTTTTCCGCCTTGGCCTTCAGGATCTCCTCCTTGGCCTCCAGCACCTTTTCCTTCTTGTACTCATCTGCCTTGCGGACAGCGTCGTCATACAGCCGCTTGGCATACTCTTCCGTTCGGCCGATTTTCTTCTCAGCCTCATTCTTGCGGTATGTGTAGCCGCCCAGGGCGCACACGGCGGCAATGAGCAGCGCAATGAGTATGTTCCATAACCACATCATGGTTCGCAATCCCCTCCTTTTTCAAAAAAATCTCATTTCATTATGTGTTCAAACCGACAAAAGCCGCCCGAACCCTCAGGTTCACGCGGCAGACTGCTTTGGATGGAGCGATTCATGTTGTCATGCTGAATGACTGCTGCGAAAGCACGGCAAAAGCCGCCCTTTCAGGCGCAGCCTAACAGATTCCCTCGACCTCAAGCCGTTGAAATTTGCGGAAAAGCTGCAAAAGCCCCCTCCTTCAAAAACGGGCACGCCTGCCCACATAAAAAGGAAGAGCCCGGGATGCAGACACAAAATAGCATAAGCGCACAAGCCCCAAAGGGGCATACACGTCGAAGCAACAGGAAATGTCTATCGAAAACAGCCCGAAGGCGAAACCGCCTTCATCAGCCGATCATCTCTATTGTACCTGTTTGCACCTGTTATGTCAAGGTTGGAATTGGGGGGGACAATGCCGTATGACAAAAGGAAGAGGTTCGTCGCCTCGTCGAGCAAATGCGTGTCATAGGCACATCTGCCGCTTCAGGGAAGTTTTCTTTGGAACCGGGAGCTGTTTCAATGCTCCGGTGTCTGCGCATGGCATCGGCAAATGACTCTTGTCAGACACGCAAAGAAGAAATAGCTTCAAATAAAAGAAAGCTTCCAAGCTTTGCCAAACCGCATTGTCAGATACGAATTCAGCAAAAGCGGAAGCTATTCGTGCTCCCGGCGGGAGTCGAACCCACGACCTGCTGCTTAAAAGCAAAAGGTGCGTTTTTCTCTACTTGCCTTACAGAGCCTCCTAACGCCGAGTTTTCCTTGATTGCTAACGATTGAGCGTGTTCCCGTTGCCCAGTGAATCCGCATGCTGAATCCGTTTATCCTTCCTGTACAGCGAGGGGGACAGGCCGATATATTTTCGGAAGACACGATTGAACTGGGAGAAGCTGTTGAAGCCGCACAGGGCAGAGATTTCGGTGATGGGCATATCCGAGTTGATGAGCAGCGCCTGCACGTTGCGGACTCTGGTCATTTGGATGTAATCGGTAACGGAGAAGCCGGTAACATCCTTAAAGCGATGGGAAAGATAGCAGGCACTGATATGATGGGTTTCCGCCAGCATTTCCAGGCTTAAGTTTTCGGGATAATGGGTGTGGATGCAGCTGGCCACCGTGTAGATTTTCTGCTCCAGGTCGGACAGAATGGTCTCTTTTTTGTAAATGTTGCTGTCCTTGTTTAGGAAGAGCAGAATCAGAAATTCAATAAATTTCTGGTGGATAATCAAATTGCGCATGGGATCCATCTTGGTGGAGAGAAAATAAATGTCGTTGATCTTTCCGCAGAGCCGCCGCCGAAGCTCGGAATCAAAGCGGAAGATGGGCACCTGCTGATTAAAAATGCCGAGCAGCTGTTCATATTCATTGGATAAGCCAGACACATGGGCAGGGATATTAAACTGGATGATGAGCCGCTTGCAGGGGCGGCCGGTGGGATATTGAGTTTTGTGCAGCCTTGTCGGGAGAATGCCGATGATGTCGAAAGCATGCACCTCGTAGGGGATGCCCTCAATGAAGTGGATCATGTTCGGGTAGAGGGGAATGCACAATTCATAAAACGGATGGAAATGCTGAAACTCCATGTTGATGTCCGCGCTGCGCACATCGTAGTCGAAAAAATAGAAGATGGCATCATTGATTTCATTCACGCGGATGGCGTATTGATCTTCATAATACAATAAGTTATTCAGCAGCATGGCTGTTCCCCCTTGCCAGATCGTTTCACTGCCGTGTGCATATATATTCATAAACAATGCTGTTTAAGCAATGGCATTTGCCATCGTCAGTCCGGAAATGGCTGATCTGCGGATGCATTGCAAAATAAGTGTAGCACACAATTTGAATTTCATCAATATTCCATGCGTGAAATCATGTGCATGATGGAATTGGTAGAAAAAAAGACGAATTAGCACGGGTTGCCGCATTGGCGCGAAATGCAGGCACGGGCAAAAAAGCATGAAATGCAATAAAGTTTTTTACGAAAAGACATGATATGCGTAGCATTTTCATGCGAGATATGTAAAATTATAGATAGCGTTTGAGAATGATGATTCTTGAACAACCAATAAAATTTTAGGAGGAACGAAAAATGAAGAAGCTCACCGCTCTGCTTTTGGCACTGACATTGCTCCTGACTTCCACAGCCTTTGCCGCAGAGACTTCCGCAACCTATTCCGAAGCACCCTCCATCACCGCGGCGGGGACTTACGGCAAGGTAGAGGATCGTTTGCCCACTGCGGAGGACATTTTCGTCTCCACCCAGGATGCTACCGGCGGTGACCTGGCCATCGGCACCTACGGCGGCACCATCAATCTGGTGGGCGGCGGCGGTTCATGGGATCTTTCTCGGCCCATGCTGGAGACCATCATTCGCCGCAGCACCGACGGCAGCTATTATCCCAACGTCATCAAGAGCTATGAGTATAGTGATGACTACACCGTGTGGACCTTCCACCTGCGTGAAGGCATGAAGTGGTCCGACGGCGATGATTTCAACGCTGACGACATCACCTTCTGGTACTATATGTGCCACCTGTCCAACTTCGACACAAAGAAGAGCTGGACGGCACTGATTGACAAGGAAACCGAGAACTACGCCAAGCTGACCAAGGTGGATGACTACACCGTCACCTGGACCTTCGACACCGCCAAGTATCCTGCCGACTTCATCGAAAACGGCGACTTTAAGTGGTGCTGGGCACCCTCTCACTGGCTGGGCGATCTGATTCCCTCCTCCATCTATGTGGAGAACGAGTACTGGCCGGATACCGGTCTGACGGACGAGCAGGTGCTGGCCAACGCACTGGCCAAGGGCATCGACAAGGCAACCATTAAGGATCTGGGCAAGGCAGCCGCCTATAACTGCTGGAACATCGGCGGTCTCCCCACCCTGAATTCCTTCGTGCTTCGCGCAGGCGAGACCAATAGCAGCTCTGTGTGCCACCTGGATCGCAACGTGTACTACTGGAAGGTGGACGGAGCCGGCCAGCAGCTTCCCTACTGCGACGGCATTGTTTACACCAAGACCTCTGAAGACGGACAGGATCAGCTCATGTTCCGCTCCGGCGAAGTGGATATTCTGACGGTCAACATGTCTGACATTGCTTCCATTCTGTCCGATATGGGCGACGCCGCTTACCTGCGCACCTTCTCCAGCACGGACTGGGGCGCTGTGCCTGTCACCTTCAACTACACCCACAAGGACAGCAACTATGCCACGCTGTTCAACAACATCAACTTCCGCCACGCCATTTCCATCGCTGTTGACCGCACCGAACTGTCCCAGCTGCTGTTTGACGGCTTCCTGGAGCCCGGTCAGTCCGCACCCCAGCTCGGCAACTTCGGCTATGACGAAGAGTGGATCCACCAGTGGACGGAGTATGATCCCGAGACGGCGAAGAGCCTGCTGGCTGAATGCGGCCTGGTCATGGGTAGCGACGGCTTCTATGACTTCGCTGACGGTTCCGACTTCCTGCTGACCTTCTACGGCTACCTGGATTCCGGTGCTGTGGATCAATATCCCATCCTTGAGAAGTACTACAATGCCGTTGGTATCAAGACTGCCTGGAAAGAATACGAAATGGCCGCCTACGATATCGAAATCGACAACAACGACTGGACGGCTGTGATTCAGCCCCATACCAACATCGGCGGTCTGTCCATGTCCGACCGTCCTGCCCCCTTCGTACCCATCATTCAGTCTGCTGAATGGTACGGCGACTTCGGCACCTGGTACGGCACAAAGGGCGCAAACGGCGTCGAACCTACCGGTGACATGGCAAAGCTGCTGGAGATCTACGAAAAGTGGGCCTCTACACCCAGCACTGAGGAAAGAGAAGCCTACAACCTAGAGGTTTATGAAATCCACAAGGCAAACCAGTGGACCATCGCTTATCTGCAGAGCGAGGGCAACTACAATCTGGTTACCTCCAGCCTGAAGAATTATCCTGAAGATTTGGTTTGGGCTGACCTGTATATGTACGCGAACATTGTCCACTACGAGACGCTGTACAAGGCTGAGTAATCACCTTAAGCACATCATCCGGTTCAGGGGGGCGGGGAACCAGTTTCCCTGCTCCCCTTTATCTCTTTATGCGAAAGGAAATTCATCCTATGAGTGAAAAAAATACAAGCCCAGGGGGCGGGCATTTCCTGCTTTCGGTAAAGGAGTTTTTCCAGCGTGATCTGGTGCAGTATATCATCAAGCGGCTCCTTATGTTTATTCCCACCCTGTTTTTGATTTCGGTGCTGATTTTCATCGTCATCCAGTTGCCCGAAACGGACTATGTGGACAGAGAAATTTCCAAGCTGGCTTCCGAAGGCGAATATGTCAGCCAGGTGGAAGCGGATGCCCTGCGCGCGGAGTACGGCCTGGATCTGCCCCTGCACGAGCGGTATATCAAGTGGGTGACCGGCATTCTCTGGACGTCATCGGATTCCTCCTATTACCGGCTGTACGGCTCTCACCATGACTGGAAATATTCCTTTGCCTATGGCAAAAACGTCTTGTCCGTCATCAATGACCGGCTGCCGTTGACGATCCTGGTTTCCGCCCTGATCCTGATTTTCCAATACGGCGTATCCCTGCCGATTGCGGTGTATGCCTCCACCCATCAGTATTCTATCGGGGACTATATATCCTCCTTCTTCGGGTTCCTCGGCGCCGCCATCCCCAACTTTATCCTGGCCTTTATGCTGATGTACCTATCGTATAAATGGACAGGCAACGCCAATGTGGGCTTGGATTTAAGCGGCTTCTTCCCCTTCCTGAAGAGCATGATTATTCCCTTCCTGGTCATCGGCACCTCCGGCACATGCGGCATCATCCGTTCCGTACGTGCCCAAATGCTGGATGAGGTTGGCCGGCAGTACACCCTGACGGCTCGTGCCAAGGGCGTGCCTGAGCACAAAATCATCATGAAGTATTGCTTCCGTGCGGCCATCAACCCCACCGTTTCCGGCCTGGGCGGCGTGCTGTCCACCATGTTCTCCGGCTCCACGGTAACGGCCATGGTGCTGATGATTGACATTCAGGGTCCCGAACTGCTCAAGGCTTTGCAGACCGGCGATGTGTACCTGGCCGGCGGCATCGTGATGATTCAGGCCATTCTGGTTGTCATCGGCATTCTGTTGTCCGACATTGCCCTAGCGTTCCTTGACCCCAGAATTCGTTATTCAGGAGGTGGCAGATAATGCGGTTTTTCAAGAAAAAGGCAAAGTCTCAGGAAGACTATTATCTCGCTTCCCAATGGGTTCTGATGGGCAGAAAGCTGAAGAAGCACAAGCTGGCGCGTATCTCCATGGTCATTCTGGGCATCCTGTATTTCTGCGCCTTGTTCGGCAATTTCATTGCGCCCTACGGCCTGGATGAGTTTGACGGCCTGTACCGCAATGCCTCCCCCACGAAAATTCATTTCATGCATAACGGGGAATTTGTGGGTCCCCATGTGTATAAGCTGGAAAAGAACATCGACAAGAAGACCTTCACCGTCACCTATACGGACGATCTGTCGGAATACTATCCCGTGCAGTTCTTTGTCCACGGCACGGAATACAAGTTCCTTGGTCTGTTTGATATGGATCTGCACCTGTTTGGCGTGGGCACGGGCAGCAACGGGGGCACAGGAGCAAAGATCATGCTCTTCGGGGCGGATTCGCTGGGACGTGACCTCTTTTCTAGGGTGCTGTACGGCAGTCAGGTTTCATTGACCATCCCCTTTGCCAGTGCTATCATCAGCTTCTTCCTGGGGATTTTGATTGGTTCCCTGTCCGGCTATTTCGGCGGTATGTTTGACATCATCGTACAGCGCATCATCGAGGTCATTGGTGCCGTGCCGCAGATCCCTTTGTGGATGGCACTTTCCGTGGCCATTCCCGCCGGCATTTCCACCATCAAGATGTATTTTTACATGACGATCATCCTTTCCTTCATCAACTGGACGGGCATGGCTCGCGTTGTGCGCGGCAAAATGCTGTCCCTGAAAAACGAGGACTATGTGATGGTTGCCCGCATTTCCGGCGTGTCCACATGGGGCATTATCTGGAAGCACATGGTGCCGGGCTTCATGAGCTACCTGATTGTTGCCATGACCATGAGCATTCCCGGCTCCATCGTGGGTGAAACCTCCATGTCCTTCCTGGGGCTGGGCATCAAGTCCCCCGCCACCAGCTGGGGCGTTCTCTTGCAGGAGGCAAGCTCGGTGACGGAAATCGCCAGCAACCCCCATAAGCTGATTCCCATTATCTTCGTGGTCGTAACGGTTCTGGCCTACAACTTCCTCGGTGACGGCCTGCGGGACGCAGCCGACCCGTATAAGTAAGCGCATGGAGGTAAGCAACGTATGCATCAAGACAATATTCTGGAAGTGAAAGACCTCCATGTAGACATTCATATGACGGAGGGGCTTCTGACCGCCGTGCGCGGCGTTACCTTTGAGATGAAGAAAAGCGAGACCCTGGGGCTGGTGGGCGAGTCCGGCTGCGGCAAGTCCCTGACCTGCAAGGCCATTCTGGGCATTAACGAGAAAAAATGCGTGTCCAGCGGGGAAATTTTCTTCGATTCCATCCAGCATGGGGAAGTGGAGCTCATCAGCCTGGCCAACGAAAAAAAGAGCGATAAGATTCGCTCCATTCGCGGCAAGGAAATCTCCATGATTTTTCAGGAACCCATGGTGGCGTTTTCACCCATGTATACCATCGGCAATCAGATTAACGAAGCTACCCTGCTGCACATCACCAAGGATAAGAAAAAGGCCAAGGAAATTTCCATGGAGGTGATGCGGAAGGTGGGCATTGCCAATGTGGAAAAGCGGTACAACCAATACCCCCATGAATTTTCCGGCGGTATGCTTCAGCGTGCCCTAATCGCCATGGCCCTTGTGTGCAACCCGAAGCTCCTCATTGCGGATGAACCGACCACCGCACTGGATGTGACGATTCAGGCGCAGATTCTGGAGCTGATGAAGGAGCTGCAAAAGGATTTCAACACCGCCATTCTGTTTATCACCCACGACCTGGGCGTTGTGGCAAGGATGTGCGACCGTGTGGCCGTCATGTACCTGGGAAAAATCGTGGAAAGCGCGGACGCAAGGGAGATCTACGCCAACCCGCAGCATCCCTATACCAGAGGGTTGATCGGCTCGGTTCATAAAATCGGCTCCAAGAAGGCGGACAGGCTGTTTTCCATTCCGGGCACTGTGCCCTTGGCCATGAATCTGCCGGATGCCTGCGGCTTTTACGACCGGTGCGACGCACGCATTGAAGGACTCTGCAACAAGGCACAGCCGGATTTAGTGGAGATTGCCCCGGGGCACAAGCTTGCCTGCTTCAACTGCCCTCATGAGGCATGCCGTGCGCAGCGGGCAAAGGTGGAAGCGATCCTGAAAGGAAAGGGGGCGCTGTAAATGGAACAGGGGAATATTTTAGAGGTCAAGCACCTGCATAAGCGTTTTTCCTCCAAGGGCGTTACCGTGAAGGCCGTTACCGACGTTAGCTTCAATGTAAAGCCCGGCGAAACCATCGGCATCGTAGGCGAATCCGGCTGCGGCAAAACCACCCTGGGACGCTGCATCGTGCATGCCTATGACGCCTCCGAAGGGGAGGTCATGTACCGCACGAGAGCCGGGGAAGAAGTGGATTTCCTGAAGGTGGACAAGAAAAAGCGCAAGGAAATCCGCAAGGAAATACAGATGATTTTTCAGGATCCCTACTCCTCGCTGGATCCCCGGATGACGGTGCTGGATATCATCAAAGAGCCCCTGAAGGCCAATTATCCGAGAATGCCCAAGGCCGAAATGGATCGCCGGGTCAAGGATATGGCGCAGAAGGTCGGCTTGAATCCCTCCTATCTGATGCGTTACCCCCACGCCTTCTCCGGCGGCCAGCGGCAGCGCATCGGCATTGCAAGAGCGTTGGTCGTGGGTCCGCAGATCATCGTGTGTGATGAAGCGGTCTCCGCACTGGATGTTTCCATTCAGGCACAGGTGATTAACCTTTTACGGGATTTGCAGAAAGACATGAACCTGACCTATCTGTTTATCAGCCATGACCTGTCCGTTGTGGAGCATATTTCGGACAAGGTGGGCGTCATGTACCTGGGGCGGCTGATTGAGTTCAGCAAAACAGAGGATCTGTTTGAAAAGCCCCTGCACCCGTACACCGAGGCTCTTTTGTCCGCCGTTCCCGTAGCAGACCCTACCGTGCAGATGGAGCGCATCGCCCTGGAAGGGGAAATTCCCAACCCTGCCAACACCCCCAGCGGCTGCTTCTTCCACACCCGGTGCCGATACTGCACGGAAAAATGCAGGGAATGCGCCCCTGACGCTCGGGAGCTGAAGCCTGGCCATTACGTTGCCTGCCACTATGCGGAGGAACTGAATCTGAAAGGATTTTCCTATGAAGAGTAAGAAGTTGATCATTTTCACGGACAGTGGCGATACCATCATTAACGAAGCATCCCAGGTGTTTGATGAGCGGGGCATTGTGCTGGAGGCGGACTTGATCCCCGGCGCAGGCGAAGTGCTGAAAACCCTGCACGATGAGGGCTTCACCATTGCCCTGGTGGCGGACGGCGAATGGGAATCCTTCCAGAATGTTTACAGGAAAAACGGGCTGGGCTATTGTTTCGATGCATGGGTCGTGTCCGAGGTGGTGGGCAAGCAAAAGCCGGCGCCCATCATGTTTGAGACGGCCTGCGAAAAGCTGGGCTTGCAGGAGCAGGACAAGCACCGCATCGTGATGATCGGCAACAATCTGAAAAAGGATATTGCGGGTGCCAACCGGCAGGGAATGATTTCCGTATGGCTGAGCTGGTCACCCCGGTATTTCCACACCGTGGAGGAGCCGGACTGGCAGCCGGATTACACCGTCAGCACCCCTGCTGAGCTGCTTGAGCTGCTGCATGCGCTTGAGGCGAAACTCCAAACGGAGGCGTGAGGTTTACTTATGGACAACACAACGCAAACGACCATGATCAAAGAAAAGCTGGATTGCCTGCTGAAGGCCTTTGTCCCCATCCTGTATGAGGATGATGAGGTGTTTCTGGCAGGCATGAAGGAGCGGAACCTTGCCGGTGATGACATTCGCCGCTATCAGCACTGGGAATGGCCCCAAGGCGTGGGGCTTTACGGCCTGTGGCAGTTGTTTGAAAGCAGCCATGACGTGCACTATCTGGAGATCCTGACCAAGTTCTTCGACAAACAAATGACGGTCGGTTTTCCTGCCCTGAATGTGAATACGATTGCTCCCTTCCTGGCCATGTCCTACGTGGGCGAGTATCTGAAGAGTGAAAAATATCTTGCCCCCTGCCGGGATGCCGCCCAATGGATCATGGAAAAGTTTCCCCGCACGGAGGAGGGCGGCTTTCAGCACATGACTTCCGACACCCTGAACGATCAGGAGCTGTGGGACGATACTCTGTTTATGACGGTGCTGTTCCTCGCTAACATGGGGCGCATTGAGGAAAAGCAGGCGTACATCCAAGAGGCGGAATACCAGTTCCTCCTCCACGCAAAATATCTGGCTGACCCGAAAACCGGCTTGTGGTACCACGGCTGGACCTTCAAGGGACGGCACAACTTTGCCAAAGCCTTTTGGGGGCGGGGCAACTGCTGGATCACCATAGCCATCCCCACCTTTTTGCAGATGGTGAAGGTCACACCGGAAACGCAGGAAAAGCTGATGCAGCTGCTCCGCGCACAGGCGGACAGCCTCCTGAAATATCAGAGCGAAAGCGGCATGTGGCATACCCTCATTGACGATCCCACCTCCTACGAGGAGGCCAGTGCCACCTGCGGCTTTGCCTACGGCATCCTGAAGGCCGTCCACACGGGGCTAATGGGAAAATCCTACGCCGTCGCAGCCGAAAAGGCACTGCCGCCCATGCTCAGCTATATAGACGATGATGGCACGGTGCACCAGGTTTCCTACGGAACGCCCATGGGACGGGAGACCAAGGACTTCTACAAGCAAATCGAGCTAAAACCCATGCCCTACGGTCAGGCACTGGCCATGCTGTTTCTTTCGGAGTGCCTTACGGAGGAGCATCCCCTTCAGCCCTGAAGGATGATGGGCATTTCAACGCCTGCGCAGGAAGTTTTCCTATCCCGAATGTGAAAACGAGGTAATCTCATGAACATTGGCAGTCAGTGGAGGGAACGGTTAAAGATCTGGGCGGAACAGCTGCCGAAGTATTACTATCGGAAGAATGATTCCCTTCCCGTTTCCTATTTTACGACAAAGGAATACCTTCCCTTTGAGCAGGCGGCGCAGGGACACTATACCCCTGCCCCTGTGGGCATGAAATGGGGGAAGAAATGGGAATACGGCTGGTTTCGCACGAAGCTGACCGTGCCGGAGAACCTGGATGGGAAATGGGTTGTGTTCACCCTGAATACGGCGGAAGAAATGCTGGTCTGGGTCAATGGGCAAGCAGTCGGATCCATTGATAAGAAGCACTGCCTGATCACCCTGGCCAAGTCTGCCAGGGCAGGAGACACCTACGAAATCTATGCGGAATGCTATGCCGGGCACGGTATCCGCAATGAGGGGGCAGGGCCGGTAGGCTTTGGTGAAAGCTCCGTGCCCGAGCCCCCTGAACAGCAAGTGACCGTGGGCGAATCCCATTTCGGCGTTTGGAATGAGCCGCTCTTTCAGGCAGCCATGGACTACCTGACCCTTTACAGTCTGGTGCAGAAGCTGCCGGAAAAGAGCCTCCGTGCCATGAAAATCATCGAGGGGTTGAAAAAGTTTACTTACATCGCCGATTTTGAACTGCCGGAAGAAGCCATGACCGCTTCCGTCGTGGAGGCGGGAAAGCTGCTGAAACCCCTCATGGATTGTAAAAACGGCTCCACCATGCCGGAATACACGGTGTTTGGTCAATCCCATCTGGATCTGTCATGGCTGTGGCCGGTGGAAGAAACCATGCGAAAGGCGGCCAGAACCTACACGAACCAATTGGCCTTGATGGACGAATATGACAATTATCATTTTCTCCTTTGTGAGCCCCCCATTCTGGAATGGCTGAAGGAGCTTTACCCCGAGGTGTACCAAAGAGTGCTCGCAAAGGTCAGGGAAGGAAAATTCTATCCCGAAGGTGCGGTGTGGGCGGAATGCGACACCAACATTCCTTCCGGGGAGTCCATCATTCGCCAGTTTGTCCGCGGCAAGCGGTGGTTCCGTGCGGAAATGGGCGTTGACAGCCAAATGGCATGGATGCCGGACACCTTTGGCTTTTCCGCGGTGCTGCCTCAGATCATGAAAAAATGCCAGGTGCCCTATTTTGCGACGCAGAAGATGATTCGTCAGCCCCCCGAATGCCAAGCTTTCCCTTATAACATTTTCTGGTGGGAAGGAATGGACGGAAGCCGGGTGCTGGCGCATACCTTCAAGAAGAACAACGCGAATTTTCAATCCGGCGACCTGATCGTCCGCTGGGAGGAGGATCGTGTTCAGCAGGAAAATATCGATGGGCTGATGTTCCCCTTCGGCTTTGGCGATGGGGGCGGCGGCCCCACCCGGGAAATGGTGGAGGCAGCCAGCCGATGCGCTGATTTGGAAGGGGCACCCCGCTGCCGCATGGAAAGCCCTGTTAAGTACTTCGAGCGTCATGCCGACCCTGCGGATACCTTCTCCGGAGAGCTGTATCTGGCATGGCACCGGGGAACGCTGACATCCCAGGCCAAGACCAAGCAAGGCATCCGGCAGGCGGAAAACACCCTGCGGCAGGTAGAGTATTTCCTGTCTCGCTATCTTTTATCCGGAAAGGAAATGCCGGACAACTGGCAGCGGCGACTGGATGACCTTTGGAAAAAGCTCCTGTTTCAGCAGTTCCATGATATTGCCACAGGCACCTCCATTGCCCGTGTGCACGAACGAGCCGAAAAGGAGCTGCATGAAGTCCGGGAAGGCTGCATGACCCTGCTGCAAGCCATGGGGCTTGGGGCGGAGCTTTCGGACAACCGGCGTTTTGCCTATAACTGCCTGAGCTTTCCCAGGCGCATCCGGGGCGTCACTGTTCCGGCGCAGGGCAGTGCTTTGGCGGATGCCCCCGATTTGCCCAAGCAGCCCTTGCGGCTGAGCTATCTTGAGCAGGAACATCAATATGAGCTGTCCAATCAATACCTTGTGTGCCGCCTGAATGAGCATGGGGAGCTGGTCAGCGTCAAAAAGCAGGGAAGCGAGACCGAGTACCTGAAGGGTGTCGGCAATCGGCTGCTTATGTTCAAGGATGTGAACACTTGGTATGATGCCTGGGAGCTGGGCAGCATGTATGAAAATCTGCCTGTTCCCCTGGACGATAACGTTGCTGTGTCCATGACCCGCGATGCCTCCCGTGCCGCGCTGGAAATCCGCCGCAGCATCGGTGCTTCGGTCATGCGGCAGGCGATTGTGCTGACAGCTGACGCTGCATTCATTGCTTTTGAAACGGAAATTGACTGGCAGGAGCGGCACAAGCTGCTGAAGGTGGCTTTTCCTGTACATGCCTATGCCAAGGAAGCCATTCATGAAATCCAGTTCGGCTATGTGAAGCGTCCAACGCACCGCTCCTATCAGACGGACAAGGATCGCTTCGAGGTCTGCAACCATCGCTATACAGCCCTGACGGACGGGGCGCACGGTGCCGCTGTGCTGAATGACGGCAAATACGGCGTTAATGTGGTGGAAAACGAGATTCGCCTGACCCTGCTGAAATCCGCCATGATGCCGGACGAACACGCAGATCAGGGGATGCAGAAGTTTACCTATGCCTTCTATCCCTTTGACGGTGCGTTCCAAGATGCTGATGTGCCTGAAAAGGCGGCGGAGCTGAATGAGCCGCCGGTCTTCGGCAGTGCGCCGGACGAGCTGGGTGCCATTTTCCTGACGGATGCAAGGAACATTCTGGTTGATACCATCAAGCCTGCGGACACGGCAAACAATGCGCTCCTGGTGCGGGTCTATGAATGCATGGGCAAGCAGACGGACTGCGCCTTCACCGTCAACCCGAAAATCAGGAGCGTGGTGGAAACCGACATGCTGGAGGAAAAACCGAAGGCCGCGGATGCAAGCCATGTGCATTTCGGCTCCTTTGAGATCAAAACATTTTTGCTGTACTTTTGAGACATCACCCCCGGCGGCAGGGGGTGCACGGCATCCGGACAAATAAGCGGCACTGCATGGAAACAGAAAGGAACTTTCACGGGAAAGGCAGGTTGATTCCCTATGAGAAACCATTATCAGCAGATGATTCGGGACACGGAAAAGCGGGCACGGCATCATCTGAAAACCCAGAATACGGATGCAGGCAGCCCGTACTACGGTGCCTTTGTCATGCCGAACGGCGTGTATATGCAAAAGCATGCCCTGTACTGCATTGCGGACATAGGGGCGGTGTATATGAACGCCGATGCTTCGCTTTATCACGATGAGAGCCTGCTGCAATCTATGCTCCTAGGGCTTGCCTATGTCCGTTCCACCCAGCATGAAAACGGCCTGTTTGATTATATCACCTGCAACTTTTATTCAGCCCCCGATACAGCCTTCTGCATTGGCATCATCCTGCCCCTTTGCCTGTACCTGAAGGGTCGGGAAATGCTGACAGAGGGGGAAGCTGCCCTCCTTGAAAAGCTGGATGTCATCCTGCACGATGGGGGCAGGGGACTTATGGAAGGCGGTTTCCATACGCCCAACCATCGCTGGGCCATTGCCGCCATGCTGGCCGTCTGCGGAAAGCTATACGGGGAGGCGGACCTGACCGAAGCCAGCTTTGCGTACCTCAAAGAGGGGATTGACTGCAATGCTGACGGCGAGTATTCGGAAAAATCCGCCGGAAACTACAACAACGTCAACAACCTTGCCATGCTGATGCTATCCGACGCCCTGGACGATGCTTCCTATGAGCAGCATGTCATTCGGAATCTTAAAATGATGCTCACCTATATCGAGCCGGATGACAGCATTTTTACCGCCAATTCTACTCGCTTTGATAAGGACAGGCTGGTTTACCCTACGGATTACTACTGGTTCTATCTGTATTTGGGCGCAAAGTATCGCATCCCCGAATTGATCTCCGCGGCGAATGCCATTTTCGAGATCACGCAGGAAAAGCGCATCCTTTCCCCCAACTGCCTGATTCGGTACATGCTGAACCCTGAGCTGATTGATTTTGAATCGGTGCTGTGCGGCATTCCGAAGGAATATCACGCCTATTATGCGGATTCCGGCATTGCCAGAGTGCGGAGGGGACACTATACCTACACCGTGATGAAGGGAAAATCCAATTTTCTCTGGGTCAACGGGGGTTCCATCAAGCTGGCGGTGAAGATCGGCGGCAGCTTCTGTGAGCATCGGGCGTTCAAGGCAGAGACGATGGACTTGGACGAAAAGGGTGCTTTCCATCTGCATCAGAAAATGCGGGGCTGGTACTATCTGCCCTTCCCTGAAAAGCCCGCCACCTCCGACTGGTGGCAGATGGATAACGCCTCCCGGCCGAAAAAAATGGGGCCGGACATGGACATCGATGTAATCATTCGTGAACAGGGCGACGCCCTTGAGGTGGAGATGCAGACCGCCGGCGTTTCCGGTGCGCCCTGGCGAGTAGAGCTGGCCTTCTCCGGCATTGACCGAATTGCCAACGACCATTTGACCATGCCGATTCACGGCGACGAGGTGCTGGTGCTGCGGGATTCCTTCTTCACCGTCGCCAACGGAGAGGATGCCATGGAAGTGGGGCCTGCCTTTGGCGTCCACCACTTTACCGAGGGCAAGGAAGATTCGGAAGCCAAAACCCCCGGCGCGGCAACGGTTTACCTGACGGACTATACGGAATTCCATCACACGATCACCATCAGGCCGTGAAGAGCTTGACCCGAACCCCGGAGGAAGTGCGTGCTTCCTCCGGGGTTTTCTTTTTGGTGGGAGGGTAGTTCCTCTGCATTGGGTGGGATGGAAACCAATAACAAAGAATCCTCAGGCTCAGATAAAATGAAAAATATTCAATGCGGATGCTCCATCATCAGCCGCACAAAAAAAGCACGCCCACAAAAAAAGAAAGCCTCCGCCCAGACAAGCGGAAGCTATCATGGCTAATCTGGTGAACTATGATACAAGGGACGATGCACCTTACAGAGTGCGATAGAAGGTGCAAATTGCAGGTGTGGCGCATTTGTATTGTCTCTTGCTATCTCGATTTTCTTGCATTCGTACTGCTCAAATTTGCGAATGCACATGCGTCAATGGCCATACTCTTGGTACTGTTCAGGAGAGTCCTCGAACTGTTTTTGGGTTGTCTGTCAAAGATGCGGGCGGTTTTCTCTGTAATACTCATGAAATCGACTCCTAGGGGGGATGATCCAAAATCCGCCAGAGACGACTAATTCACTAAAACAGAAAGGCGGCAGGGAGAGAATCCTGCTCTCACAAGAGAAACCGAATTCTGCTCTGTCGTCTCACGTTCTGGCGGATCTCTATGGGCTACACTGACTGATTCTGGTTCAATTAAATATGGTTGATTGTAAAATGAAGTTGGACACTTAAAAAGAAAAATCCATAGTGATG
>JAUMVT010000079.1 GCA_030529995.1 Clostridia bacterium
TCACAAGGAGCTTGTTTATAATACCAAAGAATTTCCCGATTGTCAACACCTTTTTACGCTTTTTTTCGCCTTTTTTCTTGACTTTCTGCAAAGACGATTGTATAATAGTCTTATTGCGAGTTTCGTTCGGGTTTACATAGAGTTTACAGGCCGTTCATATTCTGCATCGTTCGGAATTTTATTGCAGCTCTTTGATTTTCCGCACGTCATTCTCCTCCACCGTCATATATACCGTATGCTGATTGGTGTAAATCACGAACCCGGGCGCTGCGCCGCCGGGCTTTTTCACATACCGGCGCAAGGTGTAGTCCACCGGCACAGAGCTGGAGTGCTGCCCCTTGCTGTACCAGGCCGCCAGGGTAGCCGCCTCCTTCAGGGTCTGCAGAGGTACTTCCTCCTCTGTGCGGATGATCACGTGGCTGCCCGGCATGTCCTTGGCATGGAGCCAGGTTTCATTGGGGCGAGCCGTTGCCGTCAGGCGATCATTCTGGGCAGAGTTCTTCCCTACATCAATTGCGATGCCATCGGAGGACAGATAATGGTAGGGCTTGCTCTGAGGCAGTGCCCGCTGCTGGCGTCGGTTGGTGTTCTTCTTCATGTAGCCCATCCGCACCAGATCCTGACGAATCTCCTCCAGTTCGCTTTCCTCCACGCACTTGCCCACATCCAGCAGTGTGCTTTCAAGGTAGTTCAATTCCTGTAGGGTCTTCTCTTTTTGCTCTGCCGCCGTCTGCCGTGCCGACCGTGCCTTCTGATATTTCTTAAAATATCGCTGAGCATTCTGCGCCGGGGTCAGTTGAATATCCAGCGGAACCGTCAAGGTTCCACCCTGTTCATCATAGAAATTGGACAGTTCCGCCTGCTTTTGTCCTTTTTTGATCTGCCACAAGTTAGCGTTGATCAGATCCCCCATGATACGATATTCTTCCATCCTTTGGGCAGAGGCCAGCTCCTCTTCCTGCAAAGCCAGCTTCTTCTCGCACCGTTCAATGTGTCCCTTTAGCAGGCGAACCATGGAAGCACTCTTTTGACTCAGGCGATCCTGCCGATCCCGTGCGCCGAAGTAACGTTCCAACGCCGCACTGACGGAAGGCTCAGCAACCTGACGGGAAACATCCCGGCTGAGATAAGGGAAGGGAAACACATCCTCCGGGTCGCCCTGCTCGTCCAGCAGCACCTGCGGGTCGGCGGCATCCGCCATTCGGTGCAGAAAATCCGCCAGACGCTTCGCCGCATCCCTCACGTCCTCCGCCCGGTCTTCCCCCGGAGAAAGCACCCGATAGGCAAGCTCCTTTGCCGCAGGATTTGACAGGCCTGCAATGCATCCCCCCAGCGCCTTGGCGAGGGGTACGTCCCCCGCTTCCAGCAGGCGCCGCTCCAAGGCATCCGGCTCCACGGTCATGGGATCCAGCTTGTTCTGCTCAGGCGGCGGCGCATAGCTCAAACCCGGCTGAATCAGGCGCACCCGGCTCATCTCCTGATTCACGTGCCGTGCCGCTTCCAGAATTCTGCCTTCTCCGTCCACCAGAATCAGATTGCTGTGGCGACCCATCACTTCCAGAATCAGTCGGCGCAGCACGTGATCCCCCAGTTCATCCACGGTATCAATGTCCATGTGCAGCACACGGTCCCCGCCAATCTGCCTGATGCCCAGCACATGACCGCCCATCAGCTGCTTGCGGAGCAGCATGCAGAACATGGGCGGTTCCAGCGGATTCGGAAAGGTGCTTGCGGTCAGGTGGCACCGTGCATTATTGGGCGAAGCGCACAGCAGTAGTCGGCAGTTTTCATTGCCGGAGCGAATCAGCAGAATCAGTGTGTCTTTTTCCGGCTGGGTAATTTTATCGATTCTGCCCCCTGCCAAGCGGCTGTTCAGCTCCCGTGCCACAAAACCCAAAGTCAATCCGTCCATGGGCATAAGGGATCACCTCATTCATCGAATGTCATCAGATGAAATTATAGCCGGATTTTTTCTGTTTGCCAAGGGCGGCTTTGCGCATCTTCCCCGTTTTGTCTCCTTGCATGCTTTTGCCCATGCTGTTACAATAAAGGTACCACGTGGGAAGGAGGCGCACCTATGTCGCAAGTTACCAAGCGGGCACTGGAAGCATCCCTGAAGCATTTACTGCTGCAGAAGCCTTTGAACAAAATCACCATCAATGACATTGCCGAGGACTGCGGGATCAACCGCATGACGTTCTACTACCACTTCAAGGACATTTACGACCTGGTGGAATGGTGCTGCGAGGAGGACGCCAGCCGTGCCCTGGCAGGAAAGAAGACCTACGAAACCTGGCAGCAGGGCTTTCTGCAGATTTTCGAAGCAGTGCTGGAAAACAAGCCCTTCATTATGAATGTGTATCACTCCGTCAGCCGGGAGCAGGTGGAAAACTACCTATATAAGCTGACCTATGATCTGCTGGAAGGCGTGGTAGAAGAAAAGGCTCAAGGCATGAGCGTGCGGGATGAAGACAAGAAATTCATTGCCACGGTCTACAAGTACGCCTTTGTGGGGCTCATGCTGGACTGGATCAAGGGCAACATGAAGGACGATCCTGCCCTGCTGGTGGAACGCTTGGATCAGGTGATTCACGGCGGCATCAACGCCGCCCTTCAGCGGCTGCGCATGGACAAGGATACGTCAAATCCCCCGGAATGATAAAAATCTGAACACTTGCCCCCTCTGTGATAATTCCTTTATCACGGAGGATTTTTTGTTGATTGTTGTTTTTCGTAAAGTGCGGTATCCTTGCACTGTCGGATGAAACCAACGACTTCACATAGATGGAAAGGAGCTTGAACCATGTATTATTCCAGTGGTAACTATGAAGCATTTGCCCGCCCCAAGAAGCCCGAGGGCGTGGATCAGAAGTCTGCCTACATCGTAGGCAGCGGTCTGGCAGCCTTGACTGCCGCCTGCTATCTGGTACGTGACGGCCAGATGAAGGGCGAGCACGTGCACATTCTGGAGAAGGGCAACCTGCCCGGCGGTGCCTGCGACGGCTACAAGTACGAAAATCTTGGCTACGTCATGCGTGGCGGCCGCGAAATGGACAACCACTTCGAGGTTATGTGGGATCTTTTCCGTTCCATTCCTTCCATTGAAACGGAAGGGGTCAGCGTACTGGATGAGTACTACTGGCTGAACAAGGAAGACCCCAACTACTCCCTGTGCCGTGCCACGGTGAACCGGGGCGAAGATGCCCACACCGACGGCAAGTTCAGCATTTCCGATAAGGGTGCCATGGAAATCATGCACCTGTTCTTCACCCCCAACGAGGAGCTGCAGGACAAGAAGATCACCGATTACTTCGATGATGAGGTGCTGAACTCCAACTTCTGGCTGTACTGGCGCACCATGTTCGCCTTCGAGAACTGGCACAGTGCACTGGAGATGAAGCTGTACATTCAGCGCTACATCCACCACATCGGCGGACTGCCTGACTTCACCGCCCTCCGGTTCACCAAGTACAACCAGTACGAATCCATGATTCTGCCCATGATCAAGTATCTGGAGGGCTTCAATGTCCAGTTCCACTACGGGGTGCAGGTCACCAACGTGATCTTCGACTGCTCGAACCCTGAGCACAAACTGGCCAAGCGCATTGATGTGCTGGAAGATGGCAAGCGGAACAGCATTGACCTGACGGAAAATGATCTGGTGTTCATCACCAACGGCGGCTGCGTGGAGAATTCCTCCACCGGCAGTCAGAACACCCCTGCTCCCTACAACACCGAGCTGAAAGAGGGCGGCGGCTGGGATATGTGGCGGAAGATTGCCGCACAGGATCCTTCCTTCGGCCATCCTGACAAGTTCTGCTACGATCCCGAGCAGACCAACTGGATGAGCGCCACTGTGGAAACCCTGGATCAGCGCATCATCCCCTACATCAAGAAGATCTGCAAGCGTGATCCCCTCAGCGGCCGTGTGGTCACCGGCGGTATTGTTTCCGTGAAGGATTCCAACTGGCTCATGAGCTGGACGATTAACCGTCAGCCCCAGTTCCGTGCACAGCCCAAGGATCACTGCCTGGTGTGGGTGTACTCCCTGTTCACCGACAAGCCCGGCGACTACATCAAGAAGCCCATGCGGGAGTGCACCGGCAAGGAAATCTGCATGGAGTGGCTGTATCACCTGGGCGTGCCGGAGAATGAGATCGAAGACATGGCTACCAACAGCGCCAACACCGTGCCTGTGATGATGCCTTACATCGATGCCTTCTTTATGCCCCGTGCTTACGGTGACCGTCCCGACGTGGTGCCGAAGGGCTCCAAGAACTTCGCCTTCCTGGGTCAGTTCGCCGAAACGCCCCGGGACACCATCTTCACCACCGAGTATTCCATGCGCACCGGTATGGAGAGCGTGTACACTCTGCTGAACATTGACCGTGGTGTTCCTGAGGTGTGGGGCAGCGTCTATGACGTGCGCAACCTGCTTGATGCTACCACCAAGCTGCGTGACGGCAAGAAGGCCACCGACATGGAGCTGGGTCTTATGGAGAAGCTTGCCCTGAAGAAGGTGCTCGGCAAGATTCAGAACACGGACATCGAAAAGCTGCTGAAGCAGTATGGGCTCATTTGATCATTACATCCTTTTCCCTGCGGCTGTCTCGTGAAAGCGAGGCAGCCTTTTTCACGTGCAGACAGGTATAGAAAAACGCCCGAAGCTTTGAAGGCTTCGGACGTTTTCCTATTTGCATAACCGCTTTGTCAATATCCTATTATTCCTGATAATCCTGCAGGCTGACCGACACCATCTTGCTGACGCCCTGCTCCTCCATGGCCACACCATACAGGGAATTGCACCGCTCCATGGTACCCTTACGGTGGGTCACCACCACGAACTGGGTACTCTTGCTGTACTCTGCTAGGTAGTCCGCAAAGTAGCCGATGTTGGCATCGTCCAGGGCAGCCTCGATCTCATCCAGAATGCAGAAGGGAGTAGGCTTCAGCTTCAGCATGGCGAAGAGGATGGCAATGGCCGTCAGTGCCCGTTCGCCGCCGGAAAGCAGGGACAGCAGCTGCAGTTTCTTTCCCGGGGGCTGGGCATTGACCTCAATGCCGCAATTCAGAGGATCGTCAGGATCCATCAGGGACAGCGCCGCATGGCCGCCGCCGAACAGCCGGGTGAAGGTTTCCGAGAAATACCCCTGCAGCTTGGTGAAGTTCTCCACAAAGGTGGTCTTCATCTGCTCAATCAGCCGCTCAATCAGCTCCCGCAGATCCTTCTCTGCCTGCTTCAGATCCTGCTGCTGAGTGGTCAGGTCATCAAAGCGAGCCTTAGAATCCGCATACTCCTCAACAGCATTCACATTCACCGGACCCAATGCCCGGATCTGGCTGGACAGCTGCGCCGCCCGCCGGTCTGCACTGACCGGATCGAAGCCTTCCGTCTGCCGGAATTCCTCCGCCCCGGCGTAGGTGATTTCGTAGGTGTTCCAGATGCGATCCTGCAATTGCTTCAGGTCGCTTTCCACCTTGGCTCTGGCCAGCTCCGTCCGGTGGACACGGTCGCTATCCCGGGAGAAGGACTGATGCAGGTTCTCCATGTCCGTCAGGGCTTCCTTCAGCTGGCTCTGCTCCCCGTTCCGCTTTTCCTCCAGGGCGGCAATGATCTGCTCCTGCCGCTTCTGATCCAGCTTCCGCAGTTCCACCCGGGCAGAAGCATCTGCCGCACCGGCAGCGTCCCGGCGATCCTGCTCTTCCATATCCCGCAGCTGCTGAGCACGCTTTTCTTGATCCTGCATGGCCTGAGCATAGTCCTGCTCAAAGCGGCCGGTATCCTTCTGCAGGGTATCCAGCTCGTGCTTCAGGTCGGAAAGCTGCAGGGTGCGCACCATGAAATTATCATTGGCGGCAGCGGCGTCCTCCCGTGCCTTCGTCAGCGCCTGCTGAAGCTCCAGGGTCTTCTGCTCCATGGCCGCCTGATCCGTTTCCACGTCTCCGCTTTGCCGGGTAATATCCCGGAGCTGCTCCGTAATCTGCTCAATGGACTCCCGCAGCTGCACGCCGGCCTGTTTCGTTTCCTCCATGCGCAGGCGATGGGATGCCAGCTCCGATGCGGCGTTGTCCGCCCGTTCATGCTCACGGGCTACGGCAATCTCCTGCTGATGCAATTGGCTCAGGGCTTCCTCCCCTTCCCGGCGAAGGGTTTCCTTCTGTGCCTGCGCCTGCTGCAGTTCCTGCCGCATCCGTTCAAGCCGGGTTTTGCCCAGATTCATGGTCTCCGTCAGTTCCTTCAGTTCCCGTTCCCGTCCCAGCAGATTCACCGCCCGAGACTGGGTGGAACCGCCGGTCATAGAGCCGCCGGAGTGCATTACGTCGCCTACCAGCGTCACCAGCCGGAAGGAGTGACCGCCGGCACGCATAATGGCAATGCCCTTGTCCAGATCCTCTGCGATCACGGTGCGCCCCAGCAGATTCTCCACAATGCCCCGATATTCCGGTGCGCACTGCACCAGTTCACTGGCCACACCCAAGCACCCAGGAAGCCGCAGCGCCTGCCGCTCCCGATCCGTCAGCAGCTTGGAGCGGACGGCAGACATGGGCAGGAAGGTAGCACGGCCAAAACGATTCTGCCGCAGGAAGTCAATGAGCTGCTTGGCGGTTTCCTCGTTATCTGTAACAATGTTCTGCTGAGCGGCGCCCAGTGCCATGTCGATGGCAGTTTCATACTTCTGGGGCACGGAAATCAGCTGGGTCAGCACGCCTTTGACCCCGGTCATCTGCCGCTGGGAGGCATACTGCACCGCCCGGCGAACGGACTGGTTGTAACCCTCCATCTCCCGGGTCATTTCGCTGAGCAGCTTGTGCCGGCTCTGGGCATTCTGCAAGGCGGAAGATTGCTGATCCACCCGGGTGCGCATGTCAATGACCACGGCATCCTGCTGATTAAAGGCCGCCTGCTTTTCCCGGAGTGCTTCCGCCAGCTGCTTCTGCGCCGCTTCCTCCTGATGCACCCGGGCTTCCGCCTTATCGTTTTCTTCCGCCAATTGCGTTTCCTTGGCGGACAGTTCGTCCCCGGAAGCGTTAATTTCCTCCAGGCGCTGCTCCATTTGGGTGCGCATGGTTTTCAGCCGGGTCTGGTCGTTCTGCACGGCAGACAGCCGGTTCATGGCCTGCATCAGTGCCTGCTTGTGCTCCTCCAGTGCCTTTTCCGCCTCGGCGGCGGCGGCATCTGCCTGCTCGGCACGGGCTTTGGCTTCTTCCAGCACCTTTTCCGCCGCAGCCACCATATCATCCTGGGTGGAGGTTTCATCCTGACTCTTCTGCAGCAGCTTTTCCAGCTCAATCAGCCGGTCTTCGCCTTCCCGCTGCTCCTGGGTCATCCGCTCCCGGTTCTCCTGCCGGGCTTCCCGGGCGGCGGTAAGCGCGGTCAGGGTGCTCTGCGCCTCGTGCACCTGATCGGCGCAGTCCATCAGGGCATCCCGTGCCCCGGTCAGCTTTTCTTCCAGCTGGGCAATATCCGCCTGAATGGTATCCCGGCGCGCCGTCTTTTCCGCAAGGGCGGCCTCCGTGTCCTGCAGCACGGTGCGGATGTTCATCAGCTCGCCGTCCAGCTCCGCCAGCCGTTCCTGTGCCTTATCGGAGCGGAGCAGGAACAGGTTCATGTCCAGCACCTTCAGTTCCCCGGAAAGCTCGATGTACTCCCGAGCCGCCTTGGCCTGCTCCTCCAAGGGACCCAGCTGCCGGGTCAGCTCCTCCAGAATATCGTCGATTCGGTCGGCATTCTCCAGTGTCCGCTGCAGCTTCTTATCCGCTTCTTCCTTCCGAGCTTTGAACTTCACAATGCCGGCGGCCTCCTCAAAGACCTGACGGCGATCCTCCCCCCGGCGGGAAAGGATTTCGTCAATACGTCCCTGACCGATGATGGAGTAGCCTTCCTTGCCGATGCCCGTATCCCGGAAAAGGTCGATGACGTCCTTCAGCCGGCAGGCGGCACGGTTGAGATAATATTCACTTTCCCCGTTCCGGTACACCCGGCGGGTGACCATGACTTCCGCAAAGTCCATGGGCAAAGCCCGATCCTCATTTTCGAACACCAAGGAGACTTCGCAGTAGCTCAGGGGCTTGCGCTTCTGGGTGCCGTTGAAGATCACATCCGACATGCTGGCGCCCCGGAGGGTTTTCGCGCTCTGCTCTCCCAAGACCCATCGCACCGCATCGCCGATGTTGCTCTTACCGGAACCGTTCGGTCCCACAATGCCCGTGATTCCCTCATTAAAAACGATTTCCGTCCTTTGGGCAAAGGACTTGAAGCCGTATAATTCCAGCTTTTTTAACCGCATACTTCCTCCTGCGCTGCCCTATGCTTAACCGATTTATTATAACACAGACCGGGAAGAATCGTCCAGAAGAATGTGGCAAAAGAATTTGCATAAATTGTAGGAGTGTCAAGCATAGGTTACACATAGGGCAGCGGAGAGAAGTCAAG
>JAUMVT010000080.1 GCA_030529995.1 Clostridia bacterium
ACTATGGATTTTTCTTTTTAAGTGTCCAACTTCATTTTACAATCAACCAATATTTATGGTAGAATCAAAAAAGGTAATTTCTCCAGTGAGGGGATAAAAAAGCCTCATTATTCGTCTGTTTTGGTGAATACCCATCCGTTGACCAAGGTGGTTGTGATGAAAAAGCCCATTTGGTTCTTCGGGTGAAGTGAACTGTTTGAACTTGAGGAGGATTAACCGACATGCGCAAATCGCTCGCTTTTCTCTTTTTGTGCTCGATACTCCTTTTCTCGACCTTCTCTTTGGCAGACAGCCAGGTCGCACCTGAGATCATCACAGTTCTGCGCAATGCAGGAATCACCCAGCCGGTACAGTTGACCCAATGGGGCGATACCGCCGCCTGCTTTGCCGAGGCAGATGACGCAAAGTGCCTGATCGTGCTGGAAAAGCATGACGGCGAGTGGCAGATTGTGATCAGCAACCCGACAGCTCTGGTGCAAGACGCCGATTGGCCTGCGCTTCTGCTGGACAGCGATAACGCCATCTATTGGACATATACGCTGCAGCACGGAGAGGTTATGCGCTTTCACAGCATCCGGGATGCTGAGGGTATCTGGGGTCCCGTGGATCAATATTTCTGTTCGGCGATCCATAATGGCGTGATGGACACATGGAATACCTACTGGGATGAAGCTCATGGCGGAGAGATCATCCGTGATCGTTCCAGAGTCGATGAGAATGACAATCCGCTCGGAGGTCTTCAATCACAATATTTCCCCGCCACCTGGATGGGCGATTGCATCCGACTGGCAGACTTTGACCTTGGCCGATTCCCTCCGCTCACGAGAGACCCTTACTATTACTGGGAAGGCGATCGCTTCGTTCAGGACGCCGCGGAAGCGCTGATGCCGGAGTATACTTATCTGAAGGGCCTGATCAAGGACGGCGCTCTACATTTCCTGATGCAGAAGCCGGACGGCAGCAAGGTTTATGTGATTGCCGAGTATGCCAGCCGCCGGGCGGTGAACTTCATCGAAAGCTCGCCCCTGCCGGAGGACACCTACCTTGGCGTGGAGAACTTCACCGACAGCCTTTGGATCCACGGTCGTTCTGTGACCATCCATCTGCTGTACGACTTCAGCCGCGCAGGGATCGAGTATATCTATACGGGTGCGTCCGTGTCTGAAACCCACCACGGTTTTCTGTTCTTCGGTGACCGCACCGTGTGGGACGACCAGAATGTACCGCCGCAGACCATCCTCTACGGCGATCACCCATGGGATGACATCACAGAGATCGACTGGAACAATCTGCCGTATACTCTGAATGAAGCATCTGCACAGATGGATTCCAGCCGCTATGCGATGGTGGTAAATCCCAAGTCCACTGATCGTTTGCATCTTCGGGAGCAGGATGACAAGAGCAGCCGCTCCCAGGGCAAATACTACACGGGTACTGCCGTGACCGTCACTCAGCATGGACGCAACTGGACATTGGTTGTATTCGGCGATTGGAACAGCTGGCGGCAGGGCTATATGATGAACCGCTACCTGACCTATGGCCAAACAGGCCAGTCCCTGCGTCTCGATGTCTCGGCGATGCCTCAGATGGAATCTTGCCAAACCATATCTATACGTGTATAAAGAACCAGATCCGACCAGCTGGCATACCATTCGCTTTGACAGCGTCTATGGCGAGATGTGGATCATCGGCTTGATTGGTAACGACTGGTATCATGTATGGTTTCCGGCGACGGGGGAATATGGCTTTGTGAGGCAAAACGATTTGTCACCGGGGAACGGTTGAATCTGTTTTACCTGCAGGGTTGTCTTGCAGGTTTTTTCTTTTGCAAGATCGAAGCTATAGGATAGGAAGAGACAGTGGCGAGTGTGCCTGTCCGGCAAAGAAGATACTCAATACAGGCGACCCGTCAACATCGAAGGCGCACAAAAAAGATATATCGACGCTGGGCTACCGTTCACATCGAGTCGAGTGAACACGGTATGCGACCGCCCGGTTTACATAGAAAATGAGACCCTCTCTCCGGCAGGAAATGACCCCCCTGCCAGGAGAGAGGGCAAAAAGAAAAGCCCTTGATTTACAAGGACTTTTCCGGTTTGGTGGTCGCAACAGGACTCGAACCTGTGACCCCATCGATGTGAACGATGTGCTCTACCAACTGAGCCATGCGACCTTGTGTCAAGATTTATCATGTCTCTCGACAACGTAAGTAATTATAGCAGAACCCTTCCGAATTGTCAACCCCTTTTTTTGCCCTTCACGGAAACTTCTTTGCTTCTTTACTCACGCACATCCGTCCCCTACCCCATGCAAACCGCAGGGAGGCCATTCAAAAAAGCAAGCAAGTTCCCGTGAAGGAGCTTAAAGGGTATGTTCATTCTTGGCCGCATCCTGCCGAGCTGCTTAGCGCAAAGAGGCAAAATAAGCCTTTGCATCCGCCGCATCCCGGGTGATCTGCGTTTTCAGTTCCTCCACGCCGGAAAAAAGATGTTCCGGACGCTGGAAGCGCAGGAAGTCCAGCCGAATCTTCTTGCCGTAAAGCATCAGACAAGCATCCAGCACATGCGCCTCAACAGTAATGTTGCCTTCCGGCAAAGTCGGATGCCGTCCCACATTCACCACGGCCGGATAAATCTTTTCCTCCGCCGTCAGGTAGCAGGCATACACACCATAGGCGGGGAAAACCTTGCCTTTGGGCGGTTCCATGTTGGCCGTGGGATAGCCCATGGTGCGGCCGATGTGCTTTCCGTCCATGACTCTGCCGCTCATGGTATACCAGTGTCCCATCAGCCGTGTGGCCTCCGTAATCTGCCCAGCCTCCAGCAGTCCGCGGATGCGTGTGGAGCTGACCGTGGCCCCGTCCAGCACCACGTTGGGCACAATGACCGCCTCGCAGTCATGGGCGGCGCACCACTGGCGAATCGTTTCCCCATTTCCCCGGCCGTAAGCACCGAAGGTATGATTAAATCCGCACACCAGTGCCTTCGGATGATAACGCTCAAACAGATCCTGCAGGTAGGCTTCCGGCTCCTGGGCGGCCACCTGCTTGGTGAAGGTAGTCACGCAGAGATTTTCCACACCGAAGCCGGCCATCAGGGCTGCCCGCTCCGGCAGGGTGGTCAGCAGCGGCGGTGCCGCTTCAGGCCGAAGCACCTGCAAAGGATGGGGCTCAAAGGTGCACACGTTCAGGGGCAGATGGTATTTTTCCGCCAGATCGTTGCCTGCCATCAGCAAGGCCTGATGCCCCCGGTGCACCCCGTCAAAGGTGCCCAGCACCAGCACGCAGGGCGACGTATTGGCAGGATCACGCAGAATTTTCATGGGTGTGTTTTCTCCCCTTCCGGTGCCAGCAATGCACGCCAGCATAGTTCCTTGCCTTCCCGAGCCGCAATACCCCAAAACCCACCTTGCGCATACACCCGCACAGGCTTGCCCTCCTCCGGCGTACCGGGAAGAATGGGCAGCTTGGCTCCGTTCACCACACGCTTATAAAGGGACGCCGGCACATTCACCTTCGGCATATGCCCAATGGGTGCATCCAAAGGAATCAGATGCTCTGCCAGCTTGCCTTCCGCCGCAAGCGCCTCCGCTTCCTCCAATGTCATGGCCGTTTCCAGGTCGAATGCGCCGCTTTGAGCCCGAAGCAAGAAGCGCATGTGGGCAGGACAATCCAGCATCTGCCCCATATCATGGCAGATGGAACGAATATACGTCCCCCGGCCGCAGTGAATGGTCAGCAGGAAGCCGTGCTCCGGCTGTTCCTCCCCCACCTGAATGCTTTCCACATGCACCAGCCGTTTGGGAACTTCTACCTCCTCGCCTTTTCGAGCAAGAGCATACAAAGGCGTTCCGTCCTTTTTGATGGCGGAATAGGCACTGGGTTGCTGCCAAATATCCCCCGTCAGAGCTTGAACTGCTTTTTCAACCTGATCCCGTGCAGGATAGTGATCCCCCACGGCAATCACCCTGCCGGTGGCATCCTGGGTATCCGTTGCCGCACCGAAGGCAACCTCGGCAACGTAAGTTTTCTCCTTATCCACCAGATAATCAAACAAACGGGCTGCCTTGCCGATCATGATGGGCAGCACGCCGGCCGCTTCCGGATCCAGCGTTCCGGCATGACCGATTCGCTTCTCCCCCGTCAGGCGGCGCAGACGGCCGACCACGGCAGCCGAAGTCATTCCCGGCGGCTTCAGAATGTTCAGGAATCCGTTCATGCAGTAGCTCCGTTCATTTCATCTTTCATGGCTGCCACAATTCGGCTAACCGCCGCCTGCAAGGGGGCATTGACGGTGCAGCCTGCCGCCAGCTCATGGCCGCCGCCGCCCATCATTTTCGCCACATTATCCACCGTGTAGGGCTCAACGGCACGCAGAGAGAACTTGGTATGCTCGCTGTCAAGCTCCCGTGCCATCACGGCAAACTTTGCCCCCTCCACATTCAGGCCGTAATTCACAATGGTTTCCGTATGTTCCGGCAGAGCGCCGCAGTCCTCCATATCCTTCTGTGTCAGGGCAATGACCGCAATGCGTCCCCCTGCCTCAAAGGTCATGGTATCCAGGGCTCGGCCAATCAGCAGGGTCTGGGCCTTGCTCCGCTGCTGAAACAGGATCCGGTTCATTTTCGCCAAGGGCAAATCACACATTTCCAGCAAATCTGCTGCCGTGCGGAAGGCCTCCGGGGTGGTATTGGTGAAGACAAAGTTCCCCGTATCCGTCGAAATGCCGCAGTACAGGCAAATGGCGATTTCCCGGGTGATGGTCACGTGAAGCAAATCCAGCAGTTCACGAATGAGCAGCGCCGTTGCCGAGGCATCCGGATCAATGTCATTGCTCTCCGCATAGCAGGGATTCGTGCCGTGATGATCCACCTGTGCCGTATGGTCGGCACACTTCAGCAGCACCTCGCTTGTGCCCAGCCGTGCTCCATCCGCCGCATCCACGGCAATGGCCAGGTCATAGCGGGGCGCTGCCTTTTCCGCTGTCAGGTAAGCATCTGCCCCTGCCATGAAAGACAGATTGTCCGGTATTTTATCCTGGCAGAAAACATCCACCTGCTTGCCTAACTGCTGAAGTCCCAGCCGAAGTGCCAGGGTACTGCCAATGGTGTCACCGTCCGGATTCACGTGGGAACACAGGGCGATGGTTTTCGCAGGCAGAATCGCCTGGGCAACTGCTTCCGGGTTACGCTTCAGTTTCGTGTTCTTCCGTTCCATGTTCGTCAGTCCCTTCCGACTTCTGTGCATCCGCCAGCACCTTGGCAATGTGCACGCCATAGGCAATGTTCTGATCGCTGACAAAACTCATTTCCGGGCTGTAGCGAATCAGCATCTGCTTGCCCAGTGCACGGCGGATGTAGCCGGAAGCGCTCTTCAGTGCCTTCATCAGGTCATCCCGCTTATCATCTTCCAGCACGCTGACATAAACCTTTGCATAGCGCAGGTCACGGGTCACTTCCGCCCGGGTCACGGAGAAGGTACCGCTGATGCGGGGATCATTCAATTCTTCCCGAATGATGCGATCCACTTCCCGGCGAACTTCTTCGGAAATACGGTCAATTCTCTGATAACTCATGTTGATCCTTTCCATGGGAACAAGCCCAAAATCCAAGCGAGGGAGGGCGAGCCAGCGTCGGTCGTCCTCCCTCGCCTCTATATCCGTTTTCGGCTGCTTACCGCGGAATTTCCTCCATCACGTAGCATTCCACGATGTCGCCTTCCTTGATGTCGTTGTGGCCTTCCAGGCTCATGCCGCACTCGAAGCCCTCACGCATCTCCTTCACGTCATCCTTCAGGTGCTTCAGGCTGCTCAGCTTGCCCTCAAACACCACCACATTGTCACGCAGCAGGCGAACCTGTGCATTCCGCTGCACCTTGCCGTCCGTTACATAGCAGCCGGCAATGATGCCTGCGCCGGTGATCTTGAACACGTTGCGCACCTCGGCATGACCCAGGAGCACTTCCTTGTATTCCGGCTCCAGCATGCCCTTCATGGCCTTCTCCATGTCCTCAATGGCCTTATAGATGACGGTGTAGAGGCGCACATCCACCTTTTCCCGCTCTGCGGTTTCACGGGCAGAAGCATCCGGGCGAATGTTGAAGCCAATGATGATGGCATTGAAAGCAGCGGCCAGGTTCACATCGTCCTTGGTAATGGCGCCTGCACCGGAGTGGAGCACGCGCACCTTCACCTCGTCGTTGGACAGCTTCTCCATGGCCTGCTTCACGGCCTCCACAGAGCCCTGCACATCTGCCTTGATGATCAGGTTCAGGGTGGTCACCTTGCCAGCCTCGATAGTGGAGAACAGATTCTCCATACTCATCTTAGCCATGGTGGCCTCACGGGATGCCTTCAGCTTATCCCGGCGTTCCTGTGCCACCTGACGGCTCAGGTGGTCATCACCTACGGCGATCAGCTCATCGCCGGCTGCAGGCACTTCGTCGAAGCCCATGATTTCTACAGGCATGGAAGGACCGGCTTCCTGCACCTTTTCGCCCCGGTCGTTAATCAGTGCACGGACACGGCCTGCGGCCATACCGGCAATGATGTTGTCACCCACATGGAGGGTACCGTTTTGCAGCAGCACGGTAGCCAAAGGTCCGCGAGCCTTGTCCAGTTTGGCTTCAATGATGACGCCGCGGCCAAGCCGGTTGGGATTGGCACGGAGCTGCAGCATGTCAGCCTGCAGCAGGATCATTTCCAGCAGTTCATCCACGCCCTGACCGGTCAGTGCACTGACAGGCACGGTGATGGTATCGCCGCCCCAGTCTTCGCACACAACGCCGTACTGGGTCAGATCCTGCTTCACCTTTTCGGGGTTGGCGGCAGGCTTATCCATCTTGTTGATGGCCACGATAATGGGCACACCGGCAGCCTTGGCATGGTTGATGGATTCCACGGTCTGGGGCATAACGCTGTCATCGGCAGCCACCACCAGCACGGCAATATCCGTTGCCTGGGTGCCGCGGGCACGCATTGCGGTGAAGGCTTCGTGGCCGGGGGTATCCAGGAAGGTGATGCTGCGGTCGCCCACATTCACCGTATAAGCACCAATGTGCTGGGTAATGCCGCCTGCTTCTCCCGCGGTCACACGGGACTTGCGGATGTAGTCCAGCAGAGAGGTCTTGCCGTGGTCGACGTGACCCATGATGGTAACAACCGGAGGACGCGCCACCAGGTTTTCTTCATCATCATCGAAGTCCTCAGCCACCAGCGCATCTTCAGCCGTCTGCTCAGGCTTCTTTTCCAGCGTAATGTCGAAATCGGAGCAAACCAGCTGTGCCGTATCGAAATCGATTTCGCTGTTAATGGTGGCCATATTGCCCAGCATGAACAGCTTCTTGATGATTTCGCCGGAGGGCTTGCCGATCTTTTCGCAAAGGTCACGGACAACAATGGTATCGCCGGCCATGTAGGCGTTCTCAATCTTAATCGGCGCCATCATCTGCTGAGCAGAAGGCTTCTTAATGCGGGAACGCTTGCCGCCGCGAATCACATCGTCATCATAGCCGTTGAAATTATCCCGAGCCATCTGCTTCCGGTTGCGAGTCACACGCTCCGGATCATGCTGACGGACGTAATTCTTCTTGTTGGGATCGTAATTGGAAACCCGTTCCTTCTCCATAGGGGGAGTCAGTTCGGGACCACGGCTGCGGCTCATGCCACCGCCACGATTCATGCCGCCTTGAGGACGACCCTGACCAAAGCCGCCCTGGGGACGATTCTGGCCGAAACCACCCTGAGGACGAGCACCACCCTGAGCGCCGCCGGCAGGACGACCATACTGTCCCTGAGAACGAGCACCACCCTGTGCACCGGCCAGAGTGTTGGCAGGACGGCCGTACTGTCCCTGGGGGTTCGCGGGACGGCCGTACTGGCCTTGAGGATTATTGGCAGGGCGGCCATACTGTCCCTGGGAACGGGGTGCACCGGCCTGACCATTGGCAGGGCGGCCATACTGTCCCTGAGAACGAGCACCACCCTGTGCACCGACAGGTGCCTGACGAGCCGGCATAGGCGGACGAATGACATTAGGAGCAAGACCAACAGGCTTCTGCGCAATCTGCTGACCGGGACGGGCAATAATCTGACCGATGGCCGGCTTCTTAGGTGCTTCTTCCTTAGGCTCTTCCTTCACAGCAGGCTTTGCTTCAGTTTTAGCAGCATCATCAGCCTTCTGCGCAGCATCCGTCTTGGGAGCGGACTTTGCAGCAGGCTTTTCTTCCTGCTTGGGTGCTTCCGCCTTCTTCTGTGCAGGAGTCTCTGCCTTAGCGGCAGGCTTCTGCTCGGCCTTCTGGGCAGGTTTTGCTTCCGGCTTCACTGCTTCCGCCTTGGGGGCATCCGCTTTCGGCTTTTCTGCCTTAGGAGCTTCAGCCTTGGGGGCAGCATCTGCCTTC
>JAUMVT010000081.1 GCA_030529995.1 Clostridia bacterium
GGGGGCAAGTTTTCGGGGGCAATTTTTCTTCGGGGGCAATCTTCTTTCAGATGCAGAGATTTTCCAATGAAACGAAAAAAGAAAGGATGATGAACCATCAGTGCATTATTTGACCTGTGCGCAACCCTGACCATGGACACCGCCGAATTCGAATCGGCTGCCCAGTCCGCCCTGGCCGCCGGGGAAAGCCTGAACACCGCCCTGGAGCAGCAGATGCAAACCCTTGCCCAGGGAGCCCAATCCACCGCATCCGCCGCCGCCGAGGCCTGGGCGTCCATGAGTCAGAGCGCCGGAAGCAGCATCAGCACCCTGCAGGGGGCTGGGGTCAGCGCATGGCGTGCCATCACGACCCAAATCTCCGCCGCCACCGCCGCCGCCCGGCGGTATTTTTCCCTGCAGGGAGGCGGCAAGGGCTACGCCGTGGGTCTGGATTACGTGCCCTATAACGAATTCCCTGCCCGGCTCCATGAAGGGGAAGCGGTGCTGACCAAGGCGGAAGCGGAGCAGTGGCGCAGGGGAGAAAGCGCCGCCACTGCTGTGCGTGGGGAAGACCTGGGGCAAGCCCTCCGGGATGCCCTGCAGGGCATGACCATCGCCATGGATGGGGAAACCGTGGGGCGGCTGGTGGCGGACACCGTGTCCCGGGAGATTGACCGGAAGAGCCGCACAAGGAGGGGATGAGCATGAAGCTGGATTGTCAAATGAACGGGATTTCCCTTGCCGCCCTGGACGAACGGATCCTGATCACCGACATTGAGGAGGAAGGCGCCCCCCAGACCCTGACGGTGTGTGATCTTCCCGGCAGGGAGGGCAGCCGGTTCATCCGCCGCAGGCGCACCACCCTGACGGTGAAGATTCGCCTAGTCATCCGGGAAAGGAGCATTCCCCGGCGGCGCATCCTGCTGGAAAAGCTGGCACGCTGGTGCACGGACGGGTATCTCACCCTCAGCGATCGCCGGGGGCAGCGGCTGGGCTGCGTGTGCGTCCAGGGGGTGGAAGGGGTTTCCGTGACCGGCTGGGCGGAGGAAATCACCCTGATCTTCCGTGCCTACGGCCTGCCCTGGTGGGAGGACGCCGTGCCCAAAACCCTGACCCTTGCCACGGGGGAGGAGGGCAGCCTCCGTGTGGGCGGCACGGCGGAAACCACCTGGGCGGAGGCGGAAGCCGCCTGTCTCACGGCGGTGGATACCCTGACCCTTACCTGTGGGGACACCGCCATGACCTTCACCGGCCTGGCCATGACCCCGGGGGAAACCCTATGCGTCACCTGGGATCGGGAAGGCTTGCAGAGAATCAGCATTCAGGGGGACAACAGCCGCTCCGCCCTGGGCAATCGCACGGCGGATTCCGCGGATGATCTGCTGCTGCCCATAGGCAAAACCGTCCCCCTCCGGGTGGAGGCGGACGGTCAGGTGTCGGTGACCTTTCGGGCAAGGGGAAGATATTGATAAACGAAATAGGACAACAGAAAGGAAGAAAAATCTATGGCAGCACCTTACATCCATTTACTCCGCTACGTCAGCGTAGCCGACAAGACCACCGTGAACCTTCGGGAAACCCCCGGCGGCGCTATTAACCTTCGTGTGCTTCACGGCACCCCGGTGAGAATCACACCCCAAAAGGAAAGCGGCGCCTATTCCTTCGTGACCCTGTGGGAGCCTGCAAAGCGAGACGGTTACATGATGACCAAGTTTTTGACGACGAGCATCCCGGCAGGAAGTCGGGATCTGTCTACCCAGACCTTTGGCTCAACCACATTGAAGAAGGGCAGTCAGGGGCAGTACGTGGCGAACCTGCAGGGGCACTTGCAGGACAAGATTGACGCCACCGTAAAGCAGGACGGCATCTTCGGCGACGCCACAGAAAAGGCCGTGATCGCCTTCCAGAAGAAAGCAGGCCTGACCGCTGACGGCTTGGTAGGCAAGAAAACCAAGGAAGCCTTGGCCGCCGAGTATGCGCCCAATGATTTTTTCACCAACAAGGAAACTGATTGAGCGTTATTGTCCTTCGGGGCGATAGGCCTTGTGGATCTCCTTGTACATGCTTCCAAACTCCTGACTGGTGGGCGGATAAGGCTGGTGCCAATCCTCAAGCTGAATCAGGTCATCCCCGAAACCGATGTTATTGGGATACTTGGGCGTGCGGAAGAGAAGCTCCTGCACGCTGTCCACGTTGTAGTGGATTTTCAGGATCTTCAGGGCGGCCTTCTCCCGCTCCTCTTCCGTAGTGGCGGATGTGAAGGGCTCTGTCTGGCTGTTTCGCAGCATGATGTGATTTTCCAGCATCATGTCCACAATGTCAGCGGCAGGCAGCACCGCATCCCATTCGTCCTGACGGGTGGTGGAAAACTCGTTGCACTCGTTCCATCCGCCCACATGATGCTCCAGCTTCCACCCGGCAAGGTCAAGGGTATACTGACGCAGGCTGGGGGAAAGGGGACTGTAGTCCTCATCCCCCCAGTGGGGCTCTCCCTCTACGTAAGGCATGGCGCAGGTGGCATTGATGTAGCCGTCACCGTACTCCTCTGATTTGACGTAATACCACAGGTAGCCCCCAGAATGCTTCTCCTCATAGTAGGTCAGCAGCTCCCCGCCTTGAAAGCGGCCGATGACGTGCCCTCCCGGGGTGGAGCGAAAATTCACATTGGTGTACACCACCTGCACCTGAGGGGTGTCCTCTGCCAAGGCGGGCAGGGATAGAAGCAGCAGGCACAGGGCAAGCAGACAAAGCAAACATTTTTTCACAGTCCAACCCTCCATTTGTAAATTTAACGAAGGAAGGCACAAAATCCTTCCCGTAGGAAGAAAGGAATGTATTGATGATACGTTATCCAAGATTGCTGGACAGTTCCCTGCAGGAGCAGTGCCGCCTGCGCCCAAGCCGCCTGCAGGTCACGGAGCGGCTTGCGCCCCTGTCCGAGGCGGAAATGACCCTGCCGGAGGGGGAAGCAACCGTTTCCCCCGGCATGTTTGCGGAGCTGTACGATGCCTGCGGCTCCATGGGCATTTTCCGCGTTGCCCGGTGCAGCCGAACCCTGGGCACATCCGGGGGACAGACCGTGACATTGGAGCACGGCCTTGCCGCCCTGGGGGATGATGTGCTCCCCGGCTACACGGAGCTGGGAGGCACCGGCATGACCACATCCGCCGTGCTTCAGCGCCTCCTTGCCTGCCAAACCGTGCAGCGGTGGATTCTGGGGGACTGCGAGTATACGGAGGAGGTGGCCTACAGCTGGGAAAATGAAAACCTGCTCACCGCCCTCCTGTCCGTAGCCTCCCCCTTGCCCGGCCATCCCGTGTGGTGCTTTGACCAGTCCGTTACCCCCTGGCGGCTCCACCTGCGGCAGGCCTCGGAGGAGATCTGCGAGTGCCGCATGAGCCGGGGGCTGGAGAAGGTGACCGTCACCTACGACCGGCAGAACCTGTGCACCCGGCTGTATCCCCTGGGCTACGGGGAAGGGGCGGATCAGCTGACCATTGCCGGGGTCAATGGGGGCAGTCCCTATCTCCAGGCGGATACCGCCGGGGAGGAAGGTATCATTACCCGGGTGTGGACGGATACCTCCATCACGGAAGCATCCACCCTCCTGGCCGCCGCCCAAAGGGAGCTGGAGGCCAGCTGCCGCCCCCAAATCACCGTGGAGGTCACGGGCAGCGAGCTGGTTTCCCTGACCGGGGAATCCCTCGACCGGCTGAAGGTGGGCAGGCTGTGCCGCATTCCCCTGCCGGGGGAGAAGACCGCCATTCTCCAGCGGATCATCATCGCCCATCACCCGGATGTGATGAACACCCCGGAGCAGGTGCGGCTGACCCTTGCCACCCCCGGGCAGGATGCGGCAAGCACCCTTGCGTCCCTTTCCCGGAAGGCCTCCGTGGGGGAAAACTACAGCCAGGGCGCCGCCAGCGAGTACAGCATGCTCTTCGGGGATAACTGCGATGGAGACCACCCGGCGGTGATGCGGTTCTTCATCGATGAGGATGCCATTCATGTGAACAGTGTGCAGGTGCGCTTCAGCCGGGAGGCCTTCCGTGCCTATGAGAAGTCCACCGCCGCCGGGGGGCAGATCGTGGCCTCGGATGATGCCCTGGCCATCGGCTCGGCCTATATGAACGCCGGCAAGAAAGTCCCCGTGACAGACGGCTACGTGACCCTCACCGCCGCCGCCATTGACCACAGCCACAAGGGGGCTCTGCGGCTTGCCGCCCACACCCACGGCATGGTGTACGGCATTTACGAAGGGGAAAGATGCGATAGCGTCACCGTCACCGTGGACGGCAACCCGGTGGCGGAGGGGGAAGCGGCCTCCGGCAGCTTTGACGCCCTGAAGTACCTGAAGCGGGACAGCCGGGGGAGGATTCAGCGGGGCGCCTGGCATGAGGTGAAGTTTACCCCCTCCGGCATGGGGAGGATTACGGCGAATCTCCACGTGAGGAGCTTCATCAGGAGCATCACGGGGGCAGTCCTATAAAAAATCATCAGGCTGATTTTATCCTGAAGAGAATCTAAAAGATGGGTGCCGAAGGAGTCCAGAGGGCGATCGGAAAGCCCTCTGGAATAAATATTACCGAAAACAAAGATGTACTCTAAAAGATGGATGCCCGAAGGTTCCCCAAGGGCGATGGTCAAGCCCTTGGGAATAAGCTGTACCTTATTTCTTGCAGGAAAATCGAATCCTTGCATTAGTTTGTAAAGAAGCTTGCAGGGGGCTTTGCGGTCGCCCCCTGCACCCCTTCGCAGCACTCCTTCGGATGCGGCTTGTCTTTGGATGAAAGAAAAAAGAGTTTTTTTCAATACCCATAACCTTGCTTGTAAGGCGACCGCCGAAGGGTTCCAAGGGGCGATCGGAAAGCCCCCTTGAAACATCACCAAACAAAAAAGAAAGGAGCATTCTATGATGACCCACACTTGGCACTATCCCATCAACCTGTCCCAATCCCTGAAGCTGCTGGAATCCCCCGAGCCCCTCTTCACCGGGGACAAGGCTGCCCATACCCTCACCCTGACGGTTACGAGGGGAACAGAACCCCTTCCCCTCACCGGGGGCACGCTCCGGGGCTACTTCATCCGTGGGGACGGGGAGACCCTGTTCCTCACCGGCACGGCGGAGGACAACACCGGCACCCTGACCCTGCCTGCCGGCTGCTATGCCGCCGCCGGAGCCTTCACCCTGGTGGTGAAGTGGGCAGGGGAGGCGGAAATCACCACCCTGCTGGCCCTTACCGGCAGCGTGCTGGACAGCAGCACCGACGCCGTGGCGGATCCGGATCATGTGATCCCCTCCCTGAGCGAGCTGCTGCAGCAGGTGGCGAAAATCGAATCCGCCACTGCCCGGGCGGACACGGCGGCAGCCGGGGCGGAAGCCGTGACCCAAAGCGTTACCGATAAGCTGAACCGGGGAGAGCTGACCGGCAAGGGGCTTACCATCCTTGGCTACTACGACACGGTGACCGCCCTGATCCAGGCGGTGCAGACCCCCAACCCCGGGGACTGCTACGGCATCGGCGCCTCTGCCCCCTACACCCTGTACGTGTACGATGCCGTGGGCAAGGGGTGGCGCAACAGCGGCTCCCTTACAGGCATCCCCACCGGGGGAAGTGCCGGGCAGGTGCTGACCCGCCTGTCCGACACGGAGGGGGATACGGGCTGGACAGATCCACCCGTGACCTCCGTCAACGGCATGACTGGGGCGGTGACCCTGCCTGCATCCACCCTGGAGAGCCACACCCTGGGTTCCTTCAGCTGGTGGATGGAAAGCGGCACCTGGACGCCCCTGACCAAGCACGACCTGACGGAAGCAGGCCTGTATCTGGTGATCTTCCGCATGGAGCTGGCAGCGGCGGTCACCGGGCAGGTGCTGGCTGGCATCGGATTAAATGGGGCTTACACCGCTATTCAGACCGTTGCAACGGGTGTAAGTGGGGCACACACAACGGTAACGGGCGTATTTTCCATTGAAAGTGGGGATTCTGTGTCCTGCAGCGTGTACGGCGGGGCGGCAGGCACCTATACCCTGGCCAGCGCAGGGGTCAGCCTGGTGAAGCTGGCATGAGAGAAGAAAGCAGGTGATACCATGGAACCTTGGCTGCAAACCCTGATGACGGTGCTCATGACGGTGCTGGCCTCCAACGGGTTCTGGACGCTTCTCCAGTACCGGCGGGAGGGCAGGGACAAGACGGGGAAGCTGCTCCGGGGCATTGCTCACGACCGGATCATTTCCCTGGGGGAGAGAGCCCTGAAGCAGGGGCAAATCACCTCCGACGAATTTGAGAATCTGTACGACTATCTGTATCTGCCCTACAAGGCCCTTGGGGGCAACGGCAGTGCGGAGCGCATTGTGGAGCAGGTGAAGAAACTGCCCATCAGAAAGGACGGAACGAAATGAACAAGGAAACAATCCTTCGCAAACTGACCTCCCGGAAGTTCTGGCTGGCGCTGGTGTCCTTTGTGACCCTGGTGGCCGCCGCCTTTGGCATGGAGGAGGAAACCACCGCTCAGCTGGGCGCCATTATCATGGCCGGCGCCACCGTCATCGCCTACATTTTCGGCGAAGGCATGGTGGATGCGGAGAAAAACGAGTAATTTATTTTTGCGAGAGGGCAGCTTTTATGCTAAAAGCTCCCTCTCGCGCTCTCCCCGAAAACCAGTAGGAGCAGACCTTTCTCTTTGAAGGACGTTCGCAGGGGGCTTTGCGGTCGCCCCCTGCACCCCTTCGCAGCCCCTTCGGATGTAGTTGAACTTTCATGAAAGAATAAATGTTTTCTTCAAACAGTACCCCTAACCTTGCTTGTAAGGCGAACGCCGAAGGGTTCCAAGGGGCGAGCGGAAAGCCCCTTGCCTCTCACTTGTGATACCTTTCCCCTGCCCGGATCTTCATGCTCCGGTACACCTGCTCCAGCAGCATGACCCTGGCCAGCTGATGGGGGAAGGTCATTTTGCTCATGCTCATTTCCTCGTTCGCCCGGGCGATCACCTTGTCAGACAGCCCCAGGCTGCCCCCGATGACGAACACAATGGAGGAATACCCCCGCTCCATCAGGGTGCTCAGGTGCTGGCTCATGTCCGGGGACGCCCACTGCTTTCCCGGGATGGTCAGGGCAATGACGTAATCCGTGGGGCGGATCTTCTGCAGGATGGCCTCCCCTTCCTTCTCCTTGATCTGCCTTTCCTGGGCAGGGGAAGGGTCCTGGGGCTCCGGCAGGTCGGGCAGCTCGATTTCCTCCACCTTGCCGAAGCGGCTGAGACGCTTCAGGTACTCGTCCGCCATGGCACGGTAGGGCTTCTCCTTCATTTTTCCTACGGCAATCAGGGTAAAAGACACGGCGATTCCTCCTTCGCGTCCGCGATCACGGTATCCCACAGAGCCTGCAGGTACTTGTTGCCGGCGGTGTGCTTGTGCCGGGCAAGATAAATGGCCACGGTCATTTCCTCCTCCTCAAAGGGGAGGCTGACCCAGCCGCTTTCCCCCACGGTTTGATCCAGAAAATTGACGCAGATGCCCACGGCGCCGCCGTTCACCTTTTCCACCCACACCGTGCCGTCCGGGGTGGCGGCGGCGTAGCGGATCTTCAGGTGCCGTGCCTGCGCCGCCTGCTCCAGCAGGTGAAACAGCCGGTAATACTGGTTGAAGGTGGCCACGGAATAGGGCGCCACATCCTCCACCCGGACGGTCTTCTTCTGCGCCAGGGGATGATCCTGCCGAACCACCGCCGTCACCTTTTCCTTGCGCAGCAGTACCAGATCATAGGCCTCCTCGTGGGCAGGGGCACCGTTCAGCAGGGCGATTTCACAGCCCTCGTCATCCAGCACCTGCTCTGCCAGCAGATCCGGCAGCTCGTCGAAGGTGATTTCCACATCCATGCCGGTTTTCGCCTTCAGCCGTGCCTGCAGATCCGCCGGGCTCTTGTATCCCAGGGCGTTGGGCATGCTGTAGGCGCAGGCCATGACGATCCGCCCGTTGGCCTGCTGGGCGTAGCCCTCGATGCGGATGCAGGCACTGTCGAAGTCAGCCACGCACTTTTCCGCCTCCCGGGCGAAGGCACGGCCGAAGGGGGTGGGGGTCAGGGTGCGGGTGTCCCGCTCGAACAGGGGGGCACCGTATTCATCCTCAATGGCACGGATGCTTTTGCCCAGTGCCTGAGGGGAAAGATACATCTGCCGGGCAGCCTTGGTGAAACTTCCGGCTTTCATGGTGGTGAGTACATAGCGCATGCTGCGAATGTCCACGGAAACCTCCTGCTGCGTCAGCAGAACCGGTCTGACGCTTGCTTATGCTTCTTTTTCTTCTGCCTTTCAGTATATAAAAAGAAACCCGCAAATTGCAAGTGCAAATTGGACACCCCGCATGAATAAAATCTGTTCG
>JAUMVT010000013.1 GCA_030529995.1 Clostridia bacterium
CCCTTGACTTCTCTCCGCTGCCCTATGTGTAACCTATGCTTGACACTCCTACATTCAGAATCAGGTTAAGATTCATTTCATTCTTGCGCCGATGGGACGGATATGTTACAATGGGAGAAAGGGGAGGGGCTTGCGCCCCTGTCCCCCGTGTGATGGTTACCGCTTGACCAGCTGGGTGATAAGCTTAATCAGTTCGGCAACTATTGCGACGAGAGCCGTTGCAAGCTTGAGCTTTTCGCTCAGCGTGCTACGGTTCTTTTTCTTCCCCTTGTGTCCCATTGATGAAACTTAAATTCCCAGCTTTTCCTGAAGTACTTTCCTGCGCTCTTCAATCGCTTTCATTGCATCTTTGTCCTTGATGTTTTCAAGCACAATGGATAGTTCATTCAATCGAATGAGCAACTCCATTTTTTCTTCTTGCTTTTTCATCATTGTTTATCGTCCTCCTGTCCATCTTGTCCCTGCAAATCCATTTTCTTTTTTCATGGTTGTTTGTCAAGGCGTACAAGAGTTTTTTTCAAAAGGCTGCCACCAAAGGAACAGAAAAAGGAGAGAGGATTGCTCCCCTCTCCCAACGATACAGTTCCCGATTAGTTTTCTTCCACCACGGTCAGACCAGCGATGCGGCCGTTGGTCAGGCAGTCGGTGATGGCATTGCCGCCCAGGCGGTTGGAGCCATGGAGACCACCGGTCACTTCGCCGGCAGCATACAAGCCTTCGATCTTGGTGCCATCCTCACGGAGCACATGGGTGTCTACATCCACGCACACGCCGCCCATGGTGTGGTGCACGGCAGGGCTGCGGGGGCATGCATAGTAGGGGCCAACGTCCTCGATAAGGGCGTGGGTGTTGAACACGGTGCGGCCGAACTCAGGATCATAGCCACTGGTCACAGCCTCGTTGAACTTCTTCACGGAGTCAACCAGCACGTCAGGATCCATGCCGATCTGCACAGCCAGCTCTTCCAGGGTATCTGCACGGTAGACTTCGCCGGCAGCTACCAGGTCGTCGATGTGCAGGCCATAGGAGTTGTAGCCGTTCTCGTCCAGGTCGCTGTTCTGAGAAGAAGAGATGATGTAGAAGATGCCGTCCGTCTGTGCCAGTGCAGCAGCTGCCAGCACGTCACGACGCTCGGTCTCGTTCACATAGCGCTTGCCTTCCTTGTTGACGCAGATGCTGGTAGCGTCGCCCACGTGAGCGTCCAGTGCACCGGTCTCCGGGTCAGCAATGGCCAGCAGCTGAATCTTTTCCATGCCGATCAGGCCTGCGCCTACGGCTTCAGCCATTACGATGCCGTCGCCGGTGATGGCAGGGCTATTGGTGGTGGGGATGTTCTCGCCCAGGTCGGCCCAGATGGTGTTGTACTTCTGGCGCATTTCCACATTGGCACCGAAACCGCCGGTGGCCAGAATCACGCCCTTGTTGGCAGTGAAGTTGTAGGTGGTGCCGTCCGTGCCCTTGCCTACCGCGCCAACCACCTTGTCGCCGTCCACGGTCAGGTCGGTTGCCTGTACTTCGTAGAGGATTTCCACGTCCAGGTTCTTAGCAGCGATCTGGTTGGTGAACACTTCGATGAAGCCGATGCCGCTCTTGTAGGTTTGGCTCATCTGAGCGCGAGGCCACAGGGAACCGATGACAGCCACGGAATAGTCGCGCCAGTCGAAGCCCATTTCCTTCAGCCACTCGAAGGTCTCGGGAGCGTTCATGCACATGTTCTCGATCAGCTCAGGAATCGCCTCATAGTCGCCGCCCTTGTAGGTCTGCAGGGCATGCAGGGAGGGGCTGTCGAACAGATAGGTAGCGCCGGAAGCCTTGTATGCTTCGATTTCTTCCAGCACGGTAGCCTGCCACTTGGCTTGGGTATCGTTCTTGGGCTCTTCCGTTGCCAGCTCCATGACCGTTTCCATCTGGCCTTCGGTCATGCCGTTGCTCTGTGCGGTGTAGGTAGCTGCGTTCATGTAGCCGCCGCTGCGAACGGTATTGCCGCCCAGGGCAGCCGTCTTTTCCACCACGATGACGCTAGCGCCCTTTTCAGCCGCCGCCACAGCAGCTGCCATGCCGGCACCGCCGCCGCCCAGGATGATGACGTCCGCCGTCTTATCCACCTGTGCGTCGGACACTTCCTGCTGAATTTCCACCTGCTTCAGGGCTTCAGCGTCTCCGCCGGCCTTGGTCACGGCATCAGCCACGGCAGCCACGATGCCTTCGCTGGTGAGGGTTGCGCCGGTCACGGCGTCCACAGCCAGAGACTGATACTTAACGATTTCACCGGGGATCCGCTCAATGGGCGTGTCGCCGATGCCTGCGGTCTCCGTATGGGAAACAACCTCGATGGACTCAATGGCCGTTTCGGAGAAGGTCACCGATACAACGATGTCCCCGTTCCGGCCTGCGCCGGTGCCTTCGTACACGCCGGGGGTATAGCCCTCAGCCAGAGCGAAGGTGCAGGCGGTTGCTGCCATGCACAGACACAGCAGGAGAGCAACCAGTTTCTTCATGAAATTTCCACCCTTTCTCCATACATACGTTACGCATGAATTACGTAACGCATTATGTATTTGTTTGCTCACAGTATACAATGCGTGTCTGTGCTTGTCAAGCATTTATCGATCTTTTTGAAAAATATTTTTTCTGACCGCAAAGATACCAAAAACAACATGATTCCATGCTGGGCATAGAAAAAGGGTTCCGCACCCTTTCGAGTGCGGAACCCTGTAGGAACCGAGGAATCTTAGTAGCCAGACACGATCACCGTGTAGGAAGCAGACTTGCCGCTGCCGTCATTTGCGGTGGCAGTGATGGTGGCAGTGCCCACACCCACAGCGGACACAATACCGTTGCTGGTCACATAGGCAACACCGGGATTGTTGGAGCTGTAGGTCACGCCCTTGTTGGAGGCGTTGGCGGGAAGAATCTCATAGCTGGGATAATTGACCTCGCCAACCATCAGATTGGTCTTGCCGCTGACGCCCACATAGGTAACGGGGATCGCGGTAACCGTCACCGTATAGGTGCCCTTGATACCGCTGCCATCCTTAGCGGTGGCCGTGATGATGGCCGTGCCGGCTGCCTTGCCGGTGACAACGCCATACTCGTTCACGGTCGCAACCGTTCCGTTGCTGGTGGAGAAGGTAATGCCCTTGTTGGCAGCATCAGCAGGCCACACTTCATAGCCCAGATATTCCACAGAGCCAACGCTCAGCGTTCCCTTGCCGTACAGAGCGATCTTGGTCACCTTCTGGGTATTGGTGCTGACGTTCACCGTGTAGGTGCCCTTCACGCCGCTGCCATCCTTAGCAGTAGCGGTGATGGTAGCAGTGCCCTTGCCTACGCCGGTTACAACGCCGTACTCATTGACGGTTGCAACCTTCTTGTTGCTGGTAGAGAAGGTGATGCCCTTATTCACAGCATCGGCAGGCCACACTTCATAGGACAGGTATTCCACAGAGCCGATGCCCAGGGATCCCTTGCCGTACAAAGCAATCTTGGTCACCTGGCCAGCCACGGGGCTGACTGTCATGGTGATGGAGGCCTGCTGGCCGCTGCCGTCGTTAGCGGTGGCAGTAATGGTGACAGAGCCCACGCCCACAGCCGTTACCATGCCGTACTGGTTCACGGTAGCTACCGCAGGATTGCTGGAGGTGTACGTCACCGTCTTGTTGGTGGCATTCACAGGCAGGATTTCGTAAGCCAGGTATTCGACCTCGCCGACCATCAGGGACGTACGGCCGGAAACACCAACGTAGGTTACAGGCACAGGAGCAACGTTGCTGACCACCACGTCATAGGAAGCGGTAACGCCGCTGCCGTCCAGTGCAATGGCCGTGATGCGAGCCGTACCGGCTGCAACAGCCTTCACCACGCCGTATTCGGATACGGAGGCAACCTTGGTGTTGCTGGAGTAATAGGTAACCGTCTTGTTATTGGCATCCGCAGGCCATGCTGCGTAAGCCAGATATTCCACTTCGCCTACGGTCAGTGCACCCTTGCCGTAGATCTCCAAGCGGTTCACCAGAATCGTGGAGGAACCAACGGTGACGATAAAGCTTGCAGACTGCTTGCTGCCATCAATGGCCGTTGCGGTAATGACCGTCTGACCCAAAGCCTTGCCGGTCACAACACCGTACTGGTTCACCGTTGCGACAGTGGGGTTGCTGGATGCCCAGGTGACAGACTTTTCGGTGGCGTTGGCAGGCCAGATTTCGTAGGACAGGTACTGGACTTCGCCAATGCCCATGGCAGGCTTGCCGGTGACGTTCACCTTGGTAACCATGACCTGATTGTTGGCAACCGTTACCGTATAGCTGCCGTATTTGCCGCTGCCGTCGTTGGCCGTTGCGGTAATCACGGTGGTGCCCACGGCCACAGCCGTCACCACGCCATACTGGTTCACCGTTGCAACAGCGGGGTTGCTGGAGGTCCAGCTGACGGTCTTATCGTCGGCGTTCACGGGATAGATTTCGTAAGCAGAGTAGCTGACGGCCTTGGGGTACAGCTCCGTCTTGCCGCTGGCATTGACGGTGGTGACCTTCACATAGTCGTTCTTCACGGTGACCACATAGCCGCCGCGAACCAGCGTGCCGTCGGTAGCAATGGCGCTGATCATGGCTGATCCGGCGGAATAGGCAGTTACCTTACCGGTCTGATCCACGTTCGCCACGGAGGGATTGTCGCTGACCCAGTACAGCACCTGATTGTGAGCGTTGCTGGGAGCAACCGTTGCGGTGGCCTGAATGGTTTCACCCACACCGATGAGGGTACGGCCGGTGACGGTCACGCTCTGCACGTTAATGACCGTCTTGCTGACGCTCAGGGTCAGGGTTGCTTTCACGCCGCTGCCATCAAGTGCCTCTGCGGTAATGATGGTGGTGCCGGCCGTCTTCTTGCTGGCGGTCACCTTACCGTTCTGGTCAACGGTGGCCACGGATGTGTTGCTGCTGGTCCACAGCAGCTTCTTGTTGGAGGCATTGCTGGGGGTAATGGTGTAGCCGATGTAGGCGGATTCCTTGTAGACCATGCCGGTCTTGCCGGTCAGGGTAATCCAGGCGACAGGCACTCTTTCAATGCCCACCACGAAGGAACCGTACACATTGGTATCAGCCACGGAAGTGGCGGTAATGATGACCGTGCCGTCGGACACGACCGTCACATTACCCTTCTGGTCCACGGTAGCCACGTTGGTATCGGAGCTGGACCAGGTCACGTTCTTATTGGAGGCATCTTCAGGCAGGACGGTGGCGGTGAAGGTTTCGGTTTCACCAACAGCCATGGAGGCTCTGCCGGTCACGTTGATCTGAGTCACAGGAACCAGGGCATCCACCGTCAATTCGTAGGAGTCGACGATGGCGAGGTTGTCGTTGGCTGCAGCAACGATGGTGGTGGTGCCTGCGCCAACAGCGGTGATTACGCCCTTATCAGTGATGGTAGCAACCGCCGTATTGGAGCTGGAGAAGGTCAGCTGCTTGTCGGTGGCAGTGCTGGGTTCCACGCTCCAAGCCAGGTTGTAGGTGGTGCCGATCTTCATGCTGCTGTTCTTATTGGTGATGGTAACCTTGGATACCCGGGTATCATCATCATAAGCAGGGGTAACGGTCAGCACATAGTAGGCGAACTTGCCGCTGCCGTCGTTGGCGGTGGCGGTGATCAGTGCCTGACCTGCGCTGCGGGCATACACCACGCCGGCAGTGGTAACCGTTGCCACGTTGGTGTTATTGGAAGACCACGTAACTGTCTTGTTGGTGGCAGTGGTGGGCAAAACGGTGACCGTGGGGTAGTCACTTTCGCCGGCCTTCATGGTGGTCTTTGCAGACACGGTGATGCTTTCCACAAGCACAGTGGAAGCTGCCATGAGCTGCGTCAGGCTGGTGGGCATGGTCGCTTCCGTAACGAAACTGACTGCGCTGGTTTCCGCAAGGGCAGAAGCTCCGCAGCCCAGCGTCATGATGATCGCTGTCAGAAGAGCCAGTACCTTGACAAGCACTTTCTGTTTCATGTTCTGTTCTCCTTCCTTCTTTATCAAGAACCTGCGGCAGCCAAAGCACACCGCAAAGCCTGATACCGTGAATGTTGTGTTTTGAGCCCGAACAGCCGGACTCTCGTCATGAGGATTATAGCAAAGTATTTCAATTCTGTAAACGAATCATGTAGAATTTTCGCAAATTTTTACGACTTTGCGTAGATTCTGTGATGATTGTATGCCGAAAGTCTGTTTTATCCGTCTTGATTTTCGCATAAACAGACCGAAGTCTGTTTATGTTTCCGGCAGAATCACCACAAAATCCGGGTGGGTCATCATTTGCGTCGGGTCGCCGCCGGCCTGGATCACACAATCCGTTACAGCCTGGATGATGGCATTGCTGGTGTGAGTCGCTCCGGTCACCGTATCCACCGCCAAGGACTGCCAGGTAATGATGTCCGCAGGGATTCGCTCAATGGCCGCATCGCTGATACCCGGCGTCTCCTTGTGGTCAATGACGGTAATGGTTTCGATGACCGTTTCCGAGAAGGTCACCTCCACGGTCATGCTGCCCATTTTTCCCTCAGCCTCAGCCGTGTATGTGCCCGGCTGAAAAGTCGTTTCCGCATGCACCTGACATGCTGCGAGCAGCAAGGCGATGACAAGTAAGAGCAGCCTTTTCATGAAGTGTCTCCTTTCCGTTTATTCCTGCCTTTGCAGAAAACTTTCCATTACATAGCCTTCCATTACATCCGTCTTCACGTGTGCCCAGCCTTCTTCCTCACAGTCCGGCAGCACAATCAGCTGCTGATGCAGATAAAGCCGCCGCAGCACAGTGGCGGAGGTATTGGGTTCTTCCCGCAGGTTCACGCTGCTGTCCTCATCGATGCCGGTGATTTCCGCCAGATAGGATCCGGCTGGCAAGTCATCGGTCATGGTAGCAGGCATCAAGGTGGGACGAGGGGTAGCCGTAGCGGCAGGGCCGGGTGTTTCCACCAGTTCCGCCTGCGCGGTAGGCAGCACCGCACTGCCGGAAGGCGCCTTCATCAATGTCATGCCGGGATAGTAGAAGGAAAGAATCTCCACATAGGTCATGTCGTAGTGGGATGCCATCCACTGTGCACCTCGCTGGCTCATACCGACCCCGTGCCCATACCGGCGGGATTCCAGCACAAACTGATCATCCTTTTCCACCACAGTGACGATTTCGTTATCCGCCCCGTAAATGGAAAGGTTCAGGGCTCGCAGCACGGTAGGGAAAAGCTTCAGTGTCAGGGTACAGCTGTCCGCTACCGGGAGGAATACACTGTACACCGGCGTAGGTGCAGGGGTGGCGATTGCTTCTGCCGTCGCCATAGTTTCAGGCACCGCCGTAGGCGTAGGGGATGCGAACAGGCTCAGCTCCGTGTCCCCGTCCGCCGCCGGAATGGCAGTGGCACCGGGAGTATACAGCACCTGCCGGCCGGACCAGTTGAAGGTGATCGTCAGCTCCGTCATCAGCTTGCTTTCATCGGTGCTTCGTGGTGTGGAGAGACTTACCGCCGTAATGCTGTCAATCCGCAGGGAGGACACATCCGTATCCATGCCCCGTTTGGTCATCTCCCCTTGCAGGGCGTCGGCCAGCAGCTTCAGGAAAGCATCCGGCAGCTTTTCACCGTTCTTGTACAGGCGGGCACGCTTCACCGGGCTTTCCGGGTTCTCCACATCGTAGGGGTCATCTGTTACTTGATAGTAGCTCCAATCTCCCTTGCTGCCCCAGACGGTTTCAACCTTCTCCGTCTGTCCGCCGTTGCTGGCAGCATAGTAGCAGGTTGCCAGTGCGCCCTTGTATCCGCCCACCACGCCGGCGGTTTCCTGCACGGCTTGAATGGCGTTGGTATTGCTGTAGTTAATGCCCAAGAACACCTGATTGGCCGTGGTATCCACCATATCATAGGCAGCCGAAGCATCCAAATGCGCCATGGCGTAGGTTCTGGCGCAGATGGCCTGAGCTTTCAGTGCTTCCAGAGGAAAGCTGTTGCTCATTTCGTAGGGAACAACGCCCAGCAGGTATTCCTCAATGGTCAGTGCCAGTACAGGCATCAGCTGCCCATCCTGCACGGTCAAGGTCAGCGTACCCGGGTACAGGTTGCCCCCCTCCACAAAACGGATGCCTTCCTGCCATCCTTGGGCAGACTGGTTCTGCACCAGCTGCACCTTGGTACCAAGGCTCAGGCTCATGCCCTCATAAAATAGGTAGATACTGCCGCTGCGAATCTGCAGGGTAATCTCACTGCCTTCAGGAAAGCCCATGGAGACGTTGGATGCAAAGGCGGTATACAGTCCATCCAGGTGCAGATCGGCTCGATCCGTCAAGCCAAGCCGCTTCAGGTAGATGCGAACCGTCGGGGATGCATCTTCCCCATGTGCACCTGTGCACACAGGCAGGAGTGCAAGGCAAAGCAGCAGGCAAAGGAAACGCCTGATCCGATTGATGGAGATCATCTCCTTTCTTCACAAAAGGCCTTCGCTTATGCTTGCCGTATAGGATGCTCCCTACAGACATAACGCTTGAGCGAAGGCTTTTCATCCTGAAAAGGAAAATTTTTAGTGAGGAGCGCATTGTTGTTCAAATTCTCCCGGAGTCATGCCGGTATATTTTTTGAACACCTGGCAGAAATAACTTTTGTTGGGGTAGCCGCAGGACTGGGCAATCTCCTGCAGGGACTTTTCCCCCTCCTGCCGCAGCAGTTCCTGGGCTTTGTCCATTCTGGTAGCCGTCAGGAAGGCAGAGAAGTGCATGCCCGTCTTTTCGTGAAACAGGCGGCAGAAGTAGGCAGGGGTCAGCCCCAGGGAATGACTCAGGTTTGCCTGTGAATAAGGCAGGGAGCAATCCGCACGGATCCCGGCAATCACCCGGTCAATCGGCTCCGCCGCCGAGGAGACCGTGGGGCATGCCCGCAGCCGGGGCTGCAGGGAAGCAATCCAGCTCAGCAGCGCCTCCTTGGGCTTCCGGGTCATTTCATTCAAGTTCAGTTCTTCCGTCAGCTTGCGCAGGCTGATTTCCGCGTGCTGGCTCCACACCGCCTCAATCACCAGCGACACCATGGCAAAGCACATCCGGTTAATTTCCGTTTCGTTGCGCAGCACCCGGGTTACATAGCCGCCGAGGCTGGCATATTGACGGCGCTTAATCAGTGTTTGCAGTCCAGCACGGTGGGTGCGGGCATCCGCCGCCGTAATGGGTGAAACCTTGTTCCACCAGTCGGAGATTTCCCGCATAGGGGTCATAGCTGCACGCCACAGGGAGGGGGAAGCAAATTCCTCACCGATGGTCAGCGTACCTTCCTGCTCCAGCAAAAGGCTGCACTGCTCCAGCAAGGCATGACCGCACAGCCAAAGCACGGTTTCCCGGTGGGCAGCAGCAGGAAAATGGGTGCAGCACAGCATCATGGTCAGCCGATCTCCATCCTCAGAGAAGCCCCAACCGCATGCACCGGCAGGCTGCATACAATCCGGCAGGCAGCTTTCCAGCTGCATCCGCTGCTCGTCTGTCAGGGGAACGTCCGCATCCCAGCAAAGCATTCGCCAGGCATAGGCCTCCATCCCTTCCGGCATGGTAAGGTTTGTCGGGTTGTCCTCTTTCAGCAAGTCGGTGATCTGTCGGGTCAGCTCCAAAGCTGCAGGCATGCGCACACCCTCCTTTTGCGTCAGCAGACAAAGGCAAGCAGCGCTCCCCATTGTCCTTACAGCTATAGTATCTTTTTTTTCGCCGTTTGAAAAGAGCAGGAGCAAAAAAAGATGGTCTTACAGCAGAAAATGCCGTGAATGTCCCCTGCCTTTGTTGAATCTGCCCAGAAGGTCAGCGGAGTACATGCCCTGATCATGGCTGCTTTTCCGGAAAGGCCAAAGCTGTCACAGCAGATTTTTCAATTCCTATTGACGTTGTAGGAGTTTACGTTTATAATGCCTATGTTGCGGTATAGAAACCGTGCATTTTCCCGGAAAGGAGGGCAATCGTCCATGATGATTTCATCCAAGGGGCGATACGCATTGCGGGTCATGACGGACATGGGTCGGCATCAGGAAGAGGATTACCTGTCCCTGAACGACATTGCCGAGCGTCTGCACCTGTCCCGCAAGTATTTGGAAAGCATCATGACCGTGCTGTGCAAGGGCGGCCTGGTGAAGAGCACGGTAGGCAAATCCGGCGGCTACAAGCTTGTGCGCCCGGCTGAAGCCTATACGGCAGGCGAAATTCTGCGCGCAGTAGAAGAGGGCATGACACCTGTATCCTGCCTGGCGGAGCACGGAAAAAAGTGCAGCGGCAGCTGCGAATGCGACTGCGATATGATTCCCTTCTGGCAGGGGCTGGAAGCTTCCATCAACACCTATCTGGACAGCTACACCCTCAGGGATTTGATGAACAATAAACCGTCGGCTGATCAGGCCGGCATCATGAGTGAGGTAGAGCATCATGAATCATAAGCCGATCCTTGAAATCAACGACCTGCACGTGAATGTGGGCGATGAAAAAGAAATCCTCCACGGCATTAACCTGACCGTCGGCCGGGACGAAACCCATGTGCTCATGGGACCTAACGGCACCGGTAAGTCCACCTTGGGCTATGCCATTACCGGCAACCCTAACTACACCATCACGAAGGGTCATATCCTTTTTGACGGGGAAGACATTACCGACCTGCCGGTGAACGAGCGTGCCAAGAAGGGCATCTTCCTTTCCTTCCAGAATCCGCTGGAAGTGCCCGGCGTCACCCTGAGTGCCTTCATCCGCAGCGCACTGGAGCAGAAGACCGGCAGCCGCCTGCGCCTGTGGGACTTTAAGAAGAAGCTGAAGGAAACCATGGCGCTCCTGTCCATGGATGAATCCTATGCAGAGCGTGACCTGAACGTAGGTTTCTCCGGCGGTGAAAAGAAAAAGGCGGAGATTCTGCAAATGCTCATGTTGGAACCCAAGCTGGCCATTCTGGATGAAACGGACTCCGGCCTGGACGTGGATGCCGTGCGCACCGTATCCCAGGGAGTGCAGCTGTTCCGTGAGCGCACCCATGGTTCTCTGCTGATTATCACCCACTCCACCCGCATTCTGGAAGCACTGACGGTAGACGCTACCCATGTGATGGAGGAAGGCGTCATCGTGCGCAACGGCGGTGCGGAACTGGTGGATGAAATCAACGAAAAAGGCTTCGGCAGCCTGCGGGACGCCTGAGGGAGACGCAAGCAATGAAGGAAAAGAGTTACGTAGACGACATTGACCGCAGTGTCTATGACATTCGGGACGAGGAAAAGGACGCCTACCGGCTGGAAGAGGGTCTGACCCCTGCCATTGTGGACAAGCTGTCCAAGGAAAAGAATGACCCTGTGTGGATGCAGCAGTTCCGACTGCAATCCCTGCAGATTTATAACGAAATGAAGATTCCCGACTGGGGTCCCAGCATCGAGGGGCTGGACATGGCGCACATAGCTACCTATGTACGTCCCAACACCAAGATGCAGAACGACTGGAAGAACGTTCCCCAGGATATTAAGGATACCTTCGAGCGCCTGGGCATCCCGGAAGCGGAGCGGAAGAGTCTGGCCGGCGTAGGTGCCCAGTACGACTCGGAGCTGGTGTATCACAACGTGCGGGAAGAGGTTGCCGCGCAGGGCGTGGTGTACACCGACATGGAAAGCGCACTCCACGGGGAGTACGCCGACATGGTAAAGAAGTACTTCATGAAGCTGGTTACCCCTCGGGATCACAAGTTTGCCGCCCTTCACGGTGCGGTATGGTCCGGCGGATCCTTTGTGTACGTGCCCAAGGGAGTACAGGTGGAGATTCCCCTGCAGAGCTACTTCCGCCTGAATGCCAAGGGCGCAGGCCAGTTTGAGCATACGCTGATCATCGTGGACGAGGGTGCCAGCCTCCACTTCATTGAGGGCTGCTCCGCTCCTAAATATAATGTAGCGAACCTTCATGCCGGATGTGTGGAGCTGTATGTAAAGAAGAACGCTAAGCTCCGCTATTCCACCATCGAAAACTGGTCCAAGAACATGTACAACCTGAACACCAAGCGTGCCTTGGTGGAAGAAAATGGCGTCATTGAATGGGTGTCCGGCTCCTTCGGCTCCCACGTGGGCTGCCTGTATCCCATGAGCGTGCTGAAGGGTGACAATGCCCGGATGGAGTTTACCGGCGTTACCTTCGCCGGTGCAGGACAAAACCTGGATACCGGTGCCAAGGTGGTGCATGTGGGCCGCAACACCAGCTCCTACATGAACACCCGCTCCATCAGCAAGAGCGGCGGCATCAGCACCTTCCGCTCCAGCGTGGTGGTGCAGAAGGGTGCTTCCGGTGCCAAGAGTGCCGTAAATTGCCAGTCCCTGATGCTGGACTCCATCTCCCGGTCGGACACCATTCCGGCCATGGACATCCGCACCCGTGACGCCGCTGTGGGACACGAGGCAAAAATCGGTGCCATCAGCAACGAAGCCGTGTTCTATCTCATGAGCCGGGGCATGAGCGAAGAGGATGCCCGGGCGCTGATCGTCAGCGGCTTTGCGGACAACGTGTCCAAGGAGCTGCCCTTGGAGTACGCCGTGGAAATGAACAACCTGATCCGCCTTGAAATGAAAGGCAGCATCGGCTGATAACGGGAAGGAGAACGTGTGATGAGCAAAACAATCAAAATCAACGAGCTTCCCGTGCGCACCTGGAATTTTCTCGGTGTGAATGATGCCGAGATCGCATGGGATGCCGACAAGGCAGTGGATTTGGGGACGGAAGAATTTGCTTCCGCAAAAGACGGCGTTTGCCATCGGATGGTGATGTCCGGGAAAGAGGGCTTCAGCCGCAAGGATGTTCATGCGGTTGCCCATGCAGGAGAAGCCCTGACCCTGATCCAGTGGTTCGAGGGAGAAGGTCATCTGGCAGCAGAAACTCACCTCACCCTAGAGAAGGACGCCACCCTGCGCCTGGTGCAGGTCTTTTCTGCCAATGAGGGTGCCCTGTCCCGCAGTAAAGTAACCGGCACCTGTGATGAAAATGCTCGTCTGGAGCTGATTCAGGTGATGCTGGGCAAAGGCGATACTTACGTGGACAGCCACGTTGACCTGAACGGAAAAGGTGCCTCCATACAGACGGACATCGGTTACCTGGCACAGCATCATCAAACCCTGGACATGAACCTGAGTGTCAACCACTTCGGCAAAAAAACCGAATGCTCCATCAACGCTGCCGGTGCTTTGAAGGATGGGGCCGTGAAAATCTTCCGTGGCACCATCGACTTCAAGCAGGGCAGCAGCGATTCCGTCGGCAATGAAAAGGAAACCGTGCTCATGCTGGGGGATGATGTGGTCAACAAGACGGTTCCCCTGATCCTGTGTGCTGAGGAAAACGTGGTAGGCAATCACGGCGCATCCATCGGCGAAATGGATGATGCCACCCTGTTCTACTTCGAAAGCCGGGGCATTGACCGGGCAACGGCGGAAAAGATACTGGCCAGAGCCTCTGTGGAGCGGGTTGCCCGCACCATCGGCGATGTGGAAACTGAGCAGGCCATTCTGAATGAACTGTATGAGGGGGAAGAGCATGACCTTTGATCGCAGGGATTTCCCGCTCCTCATGGGCACGGACATTGCCTATCTGGACAATGCCGCCACTGCCCAGCGTCCCCAGTGCGTGCTTGATGCCGAAAAGGATTTTTATGAAAAGGCAAACGCCAATCCTCTTCGGGGACTGTATCCTCTGAGCATTGCCGCTACGGAAGCTTACGAGGAGGCCCGGGAGGCTGTCCGGGGCTTCCTGAACGCCAAGCGGAAGGAAGAAATCATCTTCACCCGAAACACCACGGAAAGCATCAATCTGGTTGCCTACAGCTACGGTTTAAGCCATGTAAAAGCAGGGGATGAGGTGCTGGTCTCCATTATGGAGCACCACAGCAATCTGCTGCCCTGGCAAATGGTGTGCCGCCAAACCGGCGCCGTGCTCCGCTTTATAGAATGCGAAATGGACGGCAGCATTGACCTGAACAAGGTGGAGCAGCTGATCACGCCTCGGACGAAGATCGTTGCCATGACTCAGGTATCCAACGTGCTGGGTCGGGTTAACCCCATCCGTGAAGTGGCAGACCTTGCCCATCGTGTTGGTGCCGTGATGGTGGTGGACGGAGCCCAGAGCACCCCTCACATGCCGGTGGATGTGCAGGCATTGGGTGCTGATTTCCTGGCCTTCTCCGGTCACAAGGTGTACGGCCCTATGGGCATTGGCGCACTGTACGGGCGGTATGAACTGCTGGAGAAAATGCCTCCCTTCCTGACCGGCGGTGAAATGATCGAATCCGTCACCCGTGAGGGTGCCACCTATGCGGAGCTGCCCTACAAGTTTGAAGCCGGCACCTGCAACGCCGCCGGTGCGGTAGGTCTTCACGCAGCCATTGACTATGTGGAGCAGGCAGGCTTCCAGCGGATGCATGAGCGGGAGGTTGCCTTGGTCGCTCGGGCATTGACGGGCATTCAGGCCATGCCCTGGATTCATGTGCTGGGTTCCGACAAGGCAGAGGAGCATTCCGGCATCATTACCTTCACGGTGGACGGCGTGCATCCCCATGACATCAGCGAGATTCTCGCCTCTGACGGGGTGGCCATTCGTGCCGGTCACCACTGTGCACAGCCCTTGCTGAAGTATCTGGGGCATCCCTCCACGGCTCGTGCCAGCCTTGCCTTCTATAACACGGAAGAGGATGTGGATCGCCTGCTTGCCAGTCTTTCCACCTTAAGGGAGCGAATGGGCTATGGAAAATAGAAGCTTTTACAACGAAATCCTGACCGAGCACAACATTCATCCGGAATTCAAGCATGACTTGCCTGATGCGGACATTGTGCTGGAGGGGGTGAATCCCAGCTGCGGAGACGACATCTTCCTGAAGCTGAAGCTTGACGGGGATGTGATTGCCGACGGTGCCTTCGTCGGCGACGGCTGTGCCATTTCTCAGGCCTCTGCGGATATTATGCTGGGCATGATCATCGGCCGTAAAAAAGAGGAAGCCCTGCACATGGGTGAGGTCTTCCTGAAGATGATTAAGGGCGAGGCAACCGAGGACGAAATTGAAAGTCTGGAAGAAGCTTCCGCCCTGCGGGACATTGCTCACATGCCTGCCCGGGTCAAGTGTGCCGTGCTGGGCTGGCGCACCCTGAAGGAAGCGCTGGGAAACAAGGAAGAAGCGTAATCTTTCCCATCTGTTGATGAAAAGACCTGCCGTGATCGTTTTGCTTCACGGCAGGTCTTTTCCTATGGAATTTCAGGCATGGCTGCTGCCGTTTTGCTTTCCGGCAGCAGCCTTGTTTATTAGGTTTCGTCATCCACCACCAGGAAGTCCACCGTCACGGTGGGGGTAGGTTCAGATGTTTCCGTCTCTTCTGCCCCATCGTTGCCCACATCAGGCTCTGCGACTTCCGCCACTTCCGCTTCCGCCACCTTGGTCAGGCGCAGGGTGCGGCTCACCCCTTCACGGGCATCCCGCAGGGTCATGGCGGCAGCATCGATGTTGGAAACACTGTAGGTCTGGGTCAGTTCCTCCACCGTAGCACCGGTATACAGCGCATAGGTTTCCGCACGGAAGAAAAGCTCTTCCCCGTTCAGGGAACAGGTGCCGTCCGCACGGAACAGGTAGGTGCTTCCGTCCGCCGTCTGCCATGTGCCGAGAATCAGATAACAGGTGCGCTGAAGCTTCTGCGCCACATCCTTATAATCAGGAATGCGCCGATAGTAGGGCAATGCAGCATACACCTGACCATCTGCATACAGCTTGTTGGCCTGCTGGTAGTTGGCTTCGAGGTACAGTTCATCCAGATTGTCGTACTTTTCCGGCAGCTCCGTTAAATCCATGTGCCCCAGCAAAGCAGCCGCCACGTCATATTCCTGCTCATCCATGGCTTTCTGGGCATTGGCTGCTGCTTCCTGATAGTAGGCATCATAGTACTGCTCCGCCAAAGCATCCGCATCCTGATACCCGGAAGCCTTTGCGTACATTCTGGCAGCAGAAAGGATCTGGCCGTTTTCCACAGCTTTTCCGCCCAAGGTGTAATACAGTGCGCCGGCTCGATCCTTGGCATCGCTGTAATCCCCAAGGGAAGCGAAGAGCTGGGCCGCTTCCGCCGTTTTGCCCTCTCCTTCTGCAATGTCCGCCAGAGCATAGTCACAGGCCCTGATCTGCTCCGCCGCATCGCTGTAGGTACCTAGGGCTTCGAACATGCTGCGGGCAGTCGGATAATCCTTTTCGTCATAGGCTGCAAGGGCCAGATGATACTGAGCCTCTTTCAGCTTGTCTGCGCTTTCCTGATAATCCCCCAAGGCGGTGAAGGTTGCCGCAGCCTGCTGCCACTGCTCCTGTGCCAGCTGCTGCAGACCCAGGCCATACTGAGCTTCCTTCAGCAGATCAGGGCTGTCCTTGTATTCCCCGAGGAGGGTATACAGTTCCACTGCATCGCTCCACAGCCCGTCCGTCACCTTCTGTGCCGCCAGGCCATACCGAGCCTGCTCCAGCCGATCGCTGCTGTCCCGATAGGTGCTGATGCGGCTAAAGCCGTCCACGGCGGATTGATAGTCCTTGGAAGAAAGTGCGGACAGTGCCGGGCGGTAAATGCATTCCTGGCGGAGATCCAGCACATCGCTGTAGGTATCCGGCAGGGTGGTCAGCCATGCGGCGGCGATTTGATACTCCCGATCCTTCATGGCGTTTTGCGCAATGGTGAGGGCGCACTCGTTGTACTTATCTTGGGCATCCTCGTAGTCTGCGATTTGAATGTACAGTTCCGCTGCGGTTTGATACTCCCCTGCCGCGTAAGCTTCCTCGGCGGCAAGGTACAGGTAGGTATTGGCCAGGTCTTTGGCATCACTGTAATCACCGGCAGCAAGGAACTGATTCCCTGCTTCCGTTGTGCGTCCCGCTTCCACCAGCACTTTGCCGTACAGGTAGTGGGCTTCCTTCAGCTTTTCATCCGCATCGGCATAGCCGGGAATCCGTTCAAACTGGGCAATGGCATCCCCTGCCCCGCCGTTTTCCATCAGCTGCACTGCCGGACGGTAAATGCACTCCTTGGCCAGGTCGGCAGCATCTTCATAATCCCCCAGTGCCAGGAAAGCGGCATAGGCTGTGTCGTAGTCTCCGCTTTCCAGCTGCTTCTTTGCCTTCAGGTAGGTGCATTCCGTCAGCCGGTCTGCGCTGTTCCGATAATCTCCCAAGGCGGTATACAGGGCGGCGGCATCATCAATCTGATCCGCCTTCAGCAGCCATTCCGCATGGAGCCAGTCCGCATAGGTTACCTGTTCTGCCGCATCTTCGTAATCCCCAAGGGCAGTCAGCTCGCTTCTTGCGGCCAGCAAGGTTTCCTCGTCCGCATCCTCCGTCAGGCTTTCTTTCGCCTGCAGATAGCGGCACTGCTTCTCATTGGCGTCCGCATCCTGATAGCCGCTCATGGCAAGGAACACGCTCCGGGCTTCCTCATACTTGCCCTGCTCCATGGCGGAAACGGCGTTCCGATAGCGGAGATAGGGGGCCAGATGGAATACGGAACCGTAGGCAATGCCTGCAACCGCCGCACAGCTCACCACAATGGCGATCACCTTGCGGCGCTTTTTCTTCTTGGCTTCGTAAACCTTTTCCCGCTGCAGCTGCAATCGGGAAGCATCCTCCCGGGCAGCCTTCGCCTGCAGGGCAAGCTGATGCTCCCGCTGGGAGGTCAGCTTTTCTATGGCTTCCCGGTTAAAGCGGGTAAACACCTGCTCCCGCTCCCGGTGACACCGGGCACAGGTACGCTCATCCGCCCCATTGGGACGGCCGCAGACGCAAATCCACAAATTGTCCTGCTTTTGCGGAAAGCCCACCGCATTGCTGCCTGCCACGTAGCGGAGCATTTCCAGGCTGCGGCTGTTAGGCAGATTGTTGGGGGTATACTCGCTTAGGGCATACTTTCCCCGACGCCACACGCTGGCATCGCTGAACCAGATCTTATCAATCATGACCTCCAAGGAAACCGCATCCCCTGCGTCCTCCTTAGGAACGGCCACGGAGAAGGCGGTGGAAGGCCGTCCGTCCAAATCGTGGGCGCGATAAATCAGCCGCTCCACTTCCTCCTGTTCCTTGTTGAGAAAGAGCACCGTTACCTCCACCGAGGTAATGATTTTCTCGCTCAAGTTATACAGCATTAAGTCGCAGGCGGGATAATCCTTCTTGGGCAGTTCATACCGCCATACTTCCGCCGGACAGCTGAGATCGATCTTCATGCAAGATCCCTCCGCTTATCAGTTCATGGTGTAAAGGGTAATCTCGGTTAAGGCCATCATTTCAAAGTTGAAGTGGAGGCACACGGTTTTGTCACCGGTATTGATCACATACATCAGCACCGCGGAAGCGTCCGTGCCGTATTCCGCCAAGCCGTAAGGAGCTTCTCCGGAGGTGCCGTACAGGGTTTCCGTGGCCGTTTCATCATCATAGGAACCCTCGCTGTGGCGGAAGCGCTGCAGCACAGAGGAAATGGTATCCCCAATCTTGGTGCAGCGGGGGCCTTCCAGCTGATCCGTGTCGATGGTCAGCACATCCAGCCGGGGACTCTTCTTGTTCTTGTCATACACAAAGGTCATGGTGCAGCTGGAAAATTCCATGCTGCGGAGATACTCCCCGGTATCGTCCTGCATCCAGGTATCTTCCCGGGCTTCACCCAGCTCTGCAGCGGCTTCCTCCGGGGTGATGGTCAGGAAGTTGATGCCTGAGAAGGACAAATCCTCTTCCCCGAACATGGTCAGATCCGTTCCCACCTCGCTGGAGGGCACCTGAGCGTAATAATGCTGCTGGCTGACCTTTTCCACTTCTTCCACATTGGTGTTGACTTCTTCCGCCGTAATGCGGGTATCCATACCGTAGGCACGAATGGCCGCCACCAACCCGTCCTGAATGGTGTAAATCAGCCCTGCGTCCGTATAGCCATCGCCGCCGGTAGCAGGCTGCTCATGCACGGCGTACTGAATGGTCATGATGCGCTGTCCGTCCCGCTGCACCCAAGCCCAGGCAGCACTTTCGGGCATCAGGTTGCTGACATACAGGGCAGCAAAGCTTTCCGTGCCGGTCAGGTCACTGTTTTCCGAATAGTAGGAGGACAGCACATCCTTCGTACGCATGTCAATGGCGGTGTTGTGAGGAGCTACTTCATCCTCTGCCGTAATCACCAGACTGCGCACCTGAGCCTCTTCCGTCATTTCCGGGCGATCCATGTACAGGGTGGCAAATTCATAAATAAAAGCATAGCCATCCTCGCTGGCGGCAGCGTCCTCGGTTGGGTCATTCAGGGGAGATGTTTCCATGGCACGGGTCTTGTAGCTCTCCACCCACGCTTCCAGCTCATCCCAGCTTAAGGCCGATGCGGAGGATGAATCTTCCGCCTTTGCCCAGACGGCGCATCCCAGAAGAAGCATCATCGCCATAGCCATGCATACAATCCGTTTGATCATCGTGTACTCCTTACGTGCCGCCGACAGCGGCGTCATTGCTCTGCCACCCAAAAGGGTATCTCACCACAAATATATTGTACAGCAAAACGCCCGGCTTGTACAGTCACAGGCCGGGCGGAGATGTAAAATGTGAGTGCCTTACTCAGCAAGCGTTACCTGCAGTACCACCGGATTATGATCAGAAGCGGCAAAGTCCAGATCCACGGTGTGCACATCGTCCACCTGCATATTGCCGGATACCAGGAACCCGTCGATGATATAGAACACGTGCTGCTCCCGATCCCCGGTATACTGCTGATCCAGAGAGCGGCAGGTGGGGGTTGCCTCATCATACACCAGGGTGATGCCCTCCGGCAGATCAACCTCATCCAGCAGTCCGGGGGTCCACTTACCTTCCCAGCTGCCGCCGATGTGCTGCACGTTGCTGAAGGTCTGGTTAAAGTCACCGCCGGCAATCACGTAGTTGCCCTTGTCGTATTCGCTCTTGATGAAGTTGTACAGCTGCTGGGTCTGGGCAGCCTTTCCTTCCCCGTCATCGTAGGCTTCCAGGTGCAGGTTGACCACCACCAGTTCCTTCTCCGTGCCTTCCACGGGAATCCGCTCCACCAGCAGGCACCGCTTCAGGTTCGCCACCCGAATGGGCCAGGAGAAGGGCACCGGCAGGCTCTGCCGAGTGGCTTCCGTAGGCTCGTAAGCGGTCAGGGTCATGATGCCGCTCTTCACCTTGCCAATGGGCGGAATGGGATAAGGCACATAATTGCACCGGTAGTTCACCGCAAAGGCGGAAGCCATGCCCGTGCCGGACTGGTAGTACACGGTTTGATCCTGAAAGCCGGAACGGGAGGAGTTTTGATCTACCTCCTGCAGCAGCACAATCTGGGCATTCTCCGCCTTGATGGCACTGAGAATGGCTTCCATGTTGCTCTGCACCTTTTCCGTGCCGCCTTCAGGCCGGGACATGGTGCCGCCGTCCATGAAGAAATCCTCTGCCGCATCCAGCCCTGCATACCCGGTGTTAAAGGTCATGATCCGCAGGGAATCCCCCGCATGCAGCGTTTCCCCGGTGCCAGAAACAACAGCCAGGGTTTCCTCATCCTCCGGGCGGAACTCTGTGACGGTCAGATACCCGATGAAACCGGCAGCCGCCAGCACCACCACCAGCAGAAAAATACCGATACCTCTCAAAACCTTGCGCATGATGTTGCCCTCCTGAACGAAGTTAAATCGTAGCTTGATCTTACCATAGAAGTCGAAGTGTTGCAACATGTCGCTTGCCATGCGACCTTTTCCTTCGCCAAAGGACGTATACTAAGGGTACAAAAAACGCAGGAGGTAAGCATGATGAAAAAGGGTTTGACGGAATTGGTTTTCATTCTGGATCGCAGCGGTTCCATGGCCGGGCTGGAGAAGGACACCATCGGCGGCTTCAACATCATGTTGGAGAAGCAGAAGAAGGCAGAAGGCGAAGCACTGGTATCCACCGTGCTGTTCGATCACGAAACCGATATCATTCATGACCGGGCGAATATTCAGACCGTGCCTCCTCTGACGGAAAAGGATTATGTGCCTCGGGGCACCACCGCTCTGCTGGATGCCGTTGGCGGGGCAATCCACCACATCGGCAACATTCACAAGTACGCCCGGTCGGAGGATGTGCCAGAGCACACCATCTTTGTCATCACCACGGACGGTATGGAAAACGCCAGCCGCCGCTACAGCGCCGAGCATGTGAAGCGGCTCATCGAGCAGCAGAAGGCCAAGTATCACTGGGAATTTCTTTTCCTGGGTGCCAACATGGATGCGGTGGAAACGGCACGCCGCTACGGCATTGACGAAGACCGCGCGGTGGATTACTATACGGACACCGAAGGCGTTGACCTTGAATATGATGTGGTAAGCGCCACCGTTACCTCCATGCGCAGCAGCAATCGTCCCATTGGCCGTGATTGGAAAAAGCGGCTGGAGGAAGACAAGCGTCGGCGCGGCGGACGTTAAACGGCAGGTGCAAGATGAGGCAGTATTTTCGCTGGTATGAAATCGGGTTCATGATTTCCTTTGGTGTCAGTCTCCTTCTGCTGCTTCTGGCGCAAGAGGGGTTTCCCATGATCTTCTTCTACATTTCCATGGCACCCACCATTTTCTTTGCCACCATGTCCACCTTTGCCGCAGCCGTTCGGTTTTTCAAGCAGCTCAGTCAGTTGATGAAAAAGAAATAGATGCCCACGTCAAAGAGCCCAAGGGCGTGCATCCTAAACGGGTGCATGTCCTCGGGCTCTTGTTTCATCGGGGATGATTCGCATTATGCTTCTTCAATGGTGACCTGCCGCAGCACCTTTCCTGCATGATCCGTCACAATGCGGACGCCGCAGGGGCTTGTCAGGATCTTTTCTTCATTGATGAACACAGAAGCCTCCTTGCCGTCGGATGCTACGGTGTAAGTATTCTCGCCAAGGCGCTGGGTATACCGATAGGTCATGCCGGAACCCAGGCTGAACCAAACTTCATCCCCCACGAAATGCACGCCCCAAATATGAGCAATGTATTCCAGCGCCGCCAGCATGGTGGGGCCGTAGGCATCCTGGAAAGGTTCATCGCTATCCTTCGTCAGCACTTCGTGAGACACCATACCCACACGGGAAGGCTCTCCCGTAAAGGGATCAAACTGCTGGGTGAAGACAAAACCGCCATCGATAATGGCGTTCAGCAGCTTTTTGCCAAGCTGAGTCACCACAGGTTCGTAGCCGTAGCGTTCCAGAGCGATGATGGCGCGCTGGAAGGTCAGTCCCTCGCTTTGACCGCTCCAGTTGTTTTCACTGGCATTGCGGAAGGCAGGATCGCTGACGGACACGCTGGGCAGGGGCATGAGGGTCCAGAATTCCTTCGGATTCAGCAGATGCTCCTGCACAAAGGCATCCGCCATGTCCTGCGTTACGGATCCCCAATACATGCACCGCAGGGTATTGTGGCACAGCACATCAATGACCTTCCCCTGATTGTCCCGGTCAAAGAAGGCATGACGTTTCTCGTCCCACAGCCGGTCCTTCAGCTGCTTTGCCACCTGATCTGCCTTTTCCTGCCATGCCTGCTCCTGCCCGTCGCCCTTCAGGCGGCTGATTTCCGCCAGTGTTGCACGGCAGGCGTAGGAGAAGGAAGTAATATCCATAGACGCCATGGGCACCACATCCGCATCCACCGGAGGCGTATCCGTTGTGCAGTACACCGGCGCCTTGCCGTAGCGGAGGGCATTATCCTCCCCGGTATCGTACACGCAGAAAGCTTCCAGGCAGCCGTCATGATCCGTATCCCGGGTCTTCCACAGGTACGCATCGAACTGCTCCAGGCAGTGTGCCAGCTGATCCAGATAAGCCGGATCCTTGCCGGTCAGGTACCACATGTTCAGCGCATGGAGAGGAAAGCAGAAACCCTGAAACTTGTTAAACTGGGGCTCGATGCTGCCGTCCGGATGGCACTGGATAGAGCCTGCCAGCCGTCCGTCCTCCCGCTGAGTACGCATAAACAGCAGCTGATTGTTCAAGGCTGCGGTCATGTTGCGCTTGGCATACATTTCGCCACCCATGGGCTGGGTCTCCAGCCAGATCTTTTCGTAGCCGCCGCCCTCCACCAGCACTGTATCATTGCCAAACTGTTTCAGGTTCAGCAGGCACTTTTTTTCGGCTTCGTCAAAGAGCTTTTGCAGCTGAGGATGATCACAGGAAAAATTTACACCGGTTACAGGAAGCATCATATGCTTTATTCCTCCGTTCAGCGAGCATCAACGTCCCCCTGAGGGGCATCCTTTATCATGTGTTATTCTACCCGATGACGACCAAAATGTAAATGCAGATTCTTGGGTTGATTTTCCCGTTCGGCAGGACTTTCCTTCCGTGAGGCAGAACATTACCTGTAACACAGACCATTGCAAAGGAGCGATCCACCCATGCGGCTTGAGGAAATCAACATTCGAGATCCTTACGTGCTGACCCTGAACGGGCAATATTATCTCTACGGCACTCGCGGTGCTACCTGCTGGGGCGAGGCGGACGGATTCGACGTATACACCAGTCATGATCTGATCAGCTGGGAAGGACCCTTTGAGTGCTTCCATAACGATGGCACCTTCTGGGCAGACAGAAACTACTGGGCACCGGAAGTGCACCTTTATCAGGGCAGGCTGTACATGCTGGCCAGCTTCAAGAAAGAAGGGGTGTGCCGGGGAACAGCCATCCTGACGGCAGATTCCCCCATGGGACCTTTTGTCCCCCACTCGGACGGACGGGTAACGCCCCCTGACTGGGAATGCCTGGACGGCACCCTGTATGTCAGCCCTTCAGGTAAACCCTACCTTGTCTTTGCCCATGAATGGGTGCAGGTGGGCGACGGAGAGATCTGCGCCCTGCCCCTGTCCGAGGATCTGTCCCGTGCGGACGGAGACCCCATGCTGCTCTTCCATGCATCGGATGCCAAGTGGGCAAAGCTGATGCATCACCGCTCCAGCGGACGGGACGGTTACGTAACAGACGGTCCCTCCGTGTGGCGCACTGCGGAAGGCAAGCTGCTGGTGCTGTGGGCCAGCTTCTCCGCCGAAGGCTACACGGAAGGCGTGGCCGTCAGCGACAATGGAGACATTACCGGCCATTTCACCCAGGCAGCGCCTTTGTTCCGCCGGGATGGAGGGCACGGCATGATCTTCCGTGACCTTGCCGGACAAATGTACCTGACCCTTCACACCCCCAACATTCACCTGCAGGAGCATCCCTGCTTCATTCCGCTGGAAGAGAAAGGCGGCATGCTGGCAGTGAAGCACACCCTGCCGGAGTGGTTTGCCCCCCTGCAGGCACGGCTTCATGCCATGGCAGACACCTTGACTGCCTCTCTCACCGGCTGGCAGGGCAGCGAAACCATCTTCCGGCCAGAGGATTACGGATACCAGCCGGGCGCGAAAGCCACGGCAGCCATTCAGGCCGCTGTGGATGCGGCAGGTCAGCAAGGCGGCACGGTGCTGCTCAGCGGCGGCGACTATCTTTCCGGCACGATTATTCTCCGCTCCAATGTGCGGCTTATGGTGCAATCAGGCAGCCGGCTCCTGGCCAGCACGGATTTGGCGGATTACCCGGAGCAGATTGCCCGCCGCTTGACCGTGCAGGATACCAACATGGGCATGAATCAGTCTCTGATCTTTGCAGAGGGCTGCAAAAACATCTGCATCTGCGGCGGCGGCGAGCTGAACGGACAGGGTACCCGGGAGAATTTTCCCGGGGATGAAACCTGCTGCGGCACCCCCGGCCGTCCCTTCCTGATGCGGATCATCGACTGCAAAAACGTGCACGTTCATGATGTGACCCTTCGTTCCGCCGCCTGCTGGATGGAAAACTACCTGAACTGTGACCGGGTACTGCTGGAAAACCTGACCGTCCGCAACCAGACCAACTACAACAACGACGGCATTGATATTGACGGCTGCCGGGATGTGATCGTCCGCCACTGCGATATTGCCTCCGGGGATGATGCCTGCTGCTTCAAGGGCGCAAGCCAGCGTCCCACGGAACGGGTGCTGATTGAGCATTGCCGGCTGTACAGCTGCTGCAATGCCCTGAAGGTGGGCACGGACACCCAGGGGGACTTCCGGGATGTGCTGGTGCTCTCCTGCCGAATCGGCGGCGTAGAGCATGACCCCAGCGGACTGAAGCATCGGTGCTCCGATTCCGGTGTTTCCCTGGAAATGGTGGACGGTGGCACGCTGGAAAACTTCCTCATTGAGGACATCACCATTGACCGTGCATGGAGTCCTTTCTTCCTGCGATTGGAGGATCGGGGACGGGTCAAGCCCGGGGATCCCAGGCCTGCCCCGGGCAATTTGCGGCAGATCGCCATTGCCCATGTCCGCGGCGGAGATAACGGTCCTCGCGGTTCCTACTTCATCGGCATTCCGGAAAAAGCCATTGAGGATGTGCTCCTGTACGACGTGTGCCTTGAGCAGCATGCCAGCGAAAAGCCGGTGCTGGATGAAAACGCCATTGATGAGCTTCGCGGCGTCTACCCGGATGCCCACATGATTGATGACCTGGGCGATGCCCCTGCCCGTGGACTGTGGGCACGGCATGTGCATGGTCTGTCCCTTGCCGGTTACGATATTGTGCCGGACAAGGAAGATCCTCGCCCCTATCTGTTGGCAGATACGGACGTCACCTTTGACCAGATCAATCCATAATCAGTACCATAGAAAAAGAGCCGCATTGCTGTGAAGCAATGCGGCTCTCCTTTACGCTGAATTAATAAGTGATTCCTTCCGGGGCACGGTTCATCTCCCGGAACCGCTCCACATCCATCTTAGGCTTCCGGTCAGGGGTCAGCAGACCGTTGATCTCCTGCATCACGTCCGTCAGCTGGGTATAGCAGTAGCCCTGGCAATAGGGAATCTCCCGAATGGCATCCGTAACGCCCTGGAAGCGATGGAAGAAGGCTTCCTCGTCCGTTACCTTGTCATGATAGCCCCAGGTTGCCATGCCGCCCATATCGCCCTGAATGCCGATATTGGTGAAGGCAATGCCGCCGTACTCCGTTACCATAAAGGCTTCTTCTCCTGTGCACACTTCCCCGTTAGCATAGCAGCGGTGGAGATCGCACACATGGTCTTCCACTTCCATACGGTCAGCAAAGTGAAGTGCCATGCCCTCGGCGGTGTCCATATAGTCGTGAAGGGCGCAGATGTCCGTGGTACCCTGCTCCCAGCCGTCATTGGAGGAGCAAAGCCGCGTACCGTCCAGCGCCTTGGTCAGGTGATACAGCATCCGTGCCAAGGACAGCTGCTTCCGATCCATACTGATCTGGGGCACGCCCCAGCTTTCGTTCAGGGGCACCCAGGTGATAATGCAGGGATGATTGTAATCCCGGTCGATAAAGTCCGTCAGGGTTTGGGTCAGGTTATGCACCTCATCATCACAGAAGTCATAGGCGCTGGGCACTTCGCCCCACACCAGCAGACCCATCTTGTCCGCCCAGTAGTAGAACCGAGGATCCTCCAGCTTCTGATGCTTCCGGGCCCCGTTGTAGCCAAAGGCCTTCGTGTAACGGATATCCGTCTGCAATGCTTCATCGCTGGGAGGCGTAATGTTGCTGTCCGGCCAGTAGCCCTGATCCAGAATCAGCCGCTGATACAGGGGATGGTTGTTCAGGTACACCTTGCCGTCGTGTACTTCCACCTTCCGCATGCCAAAGTAGGTGGTGACAGCGTCCACTTCCCGATCATCCTTCAGCAGGCGAACCTTCAAATCGTACAGGTTGGGATGCTCCGGCTCCCAGGTGTGGATGGAGTTCATCTCCCCGTGGGTCATCATGTCCACAGGCACCCGGGTGGTGCGATCCTGAACGGAGGTGCGCAGTTTCCGATGGATTTGGCCATTGTAGGTAACGGTCAACTCCAGCTCCATGCCATCCTGTGCGGGCTTGTCCAAGGCAATCTCCGCCGTGAACATGTGTCGATCCACATCCGGGGTTACATGGATGCGGGTCATGGCCGTATCCCCTACCGCTTCCAGATACACGGTCTGCCAAATGCCGCTGACAGGGGTATACCAGCAGCCCATGAGTCCCCGGCTCCAGTTCTGCTTGCCCCGGGGCTGGGTGCAGTCCGGCTGATCCTCCACCCGGAGGCACAGGTCATTCATTCCCTCTTGCAGCAGGGTGGTAATGTCCAGCGCAAAGGGGGTATAGCCGCCGATATGCCGTCCGGCATGCTGACCGTTCACATACACGTCCGCCTTAAAGTCCACGGCACCGAAGCGGAGCAGCACCCGCTTGCCCTGCATGCTTTCCGGCAGGGTGAAGGAGCGGCGATACCACAGGAAGGGGTGAATCTCATCCGTAGGTCCCAGGCCGCTCATCTTGGTCTGATACGCAAAGGGCACCAGGATTTCTTTATCAAGGGGATAGTCCGGGGTATACCACTTTTCCGCAAGCCCTCGATCCTCATCATCAAAGGCGAACTGCCACAGGCCGTTCAGGTTGCAGAAGGTATCCCGCTGAAAATCGGGACGGGGATGCTCCGGACGGGGAAGAAGATTGTTCATAAGCGAAACCTCTCTTTCTCAAATGGAAACACTCAGCCTTTTACGCTGGCCTGCACGGAAATGCCCTGCAGGAAATACTTCTGAGCAAACAGGTACAGCAGGAAAGGCGGCAGCATGGACACCAGGCAGGAAGCAATCATGTGCGCCCACCGCTGCTCGTACTGACCCATCAGCAGGCGAAGGCCGGGAGTCAGGGTCTGGTTGTTTACGTCCGTCATGACGATACGGGGCCACAGGTAATCATTCCAGGAGCCGTTGAAGGCAAACAGACCCACAACGATCATCACGGGAGCGATGGAAGGGAGAATCACCTTGGCATAGACCTGGAAGCTGTTAGCGCCGTCAATGATGGCAGCCTCGTCCATTTCCTTGGGCACACCCTTCATGAAGTTGCGGATCAGGAAAATATTGAACACCCCAGCCATGCTCGGCCAGATCAGGGCATTCAAATTATTCACCCATCCCAGCGCATTGGCAATGCGGAACATGGGCAAAATAGCAACCACATTGGGGAACATGCTGATGTACATCAGCGTCCAGAAGATTTTATCGCCGCCCTTGAAGCGCAGCCGCTCATAGGCATAGGCAGACAGGGAGGTGATGAATACCACGCCCGCCGTGACCGCAATGGACACGATGAAGGAGTTGCCGAACATCCGGGTAATGTTGGCGTTGGTATTCACGTTTTCGCCGCCAACAAACAGCTCCGTATAGTTGCTCAGCGTCCATGTCCGTGGAATCAGACGGGTCAGGTAATCCCAAGGCCCGGTAATGTTGGCAAAGGAGGTAATGAAGTCTGCGTCCAACTTGAAGGAGTTCGTGACCAGCCAGAGAATGGGTTCAAACCAGCAGATGCCCAGCAGAATCAAAAACACAATGGCAATGATCTTCCCAGTTTTATTTTTCATTACTTCTACGCCTCCTTTCAACCTTTACTGTTCCGCACCATCAGGCGCATCTGGAAGAAGGTGACAGCCATAATGCACAGGCCCAAGATTACGGCCATGGCGGAAGACATGCCGGCCACCTGCTTCTTCACGGAGTTCTCGTAAATGTACTGCAGCAGCACGGCGTTTGCCTCGGCATTGCTGAAGCCCACCAAGATATCCGGCTGACCGTAAATGTTGAACTGCGCCACCACGGCGGTGATCAGCGTATACATGAGGGGATAGCGCATGTTGGGCAGGGTTACATGGCGGAACCGCTGAATGGCGTTGGCGCCATCCACGGCAGCAGCCTCGTACTGATCCTGGGGCACGGAGGCCAGTGCGCTTTGGTAGATGACCATGGTACCGCCGGTGCACCACCAAACCGTAACCACCACCAGCATGATCCACGTATAAGGCGGCATGAAGAAGTTGGCCTGAATGCCCAGGAACTTATTCAAAATGCCGTACTGGGTATTGAACACATAGCGCCATGTCAATGTCACGGTGGAAATGGACATCAGGCTGGGCAGATAGTACAGTGCCTGAAAGAACTTGTTGCCCTTGGGCTTCACGTTCAGTGCCAAGGCCAGGGCCAAAGGCACAATGATGCAGAAAGGCACGCTGAAAAGTACAAACTTGATGGTGTTCCACAAACCGTTGCGGAGCTGCTTGTAATAGGTATTGGATGAATCAAAAAGAAGGGTGCGGAAGTTTTCAAGTCCGGTAAACACCGGCTCATTGAACAGATCCCACTTGGTGAAGGCGGCATAAATGCCGTAAATAGCAGGTGTCACAAAGAAAATCACAAAGAAGAAAAGATGAGGCCCGATGTAGGCATAGGGCAGCAGATCCCGCTTCAGCAGGTTTCTGCCCTCGCTCTTCACAGACGGGAAAGACAGCAAAGAGGACAAGGCAGCGCAGGTAATCATCAGGTACGTCATGGCGTCATAGGTAACGTCGATGGTACCCACATCCCGCTTCTTGAACTTAACCCCCATTTCCTTCAATGCATCACTCAGAGCATTGTAAAGGCTGGCGTTCTGATTTTCATTGTAGAAAAGAATCATGAACAGCCCGAAGGCAACAAAGGCAATGGCCGAGAAAAGGAAGCCTACGTTCCGCTCATTCTGAATCAAGGCAATAATGGCTGCAATCATGGCGCACGCTGCCAGGGGAATCAGCAGAATGCTGGCACTGGACAGAGAAAACAGCAGCTTGGGCATTCCCATTTGAATAACAGCTGTTGTTTCCTTTACGGTTGTTGTTGCTGTTACGCTGGCGAAGCAAAACAGCACAAGAAACGCTAGGGCGAAAAGCGAGGCAAGTCTTGAACGTGTCATCATGACACCTCTTTTCATAAAGCGTTAAGCCGACATTTGGATTTTAGGGATTTCTGTTTTTAAGCTATGCAGTACGATGGGCAGGGAGAAACTCTCCCTGCCCAATTTTCGGGTTCCTTGCAATTTTACTGGGCAGCAATCGCGTCAGCGACTTCCTGTTCAATCTGTGTGATTGCGTCGTCGATGGAGATGGTGCCATCCACAAAGTCCCAACCTACGCGGCTGAAAGCAGTGTCGAACAGTCCCCAGTACTTGTAGTTGTAGATTGCCAGCTCATTCACGCGAGCAGGATCAGACAGGAAAGCCTGAGGCATGGAGGAATATTCCGCCACAGCGTTCAGGGAAACGTGAGCGGGCACCTGGCCGGCGTCACGAGCCCAGGTCAGAGAATTCTCGCCCATGAAGTTGATGAACTTGGCCACGGCCAGGTCTTCTTCTTCCGTGCGGTTCTCGTCTGCGAACTGTACGAAGTTATGAGAGGACATCCAGTTCTTGCAGGTCTCAGGGCTGTAGCACACGCTGGGATACATTTCGAAGTTCACGCCTGCGTCCACAACAGCAGCCTTCATCCAGATGCCTTCGGACCAGACCAGCAGCTCGCCGCCGTAGAACATGGAGGAGTAGTCGTCCGTCTTGGAGGTGGTATAGCCATCTTCATACAGGGACTTCATGGTCTCCATGGCCTGTTTCATGGCATCTTCGTCCAGAGCCAGGTCAACGCCGTTGTCGGTCAGCTTGTGGTCGGGGCTCAGCTGTGCATAGTAGCCCAGCATCTGAGCACGCATCCAGCCCAGGTCGAAGATCTGGCCGGTGAAGCCGTTGGCACGAGCCTTGTCGCCCAGAGCACGGATTTCGTCGAAGGTGATGTAGCCGTCTTCCACGAATTCGTTCAGATCATACTTGTCAAACAGATCCTTGTTGATGTAGGTCACATAGCCGTGCACGTCCAGCGGGATGCCATAATGCTCGCCGTCGATGTCAGTGCGCTCCCATGCAGCCTGGTTGTAATTCTCAGCCACGATGCCGGCCTGAGCGATCAGGTCCATGTCATAAGCATAGAGCATTTCCTTGTCCACGAAGTTGGGGATCCGCTCGATGTGCACGATAGCAACATCAGGCACGCTGGTGCCCGTCTGCACCGTCATGGGGATCTTCTGATACAGGTCGTCAGCGGTCATGGGGGTGTGGTTCACATGAACCTCATCCTGAGAAGCGTTGAACGCATCCACCATGCCCTGCATCACAGCGCCGTCACCGCCCGTGAACACAGACCAATAGTCGATTTCAACGACAGCGAAAGCAGATGTTGCCGTCAAAACCAGAACCAGCGCCAGCAGGATACCTAGGGTCTTCTTCATACCGAAACCTCCTTTTTTATCTTTATACCGCCATCCTCTTCGGCGGTATCAAAGCCTCCCTCGCAGCTGTCATTTCTTCACAGCTCTTATGGATTTATAACGTTCGTGTTTCGAGGCAAGTATATCGCTTCATGTTCATTTTGTCAATATAGAAACCAAATAATATATTTTTAACATGAAACAACACAAAAAAGCCTTTTCTTTTGGCACTCAAAGCACGAGACTGCGAAAAGAAAAGGCATGTATTTTGACGTTTTTCAGATATGAAGGAGTAGCTTACTTCTTCCCTTTCTCCCGCAGGGTGCGCAGATGCAGGTACACGGTATTGCGGGAAATATTCAGTGCCTGCGCCACACAATTCACTGCATCCTTAATGCGGAACACACCGGATGCGTCCAGTTGTTCAATGATGGCACGATTCCGTGCAGGGGCGTTTTCCGGCATGGTTTCATCCACCACCGCCTTTGCCCGTTCGATGGCTGCATGAATGGTATCCTCCGCACTCTGCACATAGGTTTCATCGATGAAGGGCGCAGCGGAGAAGGTTTTGAACAGGTCGGACAAGGGAGTATCCATATAGAAGTTCATGCACAGCAAACCGATGATCCTGCCGCTGCTGCGGATGGCAATGGTGGTGGAGCGGAGGGGATGCCCATCCTTGTTGTAGCCGTGGTAGCACACATAATCCTTTTGCTTGGTAGCAGCAATGTGCTCCAGCATCCGCAGTGCCATTTCCGTAATAGGTGCGCCCTCGGTGCGGCCGGTGTGGTAGCCATTGATCACCTTGATGGCAGAGTGCTCCAGATTGTCCAAGCTGTGCAGCACCAGCTCATAGGCACTGCCTAGGTAGTCGGACAGGCCATCCATCATCACCTTGTAAGATTCCAGAATGGCACGATCATTCTCCGTCAGTTCAATAGGCGCAATGAGCATTTTCTTCATTCCAATCGTAACAGTCTTTTCTTATGCATTATAGCATATTCATGCAAAATCGCAAGTCAAACGTTTCCAGAGCGTCTACACATGGCAGAAACGGAATTGTTTTTGACCACAAAGTATTAATTATGGTAAAAAGCTTGCAGGTTTTCCTTTACAAATACTTTACAAAAAACACCTTCTATGATATGATTACCACGAGGTTCGATCCGTTTATTGTCATAACGAAAAGGAGGCTTCAGGTATGAAGAAACTCGTATCTCTCCTGCTGGCACTGGCCATGGTGCTTACACTGGCAGCAGGTGCTGTAGCCGAAGAATCCAAGGATTATTCCGGCTACACCATTCGGATTTACTCCAACTCCAACTCTACCGAGCGCGTCAACTGGCTGACCAACGCCGCCAAGAAGGCTGGCTTCTCCATCTCCATTGACGACAACTCCGTTATTTCCGGCGATACTGCCGCCATTCAGAAGGCCAACGAAAGCAAGGATGGCGACATCCTGTTCGGCCTGAACGAAACCCGCTGGTCTCAGCTGGTTTCCGGCACCTATGAGAACCTGTCCGTGATGGACTGGACCCCCTCCTGGGCCGATGAAGTAGGCAAGTACGTGTATCCCGGCAAGGCCTACGGTCTGGTTGTGCAGAACGTGCTGATGCTCTACCGTACCGATGACAAGGGCACGAGCGGCAAAACCCTGAGCTTCGACCACTGGGCTGACATTGTGAACTGCGGCTACAAGTGGTACCGTCAGGGCAAGGTTGGCGGCACCACCAACAGCAACATCAACAGCGCACTGCTGTATTCCTACACCGATCCTACCAGCCCCGCCGGCGGCATTTCCGTGGACGGCTGGAAGATGCTGTGGAACTACTGCGCTAACGGCGAGTTCACCGGCGACAGCTACGGCTTCGATCCCCTGAACCGTGGCGACGTGCAGGTGTCTACCTTCTATTCCTCTTCCCTGTACGGCAAGATCGACTCCGCTGCTGACAGCTCCTCCGTGCCGCTGACCGGCACCACCACCCCCGAGAACTGGGGCGTTGTGGACATTGCTGACGGCACCTACTACATTGCTGAGTACATCGGCATTCTGGATCGTGCAGACCGTACCGAAGAAGAGACCGAGGCTGTGAAGGCCTTTGCCGAGTGGTTCGGCTCCGCTGATACCCAGGCTGAATGGTCCGACGAGTTCGACTCCTTCCCCTGCAACGAAGTGGCTGTGGCTGAAGTGTACGGCGACGAAATCCCCGCCATCTATCAGCTGAAGAACTGCGCACTGGAAACCGTGGAAGGCACCGACATGACCTATGCCGAGTATGTGGCTGCTCACACCAAGGAGTGGACCAACATCATGACCAACCTGGGCTTCTACTGGGCAGACGCCAACCAGGCACCTGCTGAGCCGGATTGGGACAATCTGAACTGGGCTACGCTGACCCAGGCTGCCGAGTAAAAATCGCCCGGCTGCACATTGCAGGATAGAACCCCGGTATGGCGGGTCCGGATCGGGCTCGCCATACATTTTATTTATGATTGGGGTTCGTTCTGCTGCCACCCGCACATCGAGGTAAGGAGCTGTATTGCATGATCGATTTGAAGGACATCGTGGTGAAGTTCGGCGACTTTGAGGCGCTGCACCACATTAACGTAGACGTGAAGGAAGGGGAGTTCTTCACCTTCCTGGGACCTTCCGGCTGTGGCAAAACCACCACCCTGCGTACTATCACCGGCTTCATTGAGCCGGTCAGCGGCACGGTCAGCGTCAATGACGTGGACATTACCAACGTGCCCATCGAGAAGCGGAACATCGGCATTGTGTTCCAGAGCTATGCCCTCTTCCCCACCATGACGGTGGAAGACAACATTGCCTTCGGCCTGAAGCTGAAGCACATGAGCAAGAGTGAAATCAACGACAAAGTGCAGGAAATCGCCCGGAAGGTGGATCTGTCCGATGCACAGCTGAAGAAGGCCGTCAGCCAGCTTTCCGGCGGCCAGCAGCAGCGTGTGGCCATTGCCCGTGCACTGGTCACCGGCCCCAGCATCATCTGCATGGATGAGCCTCTGAGCAACCTGGACGCCAAGCTTCGTGTGCAGCTCCGGAACGAGCTGAAAAAGATGCAGCGGGAATTCGGCATTACCACCATTTACGTCACTCATGACCAGGAAGAGGCGTTGACCCTTTCCGACCGGATTGCCGTGTTCAACAAGGGCTACATTGAGCAAATCGGCACTCCCAACGAGGTGTACAATCACTCCCGGACGGAGTTTGTGTGCAACTTCATCGGCGACATTAACCGGCTGGGCAAGGAAATCGCCGATAAGATGAAGCTGAACCCCAACCAGAACCACTTCATCCGCCTGGAGCGTGTCCGGGTCAACAATGTGAAGAACGACGGTGCTTTGCAGCTGAAGGGCGTCATCGAAAGCCGGGAGTATTACGGCCTGTACATCAAGTATTACATCAACCTGGGCGACCAGACCATCAAGGCCATCGAAAAGAACGACGGCATCAATATCTACGAGGCAGGAGAAGAAGTTACCGTGTGCCTCCACCCGGCAGACATCATGTCCTATGATGTTCAGAACGCATAAGGAGGCACGGATATGAAAAAGAAACTTGCCTCCCTGAATCCGGGCAACCTATGGAAGGTTTTCGGCATTGCCTTCTTTGTGTATCTCTTCTTAGGGTTCATGCTCCTGCCCTGCCTGAACACCATTACGCAGGTGTTCACTGTCAAGGACGCCAATGGCAACATTGATCCCTGGGCGGTGATTCGCTTCTTCTTCGCCGGCAACATGCCCAGCTACGTGATGAATTCCCTGAAGCTGGCCGTGTGCCTGGTGATTACGGTGAACATCGTAGGCATCAGCATTGTGCTGCTGACGGAATACTTTGACATCAAAGGTGCGAAAATTCTCCGCATCGGCTACATGACCACCCTGATTTACTCCGGCGTGGCGCTGGTAACCGGCTACCTGTTCCTGTATGACAGCGATGGTATCCTGACCACATGGCTGTGCGGCATGTTCCCGGACATGGACAAGAACTGGTTCTCCGGCTTTAATGCGGTGCTGTTCACCATGACCTTTGCCTGCACCAGCAACCATGCTCTGTTCCTGCGCAACGCCATCCGCGCCATCGACTACAACACGGTGGAAGCTGCCCGGAACCTGGGTGCCAAGCCCTTCACCGTGCTGAAGAAGGTAGTGCTCCCCACCCTGATTCCCACCCTGTTCTCCCTGACGGTCATGACCTTCATCACCGGCCTGTGCGCCATGAGTGCTCCCACCCTGCTGGGCTATGACTCCATTAACCCGGAGATTGTCCGCTTGGCCGGATCCTCCACGGCGGATGAAGCCTTCCCTCAGGCACGTGCCGCGCTGCTGTCCATCATTCTGGCGCTGTTCACCATTGTGCTGCTGACAGTGCTGTCCGCCTACGAGCGAAAGGGTCACTACCTGTCCGTCAGCAAGACCAAAGCCAAGCTGGTGAAGCAGAAGATCACCAATCCTGTGGCCAACGTGCTGGCGCATATCTACGCCTACGTGCTCTTCATCATCTACATGACCCCTGTGGTGATGATCGTCCTCTTCGCCTTCCAGAACTATCCGGCCATTCGTGCCAAGTCCCTGTCCTTCGACCAGTTCACGCTGATCAACTTCTTCGGTCAGCAGGATTATGAATTCCTGACCAACCGGGGCAAGGTGAAGGTTCGTGAAGGCAGTATCTCTGGCTTGTTCAGCAATGACGCCACAGTTGGAGGCATCCGCCTGAGCTTCGTCATGTCCGCCATTGCGGCGGCACTGGCCTGCGTCATTGTGGTCATTGCGGTGAACTACATCTTCAAGAACAAGGGCAAGAAACGTGCTGTGGCCATGGAATACAGCATGCTGTTCCCCTGGCTGCTGCCTACCATCCTGATCTGCTATTCCTACCGCACCTACTTCAACTCCGACAGCGTGTGGTATGTGTTCAACAACAACCTGTACATGAAGGAGAATGTCCGCTTCCTGATTGTCATGGCCTACACAGTAGTAAAGTTGCCCTTCGCCTTGCGAATGATCAAGGCCGCCTTCTACGCCATAGACGAGGAGCTGGAGGATGCGGCAAGGAACCTGGGGGCCAGCAGTCTGGTCACCTTCCTGAAAGTGAAGCTGCCCATTGTGCTGCCCAGCGTGCTGGCAGTCTTTGCCCTGAACTTCAATGCCCTGTTCACAGAGTATGACATGTCTGCCACCTTCCAGTCCAGCTACGGCACCACCTACGCCATGGTCATCCAGAGCATGTGCGCCGAGGAAGGCCGGGACGGCTACAACGTAAACGCCTCCGGCAGACGCTGCGCCTCCACCGTGTTCATCATGGTCATCTCCGGGCTGATCCTGTACCTGGTGTACGGGGTCGGCGCACGGGATTTGGGTGAACGGCTGGAGCGAAAGGAAAAGCGCCGGAAGCGGCTGGCAGCCTTCAAGGCCAAGTTCCACCACGAGGAAACCAAGGAGCTGGCATCCTAATCGTCCTCAAACATCAAGCAATCAACGGAAGCCTCTTGCAAAGTCGAGAGACTTCCGTTTTTATTATGAAGAACAACTTTTATTATGAAGAGCGACAACCTTGCCAAACAGTGAGCACAGAAAAGGGAGTCTCCCAACCTTCCGGCGAGAGGCTCCCTTGCATTTGCGTACAATCGATATTACTCAGCAGGCTTCCAAGTGGTCTGGGTCTTCAGGCCTGCGGCGTTGGTGGTCATCTGTGCCAGTGCCAGGCTGGTAGGTGCACCGTAGGTTGCACAGTACTGATCCAGCTGCTGATACATGGCGGAAGAATAGTATTCCTGCACGGCGGCAGCACCTTCCTCGGTGGCCAGGTAAGCATCCTTGTAGGCAATCAGCTGATCAATGAAGGCATCGGACAAGCCCAAGGTATAGGCATACTTGGTGTCGCCTTCCTGCACCTGGGTGAAGCGAGCGGCGTTGGCCATGGTGGGAGACATGTTCATCAGGAAAGGAGCGGTGATCACGATGCTATCCGGAATGATTTCGTACACCACCATGGAGCCGGTGCTCATGGTCTTGGTAATGTAAGCCAGCTTGGCCTCCTTAATGGCGGCTTCGTCCGTCAGCCCGGTCAAGCCTGCGCCGTAGGCTGCCCAAGTAGAAGCAAGCGTGGGATAATACTTGTCGAACAGATTGATCAGGGCAGCAGCGCCTTCGTCAGTGGCCAGATCATCTGTGGTATAGATCTTGACCGTGCCGTTGTACTGCACACCATAGGAGCAATAGTAGTTGTAGGTTTCTTCCTCTTCTACCCGCAGCTGACGCACCCAGCTGACGGATACATGGGGATTATCCTGGAAGTCCATGGTCTTGCTGGTGCCAGCTTCAGACACGCCCAGCAGATGCAGGTTACTTGCGTCCAGCACCATTTCCAGGTTGGTGTTGGAAGGGATATTGTTGCGACTGGTCGCCAGCTGATACATTTCCCGATAGTTGTACCCGGTTTCATCCTGTGCGAAGGAAGCATCGCCTACGTACTTGCCGCCCTTCAGGAATTCCCGTACGGCAGCCATCTGCAGGTCGTTATCCCATTCGATGGCACCGTAGTTCACTCCGCCAACCTTCTTTTCCGTGGCGGAGGTCACCGCATCGGCTTCCATCTTCACATAGCCGTGAGCTTCTGCCCAAGCGGCACCTTCTTCGTCCGTGATGTCCGCCATAGCCACCATGGGCAGAGCCATTGTCGCTGCAGCCAGCAGCGCCGTCAGTCTGGTACGAGTGTTCATTTTTTTCTCCTCTTTTCTGCTCAGCCGAGACTTGATGCCGAGCCATACCTTCACTGTACCGCTTTGTTACGGAATTGTCAATAGGATTTCCGTGTCCGCATCAAAAAAATGGTGCAAAACTTCAATGTTTCGCACCATTTTTTCCATGTATGGATATGAACTTACTTTTCTCCCAGCTCCACCAAATAGCGAGCCAGAGCATCCTGCCACGGGGGCAGGCGGTCGAACCCTGCATCCGTCAGGCTTTGCTTGCTCAGGCGGGAGTTGGCCGGACGCTTGACCGTGGCATTGTACTCCTCAGTAGTCACCGGATGAATCCGGCACTTTCTGCCGGACTGCTTCATGATTTCTTCCGCAAAGTCTGCCCAGGAGCAGAAGCCCTCGTTGGTAGCATGATACACACCATAGTGGTTGGTGCGGATCATGTCGCACATCAGCCGTGCCAGGTCAGGGGTGTAGGTAGGCGAACCGAACTGGTCATTGACCACGTTCAGTTCTTCCTTCTCACTGCCAAGGCGCAGCATGGTCTTCACGAAATTCCGGCCGTTGAGGCCAAATACCCAAGCCGTGCGGATGATGAAGAACTTCTGCATCAGGCTGCGGACGGCTTCTTCCCCCTGTGCTTTGGTCAAGCCGTATACATTCTGCGGGGCAATAGGATCCTTCACCTGGAAGGGCTCGGTGCCTTCCCCGGAAAACACATAGTCCGTGGAAATGTACATGAGCGCAGCATCCACTGCCAAGGCAGCCCGCACCATGTTCAGCGTGCCGCCGCCGTTAACATCCGCGGCAATCTCCGGCTCCGTTTCCGCCTTATCCACATTGGTGTAAGCAGCGCAGTGCATAATAGCGTCAGGCGCATAGTCCTTCACATAAGCCATCACGGTCTGTGCATCCGTCAGGTCAAAATCGTCCCGATCCACGCCCTTGCACTCAATGCCCAGGGCGGTCAGCCGCTTCACGCAGTCATAGCCTAATTGTCCGGCAACGCCGGTTACCAATACCTTCATGCTTGCCCTCTGTTTCCATACATTTTTTCGTAGTAGTTCTGATAATCCCCGGCCAGAATATCCTTCCACCACTTTTCGTTGTCCAGATACCAGCGGATGGTCTTCTTGATGCCTTCGTCAAAGGGGGTGGCAGGCAGCCAGCCCAGCTCCTGATGAATCTTGCTGGGATCAATGGCGTACCGGCGATCATGACCGGGCCGATCCTTCACGTAGGTGATCAGGCTTTCCGGCTTGCCCAGCTCCCGGAGGATGGTCTTCACCACTTCCAGGTTGGTGCGCTCGTTGTGGCCGCCCACGTTGTAGATTTCTCCTTCACGTCCCTTGCGGATGACCAAGTCAATGGCAGAGCAGTGATCCTCCACATACAGCCAGTCCCGCACATTTTCGCCGGTGCCGTAAACCGGCAGGCTTTCGTCCGCCAGGGCACGGGAGATCATCAGAGGGATCAGCTTCTCCGGGAAATGATAGGGGCCGTAGTTGTTGGAGCAGCGGGTGATGGACACCGGCAGATGGAAAGTACGAGCATAGGCCAGCACCAGCAAATCAGCGGAGGCCTTGGAAGCACTGTAGGGGCTGGAGGTGTGGATGGGGGTCTCTTCCGTGAAGAACAGATCCGGCCGATCCAGGGGCAAGTCGCCGTACACCTCGTCGGTGGATACCTGATGATACCGCTTGATGCCGTACTTCCGGCAGGCGTCCATCAGGGTCTGGGTACCCAGAATGTTGGTGCGCAGGAACAGCCCGGGATCCTCCACGGAACGGTCCACATGGCTTTCCGCCGCAAAGTTCACGATGATATCAGGATGTTCTTCCTGAAAAAGCTTCTCCACGGCAGCTTTGTCCGTAATGTCTGCCTTCACGAAGCGGAAATGGTCATTCTTCATGGCCTCATCCAAGGTGGCCATGTTGCCTGCATAGGTCAGGCTGTCCAGGCAAACGATCCGATCCTCAGGATGGTTCTTCAGCTGGAAGTAAATGAAGTTGCTGCCAATGAAGCCGGCACCGCCGGTAACGATGATGGTCATGCCTGTTCCTCCTTATAAACGAAGTTGCAGTCGCTGTCCGCAAGGAGCGGAGAGGTGGTATCCTTCTGGCTGAGCAGCTCCTCAATCACCTCGCCCCATGCTACGCCGATGGCAGGGTCGTTAAACCGAATGCCCCGGTCGCATTCCTTGCTGTAGAGATTATCCACCTTGTAGCAGAACTCCACATCATCCGTCAGGGTGCGGAAGCCGTGGCCGAAGCCCCGAGGAATGAAGAGCATCCGCTTATTTTCAGCGGACAGCTCCACCGCAACCCACTGCCGATAGGTGGGGCTGCCCTTGCGGAGATCCACCGCCACGTCCATCACAGCACCCTTGGTCACGCGAACCAGCTTCGCCTGCGCCATAGGGTCATTCTGGAAATGAATGCCCCGCAGCACACCCTTCTGCGCCGTGAAGGACTGATTATCCTGCACGAACACGTTGTCAATCCCCAGATCATGGAACGCCTTCTGGGAATAGGTTTCCATAAAGTAGCCCCGCTTGTCGCCAAAGACCTTGGGCTCAATGATGTAGACTCCCGGCAGGGAGGTGGCGATCTTCTCCATGAATCAAAGACCTCTTTCAAAAATTAGTAGCGAATCTTACCGTCTGCCACGGCCTTCAGGTGCTCGCCGTAGGGACTCTTGCCGTACCGCTGTGCGGAGGCAAGCAGCTCGTCCTTGTTGATCCAGCCGTTCTTATAGGCAATTTCCTCAGGAGCGGAAATCTTGATGCCCTGCCGCTTTTCCACCATACGGACGAAATCAGCGGCTTCCACCAGGGATTCCATGGTGCCGGTATCCAGCCAGGCATAGCCCCGACCCAGCAGCTTCACATCCAGTTCGCCGCCCTGCAGGTACATGTCGTTCAGGGTGGTAATCTCCAGCTCGCCCCGGGCAGAAGGCTTCACTTCCTTCGCCTTTGCGCTGACCCCGGCAGGGTAGAAGTACAGCCCGGTGATGCAGTAGTTGCTCTTGGGATGCTTAGGCTTCTCTTCCACAGAGATGACCTTGCCGTTTTCATCAAACTCCACAATGCCGAACCGTTCCGGATCATTCACGTAGTAGCCGAAAATGGTCGCCCGGCCTGCCTTCGCATTGGCAGCCGCATCCTTCAGCACATGGGAGAACCCGTTGCCGTAGAAGATGTTATCCCCCAGCACCATGGCGCAGCTGTCGTCACCGATGAAGTCTTCACCGATGATGAAGGCCTGTGCCAAGCCATCCGGGGAAGGCTGCACCGCATACTGGAGGGATACGCCGAACTGGCTGCCATCCCCCAGAAGGGACTGGAACCGGGGCGTATCCACCGGGGTGGAGATGATCAAAATATCACGGATGCCTGCAAGCATCAATGTGGACAGAGGATAGTAGATCATGGGCTTATCGTACACCGGCAGCAGCTGCTTACTGGTGACCATGGTCAGTGGGTACAGCCGCGTGCCTGCTCCGCCGGCCAAGATGATTCCCTTCATGAAGCGGTCCTCCTTTAAGTTGCAAATGAAATTTGGAAAAACAATTTCCGTTGATTCATTATAGCATAGCCCTGTGGAAAAAGCAAACCAATGATTGACAGATGTTAACAAACCATCCTGTTAATTTGCCGCGTTGATGGACGGTTCTTTTCTTTTCATGCCGTGAATTTTGCCGATCAAAAAGGAAGAAATCGTGACCGTCACCAACGAGCAGGCAATCTTCTGCCACGGAATGTAACTCAGGGACAGGGTCAGCACCACCACATCCGTAAACAAATAAGCTCTGTCAACCGGCCAGCGGAATTGCTTGGCAATGACCAGTGCCAGGGCATCATCTCCCCCGGAGGCGCCGCCGGCACGAACCACGAGGCCTACGCCCACGCCAACAAACAAAGCACCCACCACTGCCGCCAGCAAAGGCTGATCCGCCATGGAAGGCAGCAGGGGGCCGATCGCCTCCCACAATGCATAGGTCAGGGCGAACCCACCTGTAGCGCAAAGGGCACAGCGAAGGAAGTCCTTCCCCAGATATTTGACGCCCAAGGCATAGCAAATCACGTCCAGCACCACTTCCGTAATGGCCGGGGAAATCCCCAGCCAGTGCTGAACCAGCAGCGTCATGCCCAGCACACCGCCCTCGGTAATGCTGCACCGACTATGCACATTGTACAAGCCAAAGGTCAATATGGCCGCCCCTGCCAGCAGCATGGCGTATCGTTTCCATTCCCGTTTCAGATGATCCAGAAGCATTCTAACCCTCCTAAATGGTTACACTTCTAATCATAGCGAAAGGGCAGGGAATGTCAAGGGGCGTGCAGGCGGTTAACCTCATTGTTCTTCCCCAACCGTTTGTCCGTGTTAAGGTACAATACATAGGTAACACAAAGGTAAGGAAAAGAGAACCCAAATG
>JAUMVT010000082.1 GCA_030529995.1 Clostridia bacterium
TCCTTCGCAGCTATTATTACGGCAAGCAGGACAAAGCAGCCAAGGATGGGGATTGACAGAACGTCTCTGACGGATACAATAGAAAATAGAAATAACGTTTCAAGGAGGGTGTTCCTATGGCGATCACCTCAAGAGAATTTGGCAAGAATGAACAGGGTGCACCGGTTACCCAGTACATCATGACCAACCAAAGCGGTGCTGTGGTGAAGATGATTGACTACGGCGCAACCATCACCGCCATTTGCGTGCCGGATAAGGACGGCATCATGAATGACGTGGTGCTGGGCTTTGATGACATGACAGGCTACCTGAAGAATCACGGCCACATGGGAGAAACCATTGGCCGGTACGGCAACCGGATTGCTCACGGTCAGTTCACCCTGGACGGGGTTACCTACCAGCTGGCAAAGAACAACGGGGAGAATCATCTCCACGGCGGCAACGTGGGCTTCGGCGTAAGAATGTGGGAAACCTCCACCTTGGAGGAGCAGGATCAGGATACCCTGATTTTCCACCTGGTCAGCCCGGACGGTGAGGAAAACTACCCCGGCACCCTGGACGTTACCGTGACCTATACCTGGACGGATAACTGCGACCTGATCATCCGCTACCGGGCTACCACGGACAAGGCAACCCTGTGCAACCTGACCAACCATGCCTATTTCAATCTGGCCGGTCACGACCACGGCACGGTGCGGGATCAGGTGATGTACATTGATGCTGATGTGATTACCCCTGTGGACGCAGGCCTGATTCCCACCGGCGGCTATCTGCCTGTGGCCAAGACCCCCTTTGACCTGCGGGAGGGTGAATTGGTAGGTGACGGACTGGATCTGGCGCCTCAGGTGCATCAGATGGTGCTGGCGGACATGGGCTATGACCAGAATTTCGTGCTGCGGAAGGGATCTGCCATGGGTATGGCGGCCTGTCTGCACGATGAACCTTCCGGACGTACCATGGAGGTCATTACCGATCAGCCCGGCGTGCAGCTGTACACGGGCAATTCCGTGGACTATGATGGGGGCAAGGGCGGCGTTCACTACGGCAAGTTCTCCGGTCTGTGCCTGGAAACCCAGCACTTCCCGGATTCTCCCAATGAGCCTCAGTGGCCCACCACCGTGCTGCGCCCCGGTGAAGTGTACGATACTACCACCATTTACGCATTCCGTGTGGATGCATAACACGACATCAGAACAGAAGGGAGCGGAGGACGCTTTGCATGGCGGCTTCCACTCCCTTTTTATGAAGGTGAAGCCATGAATGAGGAACTGATGATCCGCCTGGCGGCCTTCCTGAATGAGAACCCCAGGGCGATTGACCTGGAAGAAGCTCGAAGCATCGCCGGCAGCTGCGGCATTGGGGAAGAGGAAGCGGTTGCCCTGATGCTTGCGGCCTATTGCGGACTGGATCTGGATCGGCCGAAGGACAAGGAGACCTATCATCGCTGCTTTCCTCACATGCTGCATAAGCTGTCTCCGACCTTTGTGACGGAAGACCCTTACGTGCTGGCACTGAAAACAAAGACCTATCGCCGGGGTACGGTGACGCTGGAAGAAGAGACCTACGCTCCGGCGGAAATCTTTGTGGCGGATGACTTTCGGCAGGTGAACGGCATGGTGCTGCCTCAGCTGGGTTGGTTTGATACACCTGTGCCTTACCCTGCCCTGAAGGAGCAGGGGCGCATCTGGATGACCGTCACCCCCAACGAGATCAACACCATTCGCCCCTGCGGGGAAGCATCTGCAGGCAAGGTGCTGTGCTATGGCTTGGGCATGGGGTACTATGTGTTTCGCGCCTTGCGGAATGATGCGGTGACGTCCGTGACCGTGGTGGAGCAGTCCCGGGATGTGATTGACCTGTTCCGGGAGGCACTGCTGCCCATGTTCCCAAGGCAGGATGATCTGCAAATCATTCAAGGCGATGCCTTTGCTTATGCCCGGGAGGAAGCACCACGGCAAGCCTATGATACCGTGTTTACGGATCTGTGGCACGATGTGTCGGACGGTCTGCCCATGTACCGGAAGATGAAGCAGCTGGAGGTACAGGACCCCAAATACCTGTACTGGATTGAGTCTACCATGCGGTATTATCTTTGATGTAAATTGACGAAATATTGACGAAACATTTCTTGATTGTGCAGCGAGAAAATGGTACAATGAGCGTGGAATGTTTGCAGGCGAAAGCAGGCATTTTTCGAAGGAAAGCAGGGCTTTCCGCCGCTGCCTTTCCGCACTGCGGTCAGGCACGTGAAAACAATGTTTGCCACGGGGAAGGAACGAAAAGACCATGCACAGCATGATTGTGAAGGCGTATTTATTTGCCATGTACGCCCACGGTGAGCAAAAGCGCAAGGACGGGCTGCCCTATATTATGCATCCGGTAGAGGTGGCCACGGAGCTGGCAAGAAACGGCGCCAGTGAAAACCTGATCTGCGCCGGATTTCTCCACGATACCATTGAGGATGCCTTTATCACCAAGGAGCAGCTGACCACCGCCTTTAATGACGAAATTGCAGCCCTTGTGGTGGCGGACAGCGAAAACAAGGAGGACAGCTGGGAAAAGCGGAAATCGGATGCTCTGGAAATGCTGCGGAAGCCGGGGGATCGGGATCATAAAATGCTCATGTGCGCCGATAAGCTTTCCAATTTGCGCAGTGTTTACGAAGGCTTGCAGGAAAGCGGCGAAGACGTGTGGAAACGTTTTAAGCGAGGCAGAGACAAGCAGGCCTGGCTTTTCCATGAAACAGTGGCGGCACTGGCTCCCCTGGAAGGCCTGCCCATGTATGAGGAACTGAAGCAAATGACCCACGAAGTGTTTGACACTCCGAGGGATGAAGAAGAGAAAAAATAAAACTTGAAAGGAAGTTTTGTATGAGCTTGACCATTGAAAAGAAGACAGGCGCAAAGGCCGAGATTACCCTGATCGGTCGGCTGGACACCACCACCGCCCCCGAAATGGAGGCTGTGCTGGATACGGTGCTGCCGGAAGCGAAAGAACTGGTGCTGGATCTGGAAAAGTTGGAGTACATCTCCTCTGCCGGTCTGCGGCTGATTCTGAAGGCGCAGAAGGCCATGGATCAAAAGGGCACCATGAAGCTGATTCATGTCCCTGCCCCTGTGATGGAAGTGTTCACCATTACCGGCTTTGCAGATTTTCTGACCATAGAAAGCTGATAGCATGATGATCAATTTATCCGGAGATACCATCCTGCGGTTGGTGTTTGCAACACTGATTCCGGGGGTGCTGTCAGGCCTGTTTACCCTGCTGGAGAAGAAAACGAAGTTTTCCGCCTGGCGTTACAGCCTGAAGCAAATCGTCATCGGCATTACCTTCGGCATTGCCGCCATTTTGTGCACCCAGTTCGGCATCCGTGCCGGGGACGGGGTCATCATGAACGTGCGGGATGCGGCCCCTCTATGTGCCGGACTTTTCTTTGGGGGTCCGGCAGGGATTATTGCAGGCTTCATGGGAGGCGTGCACCGTTATTTGTGCGTCTTCTGGGGCGGCGGCAAGCTGACCCAGGTAGCCTGCTCTATTTCTACCTGCCTGGCAGGCATCTTCAGCGCCATGATGCGCCGCCGTCTCTTTGAAAACCGAAATTCCGGCTTCCTGTCCAGTTTCGGCATCGGCACTACCATGGAAGTGCTGCACATGCTGCTGATTTTGGCCACCAACCTGCGCCGGGTGTCCTATGCGTTCCGGTATGTGCAGGCCTGCTCCTTCCCCATGATTCTGTGCACGGGGATGGCGGTCAGTCTGGCTTCTCTGCTCAGCGGCGGTGCCTTCAACAAGCGGAAGGTGGATCTGCAGAAGAAGCACATCAGCTATGACTTCGGCTTCTGGCTGCTGATCTGCGTGGTGATTGCCTTCCTGGCCACCAGCACCTTCACCCAGCAGATTGTGTACCACATCATTACCGATGATGCGGAGCTGTACCGCAACGTAACCCTTTACCTGATTGTGTTCATGGAGATTCTGATTTACACAGCCCTGTTCATCCTGATCTATGAAATGCTGAAGAAGAAGGTTGTGCGGAATCTGCAGAAGGTAAACGCCGGGCTGAATGCCATTACCAACGGCAACCTGAACACGGTGATTGATGTCCGTGCCTATCAGGAGTTTTCCGAGCTGTCGGACGACGTAAACGCCACCGTGGCCACCCTGAAGCACTACATCAAGGAAGCAGAGGAGCGAATCAATCACGAGTTGGAGTTCGCCCATCAGATTCAGCGGTCTGCTCTGCCCTCTTCCTTCCCGCCCTATCCCAACCGAACGGAATTTGACATTTACGCCTCCATGGACGCGGCTAGAGAAGTGGGCGGCGACTTCTACGATTTCTATTTTGTCAGCCGCAATCATCTGGCTTTCCTGGTGGCGGATGTTTCCGGCAAGGGGATTCCTGCCGCCCTGTTCATGATGACTGCCAAGACCATCATGAAGGATCTGGCGGAAAGCGGCCTGCCTGTGGATGAGGTCATGCGGAAGACCAACGACCGACTGTGCCAGAACAACGAAGCCGGCATGTTCGTCACTGCATGGATGGGCATCCTGAATGTGAAAACCGGCAAGGTGACCTTCGCCAATGCGGGACACAATCCGCCTCTGGTGCGCCATGGGGACGGCAACTTCGAGTACCTGAAGACCCGTTCCGGTCTGGTGCTGGCAGGCATGGAAGGCATGACCTACCGTGCAGGGGAACTTCAGCTGGAGCCGGAGGATACCATCTTCCTCTACACCGACGGGGTAACGGAAGCCACCAACCTGTCCAACGAACTGTACGGCGAAGTGAGGCTGAATCACGTGCTGAACATGTGCCAAAGCAAGCAGGTGGAGAACCTATGCCATCGGGTGAAAATGGATGTGGACACCTTTGTGGGCAATGCACCCCAGTTTGACGACATTACCATGCTTGCCCTTACCTACAAGGGTGATCTGCATGAAATGACCGTGGATGCCACGGTGGAAAACATTACGCCTATTACGGAATTCGTGGATGCCCAGCTGGATTCCCACGGCTGCAGCGCCAAGGCCAAAATGCAGATCAATGTGGCGGTGGATGAAATCGTCAGCAACATTGCCCACTATGCCTATCCGGACGGTCAGGGACAGGTGACGGTGCGGATGGAAGTGGAGGACGGCGCCGCTTACATCACCTTCATGGATGAAGGCATTCCCTTCGATCCCCTGGAAGAGGCTGACCCGGATATTTCCCTGGGCGCCGAAGAGCGGGGCGTTGGGGGACTGGGCATTTTCCTGGTGAAGAAAACCATGGATACCCTGACCTATGAACGCTGCGGCGTGCAAAATGTGCTGAAGATGACCAAGCGGATTTGACCGAAACAAACTTGTGCAGTACACCTCAATGAGGAGGAACGTGTATGTTGAAAGCAAGCTGTGAAAACGGAAAACTGACCGTTGCACTGGACGGCCGTGTTGACTCCACCAATGCGCCGGAGATTGAGCAGGAGATCACGCAAATCCGTGCCGAGCATCCCCACGATGCCCTGACGCTGGACATGGAGCAGCTGGCCTACATCTCCAGCGCAGGACTGCGGGTGATCCTTCATCTGCGCAAGGCGGAGCCTACCCTCAGCTTGGTCAATGTGAGCCCCGAAGTCTATGAAATTCTGGACATGACAGGCTTTGCGGAAATGCTGCCTGTGCAGAAGGCCTATCGTCGACTGAGCGTGGAGGGCTGCGAGGTCATCGGCCAGGGAGCCAACGGCAAGGTGTACCGGCTGGATCGGGATACCATCATCAAGGTGTACTACAATCCGGACAGCCTGCCGGATATTCAGCGTGAGCGTGAGTTGGCACGGAAGGCTTTCGTGCTGGGCATCCCCACGGCCATCCCCTTCGATGTGGTGAAGGTGGGAGACAGCTACGGTTCCGTGTTTGAGCTGCTGAATGCCAAGACGTTTTCTCAGCTGATCAAGGAAAATCCCACTCAGATGGATACCTACGTGCAGATGTATGTGGATCTGCTGAAGCAGATTCACACCACCCACGTGAAGCCCGGGGACATGCCCTGCATGAAAGATGTGGTGGTGGGCTGGGCAGACTTCCTGAAGGATTATCTCCCGGAGGAGCAGGCGGAGAAGCTGTGCGCCCTGGTGCAGGCCGTGCCGGAGCGGGATACCATGCTCCATGGGGATTACCACACCAACAACCTGATGATGCAGGGGGATGAAGTGCTGCTGATCGACATGGATACCCTGTGCGTGGGGCATCCCATCTTTGAGCTGGCCAGCATGTACCTGGGCTTTGTGGCCTTCGGCGAGGTAGACCCCGGCGTTACCATGAAGTTTATGGGACTGGAGCATAGGGTGACCATGGAGTTCTGGCGGCGAAGCCTGCGCTGCTATTTGCAGGATCGGGACGAGGATGCTGTCCATGCCGTGGAGCAGAAAGCCATGCTCATCGGCTATGCCCGGCTGATGCGCCGCACCATCCGCCGCAATGGTCTGAACACTCCGGACGGGCAGGCGGTCATTGCCCTGTGCCGCAGCCGCATCGGGGAGATTCTGCCCCAGGTCGATACACTGGATTTCTGATTGAAACAATGAATGGGGAAAATGCATGAAGCGACTCTTCGGCGGGCTGAAAATGTCCTGGCCTGCGGTGATCCTCTTTGCCATTGCGGTTGGCGTATATACCGGCGCAATGATGCTGATTCCGGCAACGGCAAACACATCCTTCCGGGATATTGGTATCCATTATGAGTGGTGGGTGGTGTTCGCCGTCATCATCGTGGTGAACTGCAAGCATAGCTGGGAAGCCATGCTGAAGTGCTTTATCTTCTTCCTCATCAGCCAGCCGGTGATTTACGGGGTGGAAATCTGCTTCGGCAAAATGACCCTGGCAACCGCCTGGCTTTATTATCGGCAATGGTGGCTGGCCATGACGTTCCTGACCCTGCCCGGAGGCTTCATTGCCTACTTCAGCAAGAAGCAGAATGGGCTGGGCAGCGTGATTCTGGCGCTGGGCAACACGCTTCAGCTGCTGCATGGCTGCTACTACACGGTGCTTACCGTCCTCAACGTTCCCCGTCATCTGCTGAGTGCCCTGTTCTGCTTTGCTTCCGTGCTGGTCATGAGCTTTTCTGTGCAGCGGAAGAAGCGGTATCAGTGGCTGACACTGGTGCTTTCCCTGCTTTTTGCCGTAGCGGTATTGGTGCTGATGAAGGCTACCAATCGGTACCTTTACACGGACGGTCAAGGCTTTTTCTTCCCGTAAAAAAATTTCAAAAAATTTTTTCGCATGCGGGAAGAAAAAGGGAGGGCTCCTTCGTTAAATAGGTGCCCGGACAATGAAGCCGGGAAACAAACCCCGGTAACCCCGGAGGGCGGCAGGAAGACGCCGCTCCGTGATTACAAAAAAACGCACTGATTGAAGGAGGAATACCCCATGAAAAAGTTCCTGTCGCTGATGGTTGCACTGCTGGTTCTGGCTACAGTTCCTGCCTTTGCAGATACTATCGAGAACAATGACGGCACCGTGACCCTGACCACCGATAACGGTGTGACCCTGACCTACACCAAGGACGAGTTCGAAGTCACCGTGGATGAAAACGGCGACGTGGCCGGCAGCTATACCGGCGAGTCCCCCGAACCCATCCACTTCACCGTTGCTACCCTGAAGGACACTGATGCCGAGACCTACATCAACGAGCAGGCCGCTGCCCACAGTGCCGAAGTGGAAAAGATCGCTGCCTTTGACGAAGAAAACGAATGGTTCTCTTTCAGCTACGATGAGGCTGCTGCCGACGGCAACACCAACACCGTGACGGTTTATGCCCGCAACTGCGAAGGCGGCTGCTATGTGGTGACGGCTTATTCTTACTTCACCGCTGACGCTGCTGATGCAGAAACCACCGACGACGGCGATGCCATCGATGGCTCCGTGGAGCTGACCATGATCCTGGACAGCATGAGCTTCGCAAAGTAATCTCATAAAATAATTGGCCGGCATCAGGTATACTTCCTGCGTACCTGATGCCGGTCAAACTATCTATGAACCAAGGGTGGCGTTGGAGGGCTCGCAAGCCCTTCAACTCTAGATCGAAAATCGGCGACATGTGCGGCGATTTTCGCAGCAATCCGGAGGATTGCTACCTTACACGAACGAATGGCCGGGAGAACGGCTTGCCGTTCGACCAATGAGTGAGT
>JAUMVT010000083.1 GCA_030529995.1 Clostridia bacterium
CCCTTGACTTCTCTCCGCTGCCCTATGTGTAACCTATGCTTGACACTCCTACAGCTCATCCGTGAGTTGCCTCAGAAAAAAGCTTGACATCTTTTCTGAGGTACGATATACTTAAAAAGCTGTATTTTAGTAAGCAACGCAGGTTCCTGCCTGCTTGATGATGAAGGAGTGTTGAAGATGTTCCGTACCTATCAGCCCAAGAAGCGTCAGCGCAGCAAGGTGCATGGCTTCCGTGCCCGTATGTCCACCAAGAACGGCCGTCGTGTGCTGGCTGCCCGTCGTCGTCGCGGCCGCAAGGAACTGACGGTCTGATTCCGTCCGCCGAAGGACCCTTTGAATGAGGATAGAGCCCGCCCGTGCGCTGCTTGACCAGTGCGGGACGGGCTTTTCCTACATAACCGGGAAATGAGCCCCGCGGAAGGATGTAACCATGGAGAGACGTTATCGGCTGCAAAAAAACAGGACGTTCCAGTACGTGTATCGCCGGGGAAAGAGCGTCGCCTGTCGGGATCTGGTCATGCTCCACGCCAAGGGCAGGGGGCTGCAGGTCGGTTTTTCCGTCAGCAAGAAAGTGGGCAATGCCGTGACCAGAAATCTGGTCAAGCGCCGCCTGCGAGAGTGCTTTCGGCCCTATTTGGGGGATGTGAAAAACGGCCTGTACGTAATCGTAGCCAGGCCTTCAGCCGCTGAGGCCACCTTCCAAAGCCTGCAAAGAGACGTCAAATATCTGCTGAAGAAGCAGGATGCTTTTAAGGAAGGGAATCGCGCCTGATGAAGCGGTTTCTTTTGGCATGCATTCGTTTCTACCGCAAGGGTATCAGCCCGCACAAGCCCCCCTGCTGCCGGTACATTCCCACCTGCTCCCAGTATGCCCTGACGGCCATTGAACGTTACGGCGCCTGGAAGGGCGGATGGATGGCACTGTGGCGCATTTTGCGCTGCAATCCCTTCAGCAAAGGGGGCTACGACCCTGTACCGGAAGACCCAACCACGACTTTGAGGAGGGAATGAACCCCGCATGAACGAGTTTCTGAAATCCATCCTGGTGGGCATCAACAGCGTGATCGGCAATTATGGCTGGTCTGTCGTCGTCTTTACGCTCTTGATCCGTCTGATCCTGTTCCCCTTCGACTACAAGAGCCGGGCCAGCATGCGCAAGACCCAGCTGATTCAGCCGGAAATTGCCCGGCTGCAGAAGAAGTACGCCAATGACAAGGAAAAGCTCAACCGGAAGATGAGCGAGCTGTACAAGAAGGAGCACATCAATCCCATCAGCTCCTGCCTGCCCATGCTGCTGACCCTGCCCATCCTGTATGCCATGTTCGCCGCCATGCGTCTGGTGGCCAACGAGCAGATGGTGGCTCAGGTCTTCGACATGCTGCAGGGCAAGGAACCCGTGCTGGAAGGCTGGCTGTGGATTAAGAATGTGTGGATGCCTGACAGTCCCTTCTCTGCCTGCCTGCCGGATTACAACAGCCTCCGCGCCATTACGGACAGCAATATCTGGCTCACTGCTTTCTCCTCCCTGGGAGACAGCGTGAATAGCCTGCCCATTGCCCTGACGGCGGACAATTTCACCTCCGTCAACCTGCAGGCTACCATCCAGACCATTTACAACACGCTGGAAACCATGCCTAACTACGTGGCGGCCACCTCCGCTCTGCCCGGCTGGACCTTCAACCTGTGGATCACCACGGTGAACATCATGAAGGAATATAACGGCTTCTACATCCTGCCGGTGCTGTCTGCCGTGACCCAGTTCCTCATGACGAAGATGCAGCCCGCTCAGCAGCCTGCCGCCGATGACGTGGCCGCTCAGCAGACCGCTGCCACCAGCAACTTCATGAAGTGGTTCTTCCCCCTGTTCTCCCTGTGGATCTGCTCCGGCTATTCCGCCATGTTCGCCATCTACTGGGTGGCCAGCAACCTAATTGCCGCTGCGCAGACCTTGGGCATCAACTGGTATCTGGATCGTAAAGAAAAGAAAACCACTGCAGTAGCCGGGGAGGGCAGCGTAAAATGAAGACCTATGAATCCACTGCTAAGAATGTAGAAGATGCCATTGCCGCAGGCCTGGAAGCACTCCATGCCTCCATCAGCGATGTGACCATTGAGGTGCTGGAAGAGGGCAGCAAGGGTCTGTTCGGCCTGTTCGGCTCCCGTCAGGCCAAGGTGCGGCTGACCATGAAGGACACGGAAGAAGATCTGCTGGCTTCTCTGGAAGACAAGCCTGCCAAGAAGGTCTCCCCTGCCCCTGCCGCAAAGCCCGTTAAACCCGCCGCAGAAGCGAAACCTGCTCCTGCCGTTAAGCCTGCAAAGCCCGCCGCAGAAGCTGCTGTAAAGCCGGAAGCAGAGGTCAAGCCTGCTGCTGAGAAGCCTGCGCAGCCCAAGCAGGAAAGTGCACGTCCTGCTCCCGTGCAGCGGAAGGCAGCTCCGGCCAAGGCTCCCAAGGCTGCTAAGCCTGCCAAGACCGATGCACCCAAGGCTGCCGCCACAGAGAAGAAGCCCCTGCCTCCCAAGGCACCGGCCAAGCCCATGGAAAAGCCCGTTATCACCATGATCCCTGACGATCAGGTAGACCCCGAGTCTCCTGCCGGCAAGGCGCAGGCCTTCCTGAAGGAAATGACCCGGCTGATGGGTGTGGAAGTGACCGTGGCCGTGGGCAATGATCAGGACGGCAACGTGTTCGTGCAGATGAGTGGCGACACGCTGGGCATCCTCATCGGCCGCCGCGGTGAGACCCTGGATGCTCTCCAGTACCTGACCAGCCTGAAGGTGAATCGCGGTCAGGAGGGCTACACCCGGGTAACGCTGGATACGGAAAACTACCGTGCTAAGCGGGAAGACACCTTGGTACGTCTGGCTAACCGGATGGCCAATCGTGCCGTGAAGACCGGCCGTCGGGTCAGCCTGGAGCCCATGAACCCCTATGAGCGCCGTATTATTCACAGTGCCCTGCAGCCCAATGAAAACGTGGATACCCACAGCGAGGGTGAAGAACCCAATCGTCATGTGGTGATTACCCTGCGGAAGTAATACAAGCATCCCAGAAGAAGCAAGTGATTGCATGAGCGTCACTTGCTTCTTTTGCTTCCTTCGGTGTATAATGACGATGGTGGGTGCTGTACCCGCCCCATTGCATAAGGAAAGAGTGAAGCATGCATGCAAGTTCCTCATATACGTGACTATATCGGCAAACGCATCCATATGATCGGCATTGGCGGATCCAGCATGTCCGGTCTGGCGGAAATGCTGCTGGAGGAAGGTTATCAGGTCACCGGCTCTGACCGAACCGACGGCTACCTGCTGGGCGACCTGCGGAGCAAGGGCATTCAGGTGATGATCGGTCACCGGGCGGAGAACGTTCATGGGGCAGATTTGGTGGCCTATACCGCCGCCATCCCGGAGGACAACCCGGAACGTCAGGAGTGTGCCCGTCTGGGCATTCCCACCTTGGAGCGTGCCTATCTTTTGGGACAGCTGATGGAAGGGTATCCCCATGCGGTAGGCGTATGCGGTGCCCACGGAAAGACCACCACCACGTCCATGCTCAGTCAGATTTTAGTTGAAGGTGGGTTAGATCCCAGCATTCACATCGGCGGCGTGCTGGATGCCATCGGCGGCAGCACCCGTGTAGGCAAGGGCGATACTTTTCTGGCAGAGGCCTGCGAGTTCCGCCGCAGCTTTCTGCAGCTGCATCCCACCCTGGCTGTGGTGCTGAACATTGACGCTGATCATCTGGACTGCTACAAGGACATTGATGAAATCGAGGCTACCTTCGGTCAGTTCCTTGCCCTGCTGCCGGAGGACGGTATGGCCATCGGCAAAGGGACGGACATGCGTGCCCGCCGCTTGGTGGAAGGCTGCGGCCGTGCCTGCGAAACCTTCGGCATGACGGAGGACTGCGACTGGCATCCCCTGCATCTGGTGGAAAACGATCAGGGCTACGCCTCCTATGATCTGTGCTATCAGGGGGATGTGCTGGGGCATGTGGATATGCAGGTGCCCGGCGATTTCAATGTAGAAAACGGTCTGGCTGCCCTTGCCGCCGCCCATGAGCTGGGCGTGGACATGACATCCGCCTGCCGATCCCTCAGCAACTTCCGGGGTGCCCACCGGCGCTTTGAATTGACGGACGTGATTGACGGCGTGGAGCTTTTCCACGACTATGGCCACAACCCTACCGAGATGCGCAATGCTCTGTCCATTGCCCGGAAGCGGTGCAAGGGACGGCTCTTTGCCGTGATGCAGCCCCACACCTTCAGCCGGGTTCGGGAACTGTTTAACGACTACCTGACCTGCACGGAAGCGGCTGACTTCACCTTGGTGACGGACATTTGCGCTGCCCGTGAAAAAGATCCCGGGGACCTGAACAGCGGCATGCTGGTGGATGGCATGCGTGCCCATGGCATTGACGCTGTGTGGACACCCTCCTTTGACGATACGGAGGCGTATCTGCGCAGCCACTGGCAGCCCGGTGATTTGGCCATCACCATGGGGTGCGGAGATATCAACCTGCTGAACACCCAGATGCACCGGCACGAGGAAGAAAAGAAGCAGCAGCGCTAATATGCGCATGGAAAAGGAAGCGACTTCATCCAAGCCGCTTCCCTTTGCTTTGCCCTATTCCATTTCCGCAAACACTTTGCCTTCCATGGACATGATGTTTTCCATGGCAATGATTGTGCCGTCCTCCAGCACAAGCCGCTGTTCGTAGGCTTCCACCTTTTTCACCCGGCCGGTCAGGGTCAGGTATGCGCCGCCGTCTTTCCTTGTATCCGGCCGGAAGTAGGTCATGGTGATTTCCGGCCGCTCCGGCAAATGTTCCAGCAGCAGCTGATACTGCCGGTTCAGGTGAAATAGCGCTTCCTCGCTCAGTGTATGCCGAGGGTCGGTAAGCCGCCGGGTTTCATCAATCACCGCTCCGAAACCGGTCAGTGCCGCATAAGGGGAAAACTGAGCCGCACGCTCCTCCATGGGGATGGGCGGATGCTTCTCCGACACGTGATGAGGCAAATGGAGAATATCGTCATATTTGCCGCCGGGCATGGCAGATCACCTCCGGGTGCTCATTCAATGTTTGCAAAAACACGCTCCGCATGATCGACGAAGCGTGTTTTGCATGGCTGTTTAGGCGTTAGCCTTCTTTTCCGGCTTCGGCTGATGGTATTCAGCCTTGGGGTCGTACTTCACTGTCTCCGGCGGAACTTCCAGCAGGCTGGGATCATTCAGGCAGGCCAGCATGGTGCCGAAGAAGCCGGCATAGAAGGCGCCGGAGCACACCCGCTCGTCAGCCGTAATGCCGATGGGCAGATAGCGCTTCAGCTTGGCATTGCCCTTGTTATCCATGGTTACGGAGCGTTCCACCGTGCCCATGCCGAAGAACAGGCTGGTGGAGCCGAAATTGTAGATGTGGTGATTCACGTGATGCAGGCCGATGGAAGCATTGTTGGTAATGAACATGCCCGTATGGAAGGGCAGCTCATCCAGCAGGGACCCCGGGCACAGGCCATAGCGGTCCAGCAGGCGTACAAGGGCAACCATCAAGGTGGGCAGTCCCGGCACAGCCAGCACGCCTTTGGCCAGTTTATCGGCGAAATTCTTATTTTCCACACCCCGGTTGGCTTCCACCACGGCCGCCATACGATCCCGCACGTCATAGATGGTGTCCGTGGGGTCGAACTTAATCTTTACCGCTGTTTCGCCCTTTTCCGCATCGTGGGGATCCTTCAGCATGGTGAAGGACACGGTGCAGTTGGTACGGGAATAGTACTGCTTGTTCATGATGAAGCGGTTAACTTCCGGGTGCTGGCTGACAGCCCGGACATAAGCCGCCACGATGATGTTCATGAAGGTAATCCGCTCGCCCTTGGCGCTCTGAGCAGCGATATAGCGAGCCATCATTTCATAGTCCAGCTTGTGCTGGAGGAAAACCTGAGCATCGCAGCGCATGGGCATCAGGTAAGGCGTAATGCGGACAATGGGATCAATGGAGGACAGCCGACGGCCGTCCGGACGATATCCGAACATGGAAAACCCCCTTCTTGTAGGTCGTGCGGCTTCAGAATGATGACAGAATGAATGAAAAAAAGGGATAAGCCGCTACGATACCATTTTATCGATTTGTCCTGCATTGTCAAGGGAAAGTGACATCACGGCCATCCTGCCACAAACTGCTTTCACTGCTCCGTGCCTGACGGCTGCTTCATCTTCTGTTCACGCAGCACCCTCGCCATCATGAAAACCGAAAGGCCAAAGGTCAGGATATCCGCCACCGGCTGACAAAACTCCAGTCCCTGCAGACCAAACAACTGCGGCAACACCAGCAGTATCGGAATCAGGAAGATGCCCTGACGTGCCGATGCAAGCAGGGTTGAGCGGATGCCGTAGCCGATAGCCTGGGTGTACATGTTGCTCAGGGTAATCATGCCCCATGTCCAGGCCGTTACAATCTGCACCCGCAGTGCCTCCGTGCCGATGCGGATCACCTCGGCATCCGAGCGGCGGAATGCGGTCACGATCGGTTCCGCCAGCGCAAAGCCCAGCACGCCAAGGACAAGAAGCACAATGGTCGTCACCTTCACGCTGAAGAAGAAGGCACGATGCATCCGGTCAAATTTCTTTGCGCCGTAGTTGAAGCCGCAGACAGGCTGGAAGCCCTGACCGAAGCCCACCACGGTGGAATAAATAAAGTTCAGGCACCGGCTGACAATGGAGAACGCCGCAATGGCCGGGTCGCCATACACAGCTGCCGCATTGTTGAGCAGCGATGTTGAAACGCTCATAATGCCCTGACGCCCCAGGGACGGCAGGCCGTTGTTCAGGATTTTGCTGTACATCCGCACCGTGGGGCGATAGTTTTTCGGCAGAAGGGACAGGGCATCCTCACGCAGGTTGCACATCAGCAGGAGAATCACAAAGCTGATCACCTGGGAAACGGCGGTGGCAATGGCCGCTCCGGCAATCCCCAGGTCAAACGCGAAAATCAACAGCGGGTCCAACAGCATATTCAGGATACCGCCTGAAATGATGCCGATCATGCCATAGGTTGCCAGCCCTTGAAAACGAAGAAGGTTATTCATTGCCAGCGAGCCCATCATAAACGGCGCAGCGAGGAAAATATACCGTGCGTATTCCACGGCGTAGGGTGCGGCGGTATCCGTTGCGCCAAGCAGGTACATCAGGGGCCTGTTCAGCAAATTACAGACGATGGCAATGATCACGCCTACCGTCACTGCGGAAAAGAAGCCCACGGCGCTGTAAATCTCTGCTTCTTTCTTTTTGCCCATGCCCAGCAGATGACTGACGTTTGTGCCGCTGCCCATGCCGAACAGAAAAGCCAATGCCTGAATCATGGCCATGGCAGAGAAAACAATACCGACTGCCGCTGATGCGGATGTGCCGACACTGGTACCTTCAGCCGCTCCGATTTGGCTGACGAAATAGGTATCGGCCATATTGTAGATGGATGAAATCAGCATCGAGCAGATCGTCGGTGCTGCCATTTTGGGGATAATCTTCTCAACCGGCTCTGTAAGGAGCATTTTTGTGCGTTCCTCTGCGCTCATTGCCATGTGCGTATAACCTCCTGCTGCGTCCCGCGTTCATAGACGAATGCCGTCACTTGCAATCCTGCGGAAGAAATTCCCGCGTGCAAAATCATACACCTTGGTCGGGGAGAAATCAAGGATGAATCGGTGGGGATCGTGGCGACATAAAGCATGGGATTTTTTGCTGTTGTAACGTTTTCATGTTAAGGTACAATACATAGGTAACACAAAGGTAAAGAAAAGAGAACCC
>JAUMVT010000014.1 GCA_030529995.1 Clostridia bacterium
CCTTGACTTCTCTCCGCTGCCCTATGTGTAACCTATGCTTGACACTCCTACAGTACGTCCGCTGTTTTATTTTCCCGGTTTGCTTTTCTTTTTCAGGAATGTATGTTACAATAAAACAAGAATCAAGTGGGAGGTTTTTTGCCTGATGCGACATTCCACAGGCCTGCCGATGTGGTTTCGCTTGGTGTTTGCCTTGGTGATGCTTTCGGTGTGCGTCGTTGTTGCCTATTGCACGGTGGAGGATGTTTCCCTGCAGTATCAGGTAGAAGATCTGACACGAAGCGTTGACACCAGCCATCAAAGGGAGAAGAAGCAGCAGTACGAGTACGATCAGGTGGTGGAAAAGCTGCCCAGGACCCAGGCGGAGCTGGATACCGTGCAGCCGGAAGCGGAAGCGGCACAGGCTACGGTAACCGACTTGAAGGCGCAGCGGAAAAACCTCCGGGAGGAAAAGAAAACGCTGGAGGCAGCCGTCGAGGCGGCAAAAGCCGAGGAGACGGAAGCATTGCAGCAGGCAGAGGATCTCCGGAAGGAAATTGAGGCGCTGCAGCAGCAGATTGACGCCCTTCAGGCGCAGCTGGACTGACCATGTATCCCACGCACCATGCGTGAAGATAGAACGTTATCCTAAACATGAAATGGAGGAGTACACATGAGCGAAGCCAAGAACAACAAGAAGAATATCAACCTGATCCTGCTGTGCGCCGTGCTGCTTGTGGCTGTTGTGCTGGCGATCATGCTGGCAACCCAGCGGAGTACGCTGAACAGTCAGATTGCCTCGTTGAATGAGGAACTGACCACCAGTCGTACCAGCTGGGAAACCACTGCCGCTGAGAAGGAAGAGCTGCAGGCTCAGCTGTCCGATGTGGAGGACAAGCTGAAGGAAGCCAACACCAGCCTGGAAGAAGCAACCACCCGCTCCGCTGAGCTGCAAACCCAGGTGGACGAATTGACGACCACCAACGCAGCCCTGACGGAAGAACTTACCGCCGCTACTTCCTCCAAGGACGAAGCTCAGAAGACCGTCACGGATCTGACCGCCACCAAGGCTGACTTGGAAAAGCAAGTGGCCGACCTGACGGAAAAGGTCACGGCACTGGAAGCTGAGAAGAAGACCCTGACGGAAGAGTCTGCCGCCAAGGACGCCACCATTGCAGAACTGACCACCAAGGCGGAGACGGATGCCGCCACCATTGCTGACCTGCAAAGCAAGGCAGATACCCATGAGGCTGCCGCTACTGCGTCCGGTGAGAATGCGGCGGAACTGACCACCAAGGTGACGGATCTGACTGCTCAGGTGGAAACCCTGGAAGCTGAGAAGAAGACCCTGACGGAAGAATCTGCCGCCAAGGATGCCACCATTGCGGAGCTGAACGCCAAGGCTGAGACGGATGCCGCTACCATTGCTGACCTGCAGCAGCAGCTGACGGAAGCCCAGACCGCATCCGTGGCAGCAACACCGACTCCTGCTGCAGAGCCTGTTGAAAAGACCGCCAGCGCCAAGGGCTTCACCAGCGACGTGAAGGTCACCGTAACCCTGGATGCCGATGGCAAGATTACGGCCATCAAGGTGGATGCCAGCGGTGAAACCCCCGGTTTCGGTCAGCGCACCATGGAGGATGAGGACTTCCTCGCTCAGTTCATCGGCAAGACCCTGCCCCTGACCCTGGGTGAAGATGTGGATGCCCTCAGCGGCGCAACCGTTACGTCCACAGCCATTGTGGAAGCACTGAACAGTCTGGCAGACTGAACATAAGCAATTTCATACGCAGGGAGACGGTGACGTGCCGTCTCCCTTTGATTATTTTCCGATTTGGTTTATTCCGGCAAATACGTGCTTGCGTTTGACGGGAAATAACAGTATAATGAAAAAATGCCGAAGAGGCTCCATCAGTATGGGAGAAGGAGGATCTGTTTTTCATGGAAGAAACAACGACGCGCAGCAACTTTATCTGGGACGCCATCGAGCAGGACTTAAAGGAAGGCCGCTATACGCAGGTGCACACGCGCTTCCCTCCGGAACCCAACGGATATATGCACATTGGTCACTGCAAAGCCCTGATTATGGACTTTCTGACGGCTGAAAAGTACGGCGGATTGTGCAACCTTCGCTTTGACGATACCAACCCTGCCAAGGAAGACACGGAGTACGTGGAGGCCATTAAGCGGGATATTAACTGGCTGGGCTTTACCTGGACCGGCGGACTGTATTATGCCAGCGATTATTATGATCAGTGCTATGCCATTGCGGAGGACTGGATCAAGCGTGGTCTGGCCTATGTGGATGAGCTGAGCAAGGACGAAATGCGTGCTTATCGCGGCACCCTGACGGAGCCTGGCAAGAACAGCCCCTGGCGGGATCGCCCTGCGGAGGAAAGCCTGGATCTGTTCCGCCGCATGCGGGCAGGAGAGTTCCCGGAAGGCAGCAAGACCCTGCGCATGAAGATTGACATGGCTTCCCCAAACATCGTTATGCGTGACCCGGCCATGTACCGCATCCTGTACAAGGAGCATTGGCGCACGGGCAACAAGTGGTGCATCTATCCCATGTACGACTTTGCCCATCCCATCGGCGACGCACTGGAGGGTATCAGCCACTCCCTGTGCTCCCTGGAGTATGAAATTCATCGCCCCCTGTATGACTGGGTGGTGGAGCACAGCCAGAACATGCTGCCGGCTAAGCCTCGGCAGATTGAGTTTGCCCGGCTGAACATTACTCAGACCATTATGAGCAAGCGGTACCTGCGGCAGCTGGTGGAGGGCGGCTATGTCAGCGGCTGGGACGATCCCCGTATGCCTACCTTGTCTGCTATGCGCCGCCGGGGCTACACCGGCGAAGCTATTCGGGACTTTGTGGATCGTATCGGCATGAGCAAGGCTGACTCCACCGTGGACTTTGCCCTGCTGGAGAGCTGCGTCCGTGATGACCTGGGGGGCAAGGCGCCACGTGCCATGGCCGTGCTGAAACCCCTGAAGGTGGTGCTGACCAACTGGCCGGAGGATCGTGTGGATACCCTGACCATGGAGAATCACCCGGATCATTCGGAAATGGGCAGCCACACCGTGCATTTCGGCAGAGAGCTGTACATTGAGCAGGATGACTTTATGGAGGTGCCTGCGAAGAAGTTCCAGCGCATGTATCCCGGCTTTGAAGTGCGGCTGAAGGGTGCCTATATTGTCCGCTGCGACGACTGCGTGAAGGATGCGGACGGACAGGTTATCGAAGTCCGTTGCACGGTGGATATGGATTCTGCTTCCGGCACCGCCGGGGCGGATCGGAAGATCAAGGGCAAGGTGCTCCACTGGGTCAGTGCCGTAGATGCAGTGCCCTTTGAGGCTCGCCTGTATGATCCCCTGCTGAATGCTGCCGAGGATCTGGAGGAAGAACCTGAGGCCGAAACCGAAGGTGAAACGGCTGCGCCCGTGAACAAGAAGGACTTCATCAGCCGGCTGAATCCCAACAGCCTGACGGTGCTTCATGGCGTTGCCGAACCTTGTGTGCGGGATTGCGAAACCGGCACCACCTTCCAGTTCCTGCGGACCGGCTACTTCTGCAAGGATCCGGACTCTACCCCGGAAATGCCTGTGTACAACCGTACCGTTGGCCTTCGGGACACCTACGCCAAGCAGGCAAAGTAACAGCTTTTTCATGCTCCGACCGATCTTTTGCCGGTCGGAGCATGCTATGCATCAAAGCGGCAGCAGCCCTGCGGGATTTCTGCCATGGAGGAAAGAAAATGGAAGTCAGAACTCGATTTGCGCCCAGCCCCACGGGCTTCATGCACCTGGGCGGATTGCGTACCGCCCTGTATAACTATCTCTTTGCCCGGAAGATGGGGGGCAAGTTCATTCTCCGCATTGAGGATACGGATCAGGAACGGTTTGTGGAGGGCGCTACCGAAGTCATTTATGAAACCCTGAAGGGCTGCGGCATGAACTGGGACGAAGGCCCCGACGTTGGCGGTCCCTGCGGCCCTTACATTCAGTCCGAGCGGAAGGCACTGTATCTGCCCTATGCTCAGCAGCTGGTGGAGTCCGGCCATGCCTACTACTGCTTCTGCACCAAGGAAGAGCTGGACGAGCGCCGCAGCGAGGCCGAAAAGCGGGGTGAGGTGTTCAAGTATGATAAGCATTGCCTGCACATGAGCAAGGAAGAAATTCAGGCAAAGCTGGATGCCGGCGTACCCTACGTAATTCGCCAGAATGCGCCCACGGAAGGGGAAACCAGCTACGATGACCTGGTGTTCGGCCACATGACCTTCCCTAACGACACCTTGGATGATATGGTGCTCATTAAGCAGGACGGCATGCCCACCTATAATTTCGCCAACGTGATTGACGACCACCTGATGGGCATTACCCACGTGATGCGGGGCATGGAATACCTGTCTTCCACGCCTAAGTACAACCTGCTGTACGAGGCCTTTGGCTGGGATGTGCCCCAGTACATCCACCTGCCCACCGTGATGCGGGATGCCCATCATAAGCTGAGCAAGCGGGACGGCGACGCCTACTATTCCGACTTTGTGGAGAAGGGCTACCTGACCGAGGCACTGATCAACTATCTGGTGCTGGTGGGCTGGAATCCCGGAGACGACCGGGAGTTCTTCACCATGGATGAACTGGTGGAAGTGTTCGACGTGCACCGGCTGAACAAGGCCCCCGGCATTTTCGACATTGACAAGCTGACCTGGTTCAATGCGGAATACATTCGCCGCCTGTCTCCCGAAAAGTATCTGGAGATGGCAACACCCTGGTTCGACAAGGTGCTTGCCGGCAAGAATATTGACTACAAGCGGCTGGCGGAGCTGATGCAGACCCGTACGGAAGTGTTCAACCGGGTGCCGGACATGGTGAAGTTCCTGGGCGAACTGCCGGACTACGACGTGGCCATTTACACCAACAAGAAGAGCAAAACCGATCCGGAAGTTTCACGGAAGGCACTGACCCTGCTGCGTCCCGTGCTGGAAAAGGCGGAGTGGACGGAGCCTGCCATTCACGATGCCCTGATGGCAGCCATTGCGGAAGCCGGCATGAAGAATGCCGCTGCCCTGTGGCCCCTGCGGATTGCCATTTCCGGCCAGGCTTCCACCCCCGGCGGAGCCATTGAAATCGCTTGGCTGTTGGGACGGGAAGAAACCCTCCGCCGCATTGATGACGGTTTGAAGCGGCTGGAAAACGTGTAATCTTTCATCACCCTGAAAGGATCTGATGAAATTGGTAAAGAACGATGATCTTCGTCGGCAGAAGCCCGTGCTGTGGCTTACCCTGACAGCGCTTTTCATGGCCATGGTCATTGTGCTGAGCATGAGCGTCATGAGCATCCCCGTGCCCGGCGGACACTTGTACTTTAATGATGCGGTCATTGGCACTGCATCCCTGCTGATGGATCCCCTGTCTGCCTTCCTGGCTTGCGGCGTAGGTGCCTTCTTGGGTGATGCACTCTTCTATCCGGCACCTATGTTTGTCAGCCTTGTGACCCATGGCCTGCAGGCTGTGGCTGTCTCCCTGCTGTTTGCAAAGCTGAAGTGGAAGAAGCCTGTTTCCGCTGCCGTCGCCCTGCTGGTGGGTGCGGTGATCATGGTTGTCGGCTATACCATCGGCCGTGCCTTTGTGTACAGCACGCCGGAGACGGCCTTGGTGAAGCTGCCCTTCCAGTGCCTGCAGGCTGTTGTGGGTGCGGCTATCGCCTGGGTGCTGTGCATTCCTTTGGGACTGGAGAAGCAGTTCCGTCACGTGACCCATTAAGGAGGCTTGTGCGATGCAAGACGCAAAGGTGAAGAAGCTGGCCATGGCCGGTGTGATGGCCGCCATGATCTGCGTGCTGACGATTTTTCCCCACATTCCCCTGGGATCGGGATACATTCACCTGGGAGATGGGCTGATCCTGCTGGCTGTTATGCTGCTGGGGCCGCTGGGCATTCCTGCGGCGGCTGTGGGCAGCATGCTGGCGGATTTGCTGGTGTATCCGGTGTACGCCCCTGTTACCCTTGTGGTAAAGGGACTGATGGCTGCCGTAGCGTGGCTGATTTACCGGAAGAATGACCGGCGGCGTACGGTGCTGGCCTTCATTGCGGCAGAAGCGGTGATGGTGCTGGGCTACTTTGCTTACGAGTGGATTGCCGTGCCGGAGTTCGCCCTTGCGGATGTTCCCGGCAATCTGATTCAGGCCGTGGCCGGCGTATGCGTCGGACTGGTGCTGACAACCCTGGTTCCCCGGCTGGAAAGCCTGACAAAATAAGAAAGAGGTGTGCGGCATGAAAAAGTTTTTTGAGGAATTCAAAAAGTTTGCTCTTCGCGGCAATGTGATGGACATGGCTGTCGGCGTAATTGTAGGCGGCGCGTTCTCCAACATTGTGACTTCCTTGACGGATAACTTCATCAATCCCTTGCTGAACGTGATCATGGGCTCGGCTACCTACACCTGGGAAGACGTGGGTGCATTTGCCTCTGCCTTCCTGGCAGCGGTGGTGAACTTCATCATCATGGCCTTCATCCTCTTCTGCCTGATGCGGGGCATTAACAAGCTGCTGTCCCTGGGCAAGAAGAAGGAAGAGCCTGCCGCCCCCACCACCAAGAAGTGCCCCTTCTGCAAGACCGATATTGCCATTGACGCAACCCGGTGCCCCCATTGCACCAGCCAGCTGGAGAAGTAAGCTGTTCGGTTTGCAGGAAAACTTCATGGACGATTGGAGGCAAAAAGGCACTGCCGCTATTTTCACGGCAGTGCCTTTTGTTGGCTTCATTTACCGAATATACAATTCGCCTTGATCGTTTACGTCCACGGTCATGGTTTCGCCGGGCTTCACGTCCGCTGCAATGATCCTGCGGGCAATGAGGGTTTCCACCTTGCTCTGCAGGTACCGCTTCAGGGGACGGGCACCGTATACAGGGTCAAAGCCCTGGTCGATGACCGTGTTCAGTGCGGCATCGGTCAGCTGCACGTACAACTGACGGTCGCTCAGGCGGCTGTTCAGGCTCTTGAGCATCAGTTTGACGATGCTGCCGATCTGATCACGGGTCAGAGGCTTGTAGTACACGATTTCGTCAATACGGTTCAGGAACTCGGGGCGGAAGTGGGTCTTCAGCAGATGATCCACCTGGGCACGGGCTTCGGGAGAAATATCTCCGTCCTTAATGCCGTCCAGAATGTACTCACTGCCAAGGTTGCTGGTCATGATCAGGATGGTGTTCTTGAAGTCCACTGTACGACCCTGACTGTCGGTAATACGGCCGTCATCCAGCACCTGCAGCAGCACGTTGAACACGTCCGGGTGTGCCTTTTCTACCTCGTCAAACAGCACGACGCAGTAGGGGTGACGCCGTACGGCTTCCGTCAGCTGACCGCCTTCATCATAGCCCACATATCCGGGAGGTGCACCGATCAGCCGAGATACGCTGAATTTCTCCATGTATTCGGACATATCGATACGCACCATGTTCTTTTCATCGTCAAACAGGGCTTGCGCCAGTGCCTTGGCCAGCTCCGTCTTACCCACACCGGTAGGACCAAGGAACAGGAAGCTGCCCAAAGGACGGTTCGGATCCTGAATGCCTGCACGGCTGCGGAGAATGGCCTCGCTGACCTTGCGGACGGCTTCATCCTGGCCGATGACCCGTTCATGCAGCACGTCTTCCAGGTGCAGCAGCTTCTCGCGCTCGCCCTCCATCAGCTTGGCCACAGGAATGCCTGTCCACCGAGCCACAATCCGGGCGATTTCCTCTTCCGTGACCTTGTTCCGCAGCAGGCTGTCCTCGCCCTTGCTCTTTTCGGCAATGGCTTCTTCTTCCGCCAATTCCTTCTGCAGCTTGGGCAGTTCGCCGTACTTCAGTTCAGCGGCACGGTTCAGGTCATAGTCACGCTCGGCTTTTTCAATGGCGGCGTTGGTGCGCTCAATATCCTCACGGAGCTTGGTCACCTTGCCGATGGCGTTCTTCTCGTTTTCCCACTTTGCCTTCATGGCATTGAAGGATTCACGCTTTTCCGCCAGTTCCTTCTGCACCTCTGCCAGATGCGCCTTGGTGATTTCATCATCGTCCTTCTTCAGGGCGGCTTCCTCGATTTCCAGCTGCATAATGCGGCGGCGGATATCGTCCAGCTCCTGCGGCAGGGAGTCGATTTCCGTACGGATCATGGCGCAGGCTTCGTCCACCAGGTCGATGGCCTTATCCGGCAGGAAACGATCCGTAATGTAACGGTTGGAAAGGGTAGCGGCGGCAATCAGGGCATTGTCCTGAATCTTCACGCCGTGGAACACTTCATAGCGCTCTTTCAGGCCGCGGAGGATGGCAATGGTGTCCTCCACCGTGGGTTCACCCACCATGACCGGCTGGAACCGGCGCTCCAGTGCCGCATCCTTTTCGATGTATTGCCGATACTCGTTCAGAGTGGTCGCACCGATGCAGTGCAGCTCGCCTCGGGCCAGCATAGGCTTCAGCAGGTTGCCGGCGTCCATGGCACCGTCTGCCTTGCCTGCGCCTACGATGGTGTGCAGTTCATCGATGAACAGGATGATACGGCCTTCGCTCTTCTTGATTTCCGCCAGCACGGCCTTCAAACGTTCCTCAAATTCGCCGCGGAACTTGGCGCCTGCAATCAGGCTGCCCATGTCCAGGGAGAAGATGGTGCGGTTCTTCAGACTGTCCGGCACGTCGCCCCGGACGATACGCTGTGCCAAACCTTCCACCACGGCGGTTTTACCAACGCCGGGCTCACCGATCAGCACAGGGTTATTTTTCGTTTTCCGGCTCAGAATACGGATGACGTTGCGGATTTCACTGTCACGGCCGATGACGGGATCCAGCTTCTGGGCCTTAGCCATGGCCACCAGATCCGTGCCGTACTTTTTCAGGGCATCGTAGGTGTCTTCAGGGCTGTCCGTGGTGACTCTCGTCGCTCCACGAACCTTCGAGAGTGCCTGCATGAAGGCGTCTTCCTTCCAGCCGATCTGCCGGAGAATGTCCTTCATGTGAGCATTGGGGGCGCTGGTAATGCCCAGCCACACATGCTCCACGGAGATGAATTCATCCTTCATCTGCTTGGCGCGGGCTTCGGCGTTGTTCAGTGCCTTGTCCAGGTCAGGGGAGATGTACACCTTGTCCGCTTCCCGGCCGGGGCCGCTGACCCGGGGAATCCGCCCCAGGGCGTCTTTCAGCAGATTCTGCAAAGCGTCCACGCTGGCACCGCTTTGGCGAAGCAGCTGAGGAATCAGACCGGATGCATCTTCCGTCAGCGCCATGGCCAAGTGTTCTTCATCCACCTGCATATGTTGATATTCTACCGCAATGGCCTGGGCACGCTGGATGGCCTCCCGGGTCTTTTGGGTTAATTGATTCATGTTCATGGTTCATGCCTCCTTTGGCACAGACTGGGAAGATCAAGGGATCATCATCGTTTGACTTTCTTTGACCTTCGAGAATATTCTACACCATTTCGGGAAAATGTCAAGGGGAATGGAAAGATTTTTTTCCGATTTCTCCCTGCCGCTTGGCTGAATGTTGCTTTACAATCCTTTGGAAAATCAGTATAATGGTAAGAGCACCCTCAGTGCGTTTTTTCGGCGACGAAAGAAATGCCTGCACGGGTGAAGCATCGCATTGTTTTGTGCCGCATCCAGCGGCTTTTAGACCCCGGAAGTGAGGGCAATATGGCGAAAGTAATCGCAATTACCAACCAAAAGGGCGGCGTGGGGAAGACGACCACGGCCGTGAATCTGACAGCCATTTTGGCAGACATGGGTCAACGGGTGCTGGTGGTGGACTTGGATCCTCAGGGCAATACCACCAGCGGTTTCGGCATGAAGGCCGGTGAGAACTGCGTGTATGAGGCGCTGCTTGGCCGTACGCCCCTGAAGAGCTGCATTCGTCCCACCCAGGTGCCGGGACTTTCGCTGGCGCCGGTGGACATTCGTCTGGCCGGGGCAGAGCTGGAATTGGTGGATGTGCCCCAGAGGGAGTTTCGGCTGAAGTCCGAACTGGCACAGGTTCAGCGGGACTATGACTTCATCTTTATTGACTGTCCACCGTCCCTGAATCTGCTGACCCTGAATGCCATGGCGGCGGCCGACCGGGTAATCATCCCCATCCAGTGCGAGTATTATGCGCTGGAGGGTGTGACCAGCCTGATGAACACCATCAGCCGCATTAAGAAGACCATCAATCCCCGCATTGATATTGAAGGCGTGCTGCTGACCATGCTGGACGGACGTACCAACCTGGGACTGCAGGTGGTGGAGCAGGTGAAGAAGCACTTCAAGAAGAAGGTGTATGCCACCACCATTCCCCGCAGCGTTCGCCTGGGGGAGGCTCCCTCCCACGGGGAACCGATTCACATTTATGACCCGAAATCTGCCGGGGCTGTGGCTTACCGGGCACTGGCGGAGGAATTCCTGAAAGATAACGGCGTGAAGGCATAAAAGCATCAACCTGAGCTAGCATCGGGGGACAGGGAAGAGGAAACGGCATGGCGAAAAAGAGTCACGGACTGGGACGCGGACTGGACGCACTTCTGCCTACGGATGAAGAGCTGGAAGCAGGCATGCAGCAGATCAGCATCGGGGATATTGATCCCAACACGGATCAGCCCCGGCGAAGTTTTGCGGATGAAAGCCTTGCGCAGCTGGCGCAGTCCATTCGGGATCAGGGGGTGCTGCAGCCGATTATTGTTGCACCCAAAACCGGGGGACGGTACGTTATTGTGGCAGGAGAGCGGCGCTGGCGTGCCAGCCGCATGGCCGGGCTGGATACGGTGCCCTGCATTGTCCGGGACTTGGACATTATCCAGCGGCAGGAGATTGCCCTGCTGGAAAACATGCAGCGGGAGGATCTGAATCCCCTGGAAGCCGCTGCAGGCATTCGGGCACTCATGCGCCAGTGCGGCTATACCCAGGAAGCGGTTGCCCAACGGCTGAGCATGAGCCGCCCCAACGTGGCTAATCTGCTGCGGCTGCTGACCCTGCCTCAGGATGTGCAGGATCGGATCACGGCCGGGCAGCTTTCTGCCGGGCACGCCCGGGTACTGGCGGGGCTGGATTCCCCTGACCTGCAGTCCGCGCTGGCCAAGGAGACGGTGGAAAAAGGCTACTCCGTCCGGCAGCTGGAAGAAATCGCAGCTCTGCACAAGGAAAGCCAGCAGCCTGTTTCTCCGGTGAAGCCTCGCAAGCCTCATCAGATGCCTGCGGAACTGACGGAGCTGGAAGGACGCATCCGTGAAACCATGGGCATCCGTGCCACCCTGACCGGCAATGCCAAGAAGGGACGCATTGTGCTCAGCTATTATTCCGCTGAGGAGCTGGAGCATTTGAATGATCTTCTGCTCCGTTTGGAAGAAATGTAATCTCTTGGGCGCCGTGCGCAATGCCGGCGCTCAAACCTTGTTACGGCAAATGCCGATAAACAATAATCATGAAGGATGATGAACAATGGCCAAGCAGCAGCTTCCTGAAATGCCTCGGTGGGACGGCCCACTGTCCCACCCCTTTTACAGCCATGTGGTCAAGCGTGTGATTGACTTCCTGCTGGCGCTGATTTTACTGATTCCCGGCTGCATCATCATGCTGCCTCTGGCCATTTGGGTCAAGCTGGATTCTCCGGGCCCTGTATTCTACAAGGCTGTTCGGGGCGGATACCACAACCAGCCCTTCTACATCCTCAAATTCCGGTCCATGGTGGTGGATGCGGACAAGTCCGGCGGCTGCACGGCATTGAACGATAACCGGGTGACCCGGGCAGGCAAAGTTATGCGCCGGCTGAAGCTGGACGAGCTGCCTCAGCTGTTTAACATTATCAAGGGGGACATGTCCTTTGTGGGTCCCCGGCCGGAGCTGCTGCTGTACACCACCCAGTACACCAAGGAGCAGGAATGCATCCTGTGGGTGCGCCCCGGCATTACGGATCGTTCCAGCATTGTGTACATTGCTCAGGACGAGCTGGTAGGCGAAACGGATCCGGTGGCAAACTTCGAGAAGTACATTCTGCCGGAGAAGAATCGCCTCCGTGTGGAGTACGCCATGCATCAGTCCTTCGGGCTGGATGTGGGTCTGTTCTTTGAGACCATCGGCGGCGTCTTCGGCAAGGCAAAGAAAATGGCGGATGAAAAGGCCGGAAAGGACAATCAACATGGCTGACACAAGCTATACGGCGCTGACCCACGCAGGGTTTCAGGGGGAGCCTGACACATCGGATCCACGGGTGCTGGCTTGGCTGATTCGCCGGCACGGCCTGGAAATGACCCACCTGAGCCGGGGCAGTCACATCGGTGCCATCTTTTCCCTAGCTGACATTATGGCCACTCTTTATACCGGGGTGCTGCATGTTGACCCCAAACAGCCTCAAATGCCTGAGCGGGATCGGCTGATCCTCAGCAAGGGTCATGCAGGGGCGGCGGTGTACGCTGCCTTGGCGGAGCGGGGCTTCTTCCCTGTGGAGGAGCTGAAGACCCACTATCAGAACGGTTCCCGCCTGTCCGGCCATGTAAGCCACAAGGGGGTTCCCGGGGTGGAGCTGTCCACCGGTTCGCTGGGTCACGGGCTGGCAGTAGCCGCAGGCATGGCGCTGGCCGCCAAGATGGACAAGGCGGATCACCGGGTCTATGCCGTGCTGGGGGATGGAGAGTGCGATGAAGGCGCCGTATGGGAAGCTGCCCTGCAGGCGCACCAATACCGGCTGGATAACCTGATTGCCGTGGTGGATCACAACCGGATGCAGTCCCTAGACTTTTGCGAGAACACCCTGGCACTGGAGCCCTTCGGCGATAAGTGGACGGCCTTCGGCTGGAACACCATCATCGTGGACGGTCATGATCTGGACGCCCTTCGGGATGCCTTTGAAAAGGCTAAGGCAGCTCGGGGCAGCGGCAAGCCTACGGTGATCATCGCCGTGACAGTGAAGGGCAAGGGCGTCAGCTTTATGGAAAATGATATTCTCTGGCATTACCGTACCCCTCAGGGAGAAGAGTATGAAGCCGCACTGAAGGAATTGGAGGCGCAACGGCCATGAGAGATGCATTTACCAGAGCACTGATGCGTGAGGCCGCCGCCGACCCGAAGCTGACGCTGGTGACCGGGGACTTGGGCTTCGGCGTGCTGAAGCCTTTCTGGGAAACTTATCCGGATCAGTTTATTAACGCCGGCATTGCGGAGCAGGCCATGACCGGTTTGGCGGCAGGCCTTGCACGGGAAGGCCGGACGGTGCTCACCTATTCCATCGGCAACTTTCCCACCCTGCGGTGCTTGGAGCAGATCCGCAACGACTGCGCCTATCACGACGCCAATGTGAAGATCGTGTGCGTAGGCGGCGGCTTTGTTTATGGTAGCCTAGGCATGAGCCACCATGCAACGGAAGACATGGCGGTGCTGCGCGCACTGCCGGGGGTGACGGTTTTCACCCCCGGGGATCCGGCGGAAGTGGAGGCTGTGGTGCCGGTGATGCTCCGCACCCCAGGCACATGCTACCTGCGCCTTGGCCGGGGCGGTGAACCGACCCTGCACACGGAGCCGGTGGAAAATTGGCACATGCCCCAGACTCTGACCCTGCGCAAGGGTACGGACGTAGCCTTGCTGTCCGCAGGCGGCATCCTGACGCAGACCGTCAGCGCAGCGGAAAAGCTGCAGGCCATGAACGTGTCTGCGGAGGTGGTTTCCTTCCCCTGCCTGAAGCCCATCGATGCGGACAAAATTCGGGAGCTGGCAGGACGGTTCCGCCACATCGTTACTGTGGAAGAGCACACCATTGTGGGGGGCTTCGGTTCTGCCGTGGCGGAGGTGTTGGCGGAGGCCGGCGCAGGCTGCAAGCTGCACCGGATCGGCATGCCGGATGTGTACTGCTGCACCGTTGGTACCCAGCAGTATCTTCGTGGTGTATATGAAATGGATGATGAAGCCATCTGCCGGCGCACGTTGGCCTGGCTTGGGGAGTAAGGAGGCCTATCCGTGGAAGAAAGCAAACTGACGCTGGAGCAAATTCATGAGGAGCTGCTTTGCCAGCTGCGGGACATTGTGAAGATCTGTGACCGGCATCATATCTCATATAACCTGATGTGCGGCAGCCTGTTGGGGGCTGTGCGGCACCATGGCTTTATTCCCTGGGATGATGATGTGGATCTGCTCATGACTCGGGAGGAATTCACCAAGTTCCGTCAGGTGTATCCCAAGGAGTGTGATCGGCGCTTTGAGCTGACCTATCTGGATACCTGGACCCCTCGGGTCATGAACCGTGACCCGGAAAAGGCGGCTGCCTTTACGGATCTGTTCATTCTGGATCACCTGCCGGAGCCTGGCTTCAAGCGGAAAATGCATTATCTGCATCTTCATCTGCTGCAAGGCATGATGAAGAAAAACGTGGATTACAGCCGCTTCGGGCTGAAGAACCGGATCCTGCTGCACGCAACCCATCTGATGGGTTTGCCTTTTACCTACAAGTGGAAGGCTAAGCGGTACGAGAAGGTTTCCACCAAGGTAACCACCGGCAATGATCTGCACATGTCCAACGGTGCGTTTGAACTGATGATGCACGTGTGGCATCCTGACCAGTTTGCGGAAAAGATCACCGTTCCCTTTGAGGGCATTCCATGCCTGATTCCTGCCCGGTATGATGAGGTGCTGACCATCCTCTTCGGTTCGGATTATATGACGCCTCCGCCTGTGGAGGAGCGAGTGGCCAAGCACTTGGATGTGTAATGGATAAAATGAGGTAAAGGTTATTGGACATGATCTTTTGTCCGCTGTATTCCGGTTCCAGCGGCAATGCGCTGTTTGTTCAGTATGGTCAGACCCGGCTGCTGATTGACGCAGGCAAGCCGGGGAAAACCCTGACGGAGGCGCTGCGATCCATCGGAGTGGAGCCCCAGACCCTGAGCGGCATCTTAATCACCCATGAGCATTCTGATCATATCAGCGGCGCAGGTGTTATGGCACGGAAGTACCGCCTGCCCATTTATGCGACCCCCGGCACTTGGCGAGCTATGGAAAAGAAAATCGGCGTGGTGCCCCCTGAACTGAAGGTGACCTTTAACAAGGGACAGGATTTTTACATGGGGGATATCGGGGTAGTGCCCTTTGCCATTCCCCATGATGCGGCTGATCCGGTAGGCTTTCGCCTGTACGGGGGCGGATTAAGCATTGCGACCGCCACGGACTTAGGGCAGTTTACCAAGCGGGTTAGTGATGCCATTGCCGGAAGCAATCTGGTGCTGCTGGAGAGCAACCATGACCCGGATATGCTCCGTGCCAATCCTCATTATCCCATGGCACTGAAGCAGCGCATCTTGGGCAATCACGGGCACCTGAGCAATGATGCCTGTGCCGATGCTCTGATGCAGCTGCTGAACACCGGGGTGCACAACGTGATTCTGGGACATCTGAGCGGCGAAAATAACACGCCCCATCTGGCACTGCAAACCAGTGAAATGCGTGCCGAGCAGGAAGGCGTCAAGCTGGGTGTGGAGCTGTGCCTGGATCTGGCCATGCGGGATCAGGTGGGCAGTGTGTACACCCTTCGGGAGGACAAGTGAGGACGCTGACGAAGGGCGAGAAAGCCCTGCTGGCTGCCCTGCTGGTTTTTCTCCTCCGGTATCCTGTTGCCTGTACGCTGAATGAGCTGATTCCGGATACATGGGGCAGCGTTGCGGTTTATGTGCGTGTGATCCTGCGGGAAACTGTCACCTACCTTCTGCCTGGCATGGCAGTGTTCAAGCGGCACAAACAAGTTTCCTGCAAGACACAATGGTATCACATTCCCGCTGCGCTGGCAGCAGGTGTCATGGCGCAGTATGCGCTTTCTGCCCTGACGGAAGTATGGACGGGCTATGCGGGGCTTTCATCCGCCGGCGTCATGCCTATGCCGACCACCACTGCTGAATGGGTGCCGGCTGTGCTGGCACTGGTGCTGATCCCTGCAATCGCTGAGGAAGTCTTCTTTCGGGGGCTTCTGCAGGGCACGCTGCAGGAGGAACATTCGCCTGTGACGGCACTGCTGCTGAGTACGGCAAGCTTCGCCCTGATGCACGGTTCCCCTGCCGGACTGCCGGCACACTTAGGCTGCGGCCTCCTGCTGGGGGTGCTCTATGCAGGTTGCGGAAGCCTGCCCCTGTGCATGCTTTTCCACGGGGCTTATAACGGAGCGGCGGTTGTGTGGAGCTGCTTTCCCGTGGCAACGTCACTGCCCTGGGTGATTCTCTGCGCCGGCGTATTGCTTTTGTCGGCAGGGTATCTGCTGCGAAGTGCAGCAAAGAAGGGCGGACGATTGACCCGGGCAGAATGGGCATTGGCAGGTCTTCTGCTTGTGCTGGAAGTGCTGCCTTACTTTTTTTAATCCTTCCCCCATGAATGAGGTGAACGTATGATTTTGCTGTCCCTTCAGGGCGTCAAGAAAAGCTTTGGTACCAATGAGGTGCTTCGGGATGCGTCCCTTGTGCTGCAGGATGGTCAGCGTATGGGCTTGGTGGGCGTGAACGGCTGCGGCAAGTCAACGCTGATGAAGATCATTGCCGGGCTGGAAACGGCGGATGACGGCACCATCACCATGCAGAAGGGCATCCGGCTGGGCTACCTGGCGCAGCAGGGCATGGTGGACGAAAGCAAAACCGTGCTGGAGGAAATGGAAAGCGTCTTCGAGCCGGTGATGCGCATGGAGGAAGAACTCCGCTCGCTGGAATGTCAAATGGCGGAGGCAGTGGAGGATGAAGCTCTCCTGCATCGCCTTGGCAGCCGTTACGATCAGCTGACCAGAACCTTTGAAAAGAGCAACGGTTTCGGCTGGCGTTCCACCGTGCAGGGGGTGCTGGCCGGTTTGGGCTTCCGGAAGGAGCAGCAGAGTCAGCCTGCCAAGCTGCTTTCCGGCGGAGAACGTACCCGGCTTTGCCTGGCGCGGATGCTGCTAACGGAGCCGGATCTGCTGCTGCTGGACGAGCCAACCAACCATCTGGATCTGAAGTCCATTGCCTGGCTGGAGGATTACCTCCGCACCTACCGGGGAGCGGTGCTGCTGGTCAGCCACGACCGGTACTTTATGGATCATGTGTGCGACCGCATGTGTGAGCTGCTGCTGGGCACCACGGAATGCTACGACGGCAACTACACGGCCTATATGGCACATCGTGCCCAGCGGTTCGAAATCCGCATGAAGGCCTATGAAATGCAGCAGAAGGAGATTGCGCGGCAGCAGGCCATCATTGCCCGGTATCGCCGATTTAACCGGGAAAAATCCATCCGTGCGGCGGAAAGCCGGGAGAAGCGGCTGGAGAAAATGGATCGGCTGGAAAAGCCTCAGGATGAAAGTGCCATTCATTTCCGCTTCGATTGTCGCAGGCGCACCGGCGAAGATGTGCTGATGGTTGACGAACTGAAGAAGGGCTTCGACGAGCGTGTCCTGTTTGATCACGTGAAGATGCATCTGCGGGCAGGGGATCGGGTTGCCCTCATCGGGGACAACGGCGTAGGAAAATCCACCCTGTTCAAGTGCCTCATCGGGGAGGAAAAGCCGGACGGAGGCACCATTCGCCTGGGGGCTGGGGTGGATATCGGCTATTATGACCAGCATCAGGCGCATTTGCATGAAAACAAAACCGTGCTGGACGAGGTGTGGGACGATTTCCGCCGCCTGGATCAGACCGAGGTGCGTGGGGCACTGGGCTTGTTCCTCTTTACGGGGGACGATGTACTGATGCCCATCTCGACCCTTTCCGGTGGGGAAAAGGGACGGGTTGCCCTGACGAAGCTGATGCTCCGCAAGGACAATCTGCTGCTGCTGGACGAGCCCACCAACCACTTGGACATGGACAGCCGTGAAGTGCTGGAAGATGCGCTGGAAGGCTTTCCGGGAACGATCCTCGCCATCAGCCACGACCGGTACTTCATTAACCGCTTTGCCAACAAGGTGTGTGTGCTGGAAAACGGAGGCATACGGGAGTACCTGGGCAACTACGATGACTATTATGAGAAAATCACCCGTCTGCAGGAGCCTGACGGGGATGCACCCCAGGTCACCAAAACGGCCATGGACAAGGAGAAGCGCCGCTCCCGTGAGGAAGAAAAACGCCTTCGTGAAAAGAAGGCAGCGCTGAAGCAGGCAGAGGAGGCCATCGCCAAGGCAGAGGAAGAAGCTGCGGACATGGAGCACCGGCTGTCCCAACCGGATACCTATCAGGATGCGGAAAAGGCTGCGGAACTTGCCAAGGCCTATCAGCAGAAGAAGGACGAAATCGATGAGCTCTACCGGCAGTGGGAAGTGCTGGAGGGAGAATAAAACAAGGCTGTCTCCGATGATCTTTATAAATCATCAGAGGCAGCCTTGTTTGCTTGCTCGGGAATTATTTGCTCTTGTGGAACAGCAGATGCTCGTACCGCTCCACATCACTGTTGCGAACCATGATTTCCAGTTCCTCATCGCCCATGACGGTGTTCCGGCCTTCGGCATACAGTTCATCCACCTTGGCACGCACGTCCAGCACCAGAGGATCATCCTTGGCCAGCACATTGTCCCCCTTCAGGCGGAAATAGCTGTTGATCCAGTGGGCAACACCGGCCAGACCGGAGTGGGAGTCTACGGCCACCGTAGCAGGACGATTCAGCAGGGCGGCGGTATCGAAGATGTTGTAGATCTCCTCATCCTTCAGCATGCCGTCGGCATGGATGCCTGCCCGGGTTACGTTGAAGTGGCGGCCTACAAAGGGCTGACGGGGACTGATTTCGATGCCGATTTCCCGCTCCATATAGTCCGCAATTTCGGTCACGGCGGTCAGATCCATGCCGTCGTCCGTGCCACGGAGAGCCTGATACTCAATGGCCATGGCCTCCAGGGGGCAGTTGCCTGTGCGTTCGCCGATGCCCAGCAGGGAACAGTTGACGCTGGAGCAGCCGTACATCCAGGCGGCGCCTGCGTTGCTGACCACCTTGTAGAAGTCGTTGTGTCCATGCCACTCCAGCTGACCGGAAGGCACCTCCGCATAGTGACGGAGACCGTAAATGATGCCGGGGACGCTGCGGGGCAAGGCGGCGCCGTAGTAGGTTACGCCGAAGCCCATGGTATCGCAGGCACGGATTTTGATGGGGATGCCGCTTTCGTGGCTCAGGTCCATCAGCGCCTCGGCGAAGGGAACCACAAAGCCGTAGAAATCCGCCCGGGTAATGTCCTCAAAGTGGCAGCGGGGGCGAATACCCTGGTTCAGGGCTTCCTTCACAATGCCCAGATACTTGTCCATGGCCTGACGGCGGGTCAGGTGCATCTTGTGGAAGATGTGATAGTCGCTGCAGGAAACCAGAATGCCGGTTTCCGCAACCCCTGCATTCTTCACCAGCTGAAAATCTTTTTCATTGGCACGGATCCACGTGGTGATTTCCGGGAAGGTCAGCCCAAGATCCTGACACCGGTGCAGGGCTTCCTTGTCCTTTTCCGTGTAGAGGAAGAATTCGCTTTGCCGAATGATGCCCTTGGGGCCGCCCAGCCGGTTCATCAGCTTGAACAGGTGCACAATCTGATCCGGGGTAAAGGGACTGACGGATTGCTGACCATCCCGGAAGGTGGTGTCGGTCAGCCAGATTTCATCCGGCATATCTTCGGGAACGTGACGCATGTTGAAGGCGATTTTCGGGATGTGGGAATAATCATAAATCTCCCGATACAGGTTTGGCTCCGCAACGTCCTGCAGGTCATACTTGTACTTGGCCTGCATGATCAGATTGGATTTCGTATCAAACTCCAGCATGGTACATGTCCTCCGCTATTCAATCATTAGGTTAATAGATCCACAAACTCGCCGATGCGCTTTACGCCCTCCAGGCAGCTCTCCATGGAGATGGCGTAGCTCAGGCGGCAGAAGCCCTCTGCCTCAAAGGCAATACCGGGCACGACGGCCACCTGCTTTTCTGCCAGCAGCAGTTCGGCAAAGTCCATGGAAGACTCCAGTACCCGGCCGCCGAAGTGCTTGCCCAGCAGCTGCTTGATGTTCATCATGATGTAGAAGGCGCCGGCAGGCTTTCGGCAGGAAACGCCGGGGATTTCGTTGATCTTCTCCACCATGGCATTGCGCCGCCGCTCAAACTCCGCCACCATTTCCGTGACGCAGCTTTGATCCCCCTGCAGGGCTTTCATGGCGGCATACTGGGCAATGGAGTTGGCGTTGCTGGTGGCCTGGGACTGGAAGTTGGCCATGGCGGTAATCTCGTGCCGGGGACCTGCCACGTAGCCAATGCGCCATCCGGTCATGGCATAGGCCTTGCTGACACCGTTGACCAGGAAGGTTTGCGCCTTGATCTGCTCGCCCAGCTGGGCAATGGAGAGATGCTCACGGCCATCGTAAATCAGCTTTTCATAAATTTCATCGCTGACCACATAGAAGGGGTGGCTGACGGCCAAGTCTGCCACGAACTGCAGCTGCTCCCGACTCCACACGCTGCCGTTGGGGTTGGAAGGGCTGGTGATGATAATGGCCTTGGTGCGCCGGGTGACACGGCTGGCAATGGCCTTGTTGGTGGGGATGAAGTCCGTGCTTTCGTCTGCCGGGATGAACACGGGTACACCGCCGGCCATGCGCACCATTTCAGGATAGCTGACCCAGCAGGGGGTGGGAATCAGCACCTCGTCACCGGGATCCAGAATGGCCTGAAAAATGGTATACAGGCTGTGCTTGGCACCGTTGGATACCAGAATGTCACCATAGGTGTAGGTCATGTCATTGTCCTTGCGGAGCTTTTCGCAGATGGCCTTTCGCAGTTCCTTGGTGCCGGCGGCAGGAGTGTAGCGGGTCAACCCCAGATCAAGGGCTTCCCGGGCTGCATCGCAGATATATTTTGGCGTGGGAAAATCAGGCTCGCCTGCGCCGAAGCCGATCACATCCAGCCCGGCTGCCTTCATTTCCTTGGCTCGGGCGTCAATTTGCAGCGTCAGGGAAGGAGCAATATTCTGTACACGGTGAGAAATGGTCAATGCCATGGGTCTCAGCCTCCTGAAGACATGATCTTCACCCTGGGTCAAGGGGGCAAGGAGGACTGCCGATTCGGACGCCTCATTGCGGCCACTTTGTTAAAAAGCAAGGTGATGGTTCTATTATAGCGAAAATCCCACGGAAAGCAAGGGCTTTTTGCACAAAAATGCAATTCTGAAACGATGAAAATTCATTTTCGGTCAATGAACGGCAGAAAAAGAAAACTACAGGCAGGATCCGTTGATTTTGCACAGCATGCGATGCAGCATGGCTGCAATCTCGTCACGGGAAATTTGCATGCCGTCGGTGAGCCACTGTTCCAGAACCCCCATCACACCGGCAACAACGAAAATGGCTTCCATGGTGTCGTAGGCCGGATTGCCGTCCGGGTTTACCTTACGGCTCTCCTGCAATACCTGCTCGTTAAACAGGGACTTCAGCTTCTGCAAAGCATGGTCGTTGTCTGCCCGGACGAGGAGCAGAAACAGCTCCTTGTGTTCCTCGATGTACAGGGTCAAACCATCGGATAAAAGCTTGCTGTTTTCCTGACTGGTGGTGGGGAAAGCTGACGCATACAGCCGGAGCAACCCGGTATAGAGTTCGCCTTCGATTTGCGCGTAAAGGTCATACACATCCATGTAGTGCAGGTAGAATGTGCCCCGGCCGATGTTGGCCGTGCGGCAGATTTCGGCCACGGTGATTTTCTTTAGGCTCTTTTCCTGCAGGAGTGCCAGGAAGCTTTTCTGAATGGCTTCTTTCGATTTTTGAATCCGCCGGTCTTCCATGGATGACCATCCTTTCCATGAACACCTTTCAGGTACCTGTTCAGTATGAAACAGAATCCGGGAAACTGCCTATTGGAAGTTTCTCTTGCGTATTATATGATACGCTCGTCCGTTAGTAAACACCTGTTCATAAATTTGAATAGAAGTTATGCGGAGAATCGAATTGTGCCTTTTGAATGCCGATGGTATGCAAAGCGGCAGGGTCAACAGACTGATGCCTACGACCCTGCCGATGGGAAACAATACCAATCGGTTCAAAAGAACACACCACGAAAGGAACGGGAACATGATCACCTACAGAGAAGCAACGAAAGCGGAGATCCCGGCAGTCGCCAAGCTGGCCGCAGCATCCTTCGGCCATTATCCCTTTTTTGACTTTGCCTTTTTACCTGTGCTGAAAACTCCGGAAGCTTATACGGCTTACATGGAAAAGCTGCATGCCATTCACATCCGAGCCAACATGGCGCATCACAAGTGCTTCATCGGCGTGCAAGATGGCTGCATGGTTTCAGCGGCACTGCTGCAAAACCCGAAAGAGAAACGGGTCACTTTGCCGGACTACATCAAGGCCGGAGGCGTTCGTTTGGTGTTTCCGGTAGGCATGAGAAAAATTCTGGACTTCTTCGCCGTTTCCGAAGAAGCACAGCAGGATTGTGCCCCAAATTACCCGGATGCCCGGTATCTGGAAATGCTGGTTGTTGCTCCTGACAGGAAGGGCAGCGGTCTGGGCAGCAGTATGCTGAAGGACTGCCTGCTGCCCTACATGCAGCAGCAGGGCGGCAAAGAGCTTGCCTTGATTACCAACACGGCGGTGAATTGCAGGTTCTATGAAAAGAACGGCTTTTCCGAATTTGCGCATCGCACGCTGGAGCGAAACGGTCAGCAAATTGATAATTGGAGCTTTCACTGCCGTGTGGGCTGAATTATTGCTTTTTGCGAATCAGCTTTCGCACGCCTAACGCCAGGAAGGACAGCATGCCGCAGAAGATGCTCAAAAAACCGCAGGGCAGCAGGAAGAAATGCTCGTGCAGCATGCCCCTTGCATCCACATACTCCGGTGACACCGCTTTCACGGCCAGCAGGATCACGCCGAAAAGCAGCAGTGTCCCGCCCAGCAGGGAAAGCACCTTGTTCACGTTATGCTTGCAAATCTTTTCTGTCGTCTTCGTCATTTGATCATCTCCTTCTCGTGTATCGATTCTGCTGATGCAGGAAGGGGAATGGGTGCAAAGCTTATTTTGCGGCTGTACTGCGGTCAAGGATTTTCCGCCCGGCGGACCACACGGCCTGCAGGGCATCCTTCTGCCGACGGTACACGGCTCGCTCCAGCCGGTCTTCCAGGGACATGGTACGGGGATTCAATAGGGTGTCATCGCGAATGACGATGGCGTGGAGGGGATTCCCCTTGGCAAAGCCCGGCTGTTCACCGAAGAAGGCGGCGCCGGCGGAGGTGCCCAGGTACCATCCCTCTTTCACGGTCAGGAAGGGGGTCTTCCAGTCATCGATCATGCCCTTGACCTTGGAAGCACGGATAGCGGCGGTGATCACATCGAACATGCACAGGTGGTCGCCGCCGGCAATGTCGCTGCCCAAGGAGACCTTGGTGCCTTCCGTCAGCATCTGCCGCACGGGGGCAAAGCCGGAGGAAACATTCTGGTTGGAATCCGGGCAGTGGATCACCGTGACGCCTGCATCCCGAATGGCCTGCCGTTCCTTCTCGTCGGACCAGACACAGTGCGCCATGACGGTGCGGTCATTCCACAGGCCGTACTTGGCATAGGTCTGCCAGTACTGCTCACAGTCCGGGTGCAATTCCCGTACCCAGGCAATCTCCGCCCGGTTTTCCGACAGGTGGGACTGCACCGGCAAATGAAGCTCCGTCGCCAGCTTGCCCAAATGCGCCATCAGCTCGTTGGTGCAGGAAGGGGTAAAGCGAGGAGTCAGAATAGGTTTGATATGCTCAAAATGGCACGCCGCCAGCCATCGATCCGTTTCGCTGATGGCTTCCGCCGTGCTGCTTTCCATCATGCCGGGAATGCCGTTTCGATCCATGCCTACCTTGCCCACATAGCCTGTTACGCCGGCCTTTTCCAATTCGTCCATCAGGATCAGGGTGGCATCGGTATGGAAGGAGGAAAACATGCATACCCGGGTGGTGCCGTAGGATACCAGCTCCTGGGCCAGACGATGATACACATACCGGGCATAGTCCGTATCCTGAAAGCGGCTTTCATTGGGATAGGTATAAGTGGTCAGCCAGTCCAACAGGGGCAGATCCATGCCCATGCCCAGCATGGGATACTGGGGCGCGTGCAGGTGAAGGTCGGCAAAAGACTGAAGAATCAGGTCGTCCCCGTAATCTTCCACAGGGGCGGATGCATACTTGTCAGGCAGTACCGGGTAAATCCCCTCAATGATCCCGTCCTCTGCCACCAAATAGCCATGGGGAATGGCTTCGATCTTGCCCATTTCCGGGGCGGAAAGAATGTTGCCTTTCAAAATCGTGAGCATCGGTGTCACCTCACATCCATTTTGATTGAACCGCCTTACTGTATCATATTTCGTCATTGGATGCAACTTTCCACCAGCAGCACGGCGCACTGGGTCGTGTCATCCTTCGAGTAGCGGAGATTGGTTTCGGCCGATAATCCCAGCCGGGCACGAGCCTGATTCAGCACTTCCAGCGGCTGTTCGGCAAAGACGGCATAATCGGCGGAGGAAACAAACCGAAGGGATGGGGTCAGCCCCTTGGACAGGGCGGAGACCAGCACATCTGCCGCATTGCCTCCTTCCTCCACAAGCAGTCCCATCATGCGATGATATTCCCATGTGTCATCACTGGGGAGAGAAACGGCAGTCTTCATGCTGTGGGTCAGGGAAAGCTCGGCGGCCGACAGGTTGAAGTACCAGTGCAGGGTGATGCCGTCCGCACTGTCATCTGACGTCACGTCCGTGTAGCAGGCTGTGCCGTCCAGCAGCAGCAGATTCCAGGCGTGATTTTCTCCGCTTTGCTTATCGGTGCCGCTGACAAAGCTGCAGGGGATGCCTGCCATGCGGCACAGCAGGGTCATGGCGCGGGTGTACCCTTCGCATACAGCCATGCCGTCTACCAGCGCCAGGTCAGCAGTGCTGAAGCCATAGGTGTCGCTGTCATAGGATACGATGCTGCACAGCTTGTCATGCAGAAACAGTTCCCGGTCGAAAAGACCCGTCGGTGCCTCCGCTACAATTTCTTCAGCGGTTTGCATCATCACGCTGCGCCGCTCCTCTTCCTGCTTCTGGGACATGATATATTGCAGGGTAATGGCCGTCGCAACATCCGGCGTGTTTTGATAGTAGTGGAGGGTCGTTTGATTGTCCAAGGCAATCAATTCCGGGTATTCTTCTGACACAAAGCAGAAGGCGGCGTTCAGGTCGTCATACTTGGTTCCCTCCGGCACGGCGACCGTTGTTTCATGCGTCAGCGCCGCCTTGTACAGCAGATCCACCAACGTTTGCTGGGATGCCGGCAGCAGGGCATAGCGGACGGAAAGACCCTGACCGTAGGGCGTTTCCGGCTCTGCCAGTGCGGCAACGGGCAGGAGGAAAATCAGGAGCCAGGCTAGCAATCGGCGCATGCAATCATCCTTCTTTCTGCGGTGCGGGGATGGCCTGGATGGCGGCTTCCAGCGCCCGGGTGATATCCGCTGCGGCCATGCAGGGGGTTCCGGCAGGCTTGTTTGTTACTTGCTCAGGCACATAGGGCACATGGATGAATCCGCCCATCATGGCCGGATATTTTGTTGCTGCCAAATGGAGCAGATGATACATCAGGGTGTTGCACACAAAGGTACCTGCCGTGTTGGAAACCTTGGCCGGCAGGGAAGCGGCCTGAATGGCGGCAACCATGGCCTTGATGGGCAGGGTGGTGAAATAAGCTGCCGGTGCGCCGGAAACCACCGGCACATCCTGGGGCTGATCGCCTTCGTTATCCGGCAGAGCGGCGTCCATCACGTTGATGGCAACCCGCTCGATGGTTATTGCGTCCCGTCCGCCGGCCTGCCCCACGCAGATCACCGCATCCGGGCGCAGCGTCTCCACAAGCTTCGTTAAGCAGACACGGGAAGCATCAAAGGCGGTAGGCACCTCTGCTTTGTGCACCTGCCACGGGCCGATCACATCCGGCAAAGCTTGCACCGCCAGCCAGGCAGGATTGACACTTTCACCGCCGAAGGGAGTAAAACCGGTTACAAGGATTTTCATGCCGCTGCCTCCATTGATTTGGGAATCTTTCTTACCATATCATGAATCGCAGGAAATTACAACTTGAAAAGGAAACGAGATCGGTTATAATAGAAGATGGCGTAGTATGGACAGGGAGGTGAGCAGGTGCTGGCACAGGTCATTGTGGATATTGTGCACGAGCAGGTTGCTCATACCTTTTCCTATCTGATTCCGCAGGGTATGGAGCTGGCTGTCGGGCAGCGGGTGGAAGTGCCCTTCGGCCCCCGAAAGAAAGAGGGCATTGTGGTGGGCTTTGCCCAGCATGCGGACGTGCCGGAAAGCAAGCTCCGCAGCGTGATTGCACCCTTGGAAGATTACCCTGCCATTCTGCCCCAGCTGCTGACCTTAGCCCAGCGCATGGCAGAAAACGCCCATTGCCCCCTGGCTGAAACCCTTCGGCTGATGATGCCGGCGGAGATGCGGGGCGGCCGGGTGAAAGAGCGGACTTGCCCCATGGCGCAAAGCACCTTGGAGGATGAAGAGCAGCTGACGCAGGCCATCGAAAAGCAGGGGCGTTCCCAGAAACGCCGCACCCTGCTGACCTTGCTGAAGGATGGCAAGCCCCATGCAGTGGGGGAGCTGGCCATGCTGGTTCGGGATCCGCAGCCTGCCCTGAATGCGCTGGCGGAACAGGGATATGTACGCCTCTTTCGGCAGGAGTCCCTTCGCCGCCCCGGCGGAAGCAGGGAAGAGAAAGCGGCAGAAGATCCGGTGCTCACCGATGAACAGCAGGAAGTGCTGGAGGTGGTACTGCCGGATCTGCGGAAGGGCAAGGGAAAGTACCTGCTCCACGGCGTGACCGGCAGCGGAAAAACGGAAGTGTTTATCCGCTTGGTACGGGAAACCCTGCGGCAGGGAAAAGGCGCCATGATTCTGGTGCCGGAAATTGCCCTGACGCCCCAAATGGTCAGCTGGTTCCGCACTCGCTTCGGCAGCGGAGCAGCGGTGATTCATTCCCGGCTCAGTGCAGGGGAGCGGTTTGACGAATGGCGGCGGATTCGCCGGGGAGACGCACAGGTGGTTATCGGCGCCCGGTCGGCCGTGTTTGCACCCATTGACAATCTTGGACTCATCGTCATTGACGAGGAGCATGAAACCACCTACCGCAGTGATCATCATCCCCGGTACGATGCCCGGGAGGTGGCCGCTTGGCGGTGCGAGGCAGAGGGCGCAACCTTGCTGCTGGCCAGCGCAACCCCCAGCATTTTGTCCTTTGCCATGGCACGGCGAGGGGATTATACCCTGCTGGAAATGCCTCATCGGGTGGGGGGAAGACCCATGCCGGAGGTTTATCTGGCTGACATGCGTAAGGAACTGGAAATGGGCAACCGCTCCATGTTTTCCACCGCCTTGCAGAAAGCGTTGAAAACCTGCATGCAGCGAGGGGAACAAGCTATGCTGCTGATGAACCGGCGGGGGTACAATTCCTTTGTCAGCTGCCGGAGCTGCGGTCACGTAATCAAGTGCCCCAACTGTGATGTGTCCATGACCTATCACATCAGCGGCGGCGACGGAAAGCTCCACTGCCACTACTGCGGCAATGTGGAGGATGTGCCGGACACCTGCCCGGAGTGCGGCAGCAAATACATTCGCTACTTTGGTGCAGGCACCCAGAAGGTGGAGGAGGAACTGCACAAGCTGCTGCCGGGGATTCCCGTGGGGCGGATGGACATTGACACCACCTCCGGCAAGGACGGACATCAAAAAATACTGGATGCCTTCCGTTCCGGTCAGACCCGGATTCTGGTTGGTACCCAGATGATCGCCAAGGGGCTGGACTTCCCTCGGGTTACGCTGGTGGGGGTGGTGGCAGCGGATATGACGCTGAATCTGCCGGACTATCGCTCCCGGGAGCGTACCTTTCAGCTGCTGACCCAGGTGGCAGGCCGCGCCGGACGAGGGAACACACCGGGGCAAGTGGTCATCCAGACCTACAAGCCGGAGGATTCTACGATTTGCTTTGCCGCCGCCCAGGACTATCGGGGCTTCTTCGAATCGGAATTCGACCGGCGGCGCAGGGGGCTGTATCCGCCATTCACCATTATGGCACGGGTGCTGGTGGAGGCTTCCGGCGGCGATGCGGGAAAAAGGTGCGCAGAGGAAATCTACGGCCAATGTCAAGCTCTGCTGGAGGAGCATCCGGCTTGGAAAAAGCGGGTGCTGATGATGGTGATGAATCAGCCTTCCGTCACCTTCCTTCGAGGGAAAACCCGCTATCAGGTCCTGATGAAGCTGCTGGTGCACCCGGATACGGAAGCCTTTGTGGCGGCAGTGACGGAGCTGACCCGCCGGGAACACTCCGGTGCCGAGGCATACTTTGAATATAATCCGACCAACATGATGTAAAGCATCCCAGAAAAGAGGAAAAGAGAACCATGGCAATCCGTAAAATTGTGACCCTGGGGGACGATACCCTCCGCAAGAATTGCAAGAAGCAGGAAAAGTTTGACCTGCGGCTGTGGACGCTGCTGAAGGACATGGCCGATACCATGTACAAGGCAGACGGCGTGGGCTTGGCGGCACCTCAGGTGGGGATTCTCCGCCGTGTGGTGGTTATCGATGTGGGCGACGGGCTGGTGGAGCTGGTGAACCCGGAAATCATTGAGTCCTCCGGCAAGCAGTGCGGACGGGAGGGCTGCCTGAGCCTGCCCGGCCGTCAGGCCATTGTAACCCGGCCCAATCACGTAACCGTGCGGGCACAGGATCGCCGGGGTCGCTTCTTCGAGTTTGAAGCGGAGGAGCTGTTTGCCCGGGCGGTGTGCCATGAGCTGGATCACTTGGATGGCGTGCTGTACATTGACCGCATGGATCGGGAACTGACCCCGGAGGAAATTGAGGGTCATGTGCCGGAGGACGATGCAGAAGAGGAGCATGCGGAGTGAAAATTGTCTTTATGGGTACGCCGGACTTTGCCGTGCCCTGTCTTGCTGCCCTGTGCGATGCAGGCTATAACGTCATCGGCGTGTACACTCAGCCGGATCGTCCCAAGGGACGGGGCAACAAATTAACCCCTTCCCCCGTGAAGGAGGAAGCCCTCCGCCGGGGGATTCCGGTTTATCAGCCCCAGCGTATCCGCAAGGAAAGCGTGGAGGAGCTGAAGGCCTTGGCGCCTGATCTGTGCGTTACGGCGGCCTTTGGGCAGATTCTGTCCCAGGAGCTGCTGGATATTCCGCCCCTTGGCAATATTAACGTACATGCGTCCCTGCTGCCCCGGCACCGGGGAAGCGCCCCTATTGCATGGGGCATTCTGCAGGGGGATCAGCAGGCCGGCATTACCACCATGCTGATGGATCGAGGGGTGGATACAGGTGCCATGCTGCTGCAGCGTAGCGTGGATATTCTGCCACAGGAAAGCTGCGGAGAGCTGACGGAGCGACTGTCCCACGTGGGGGCGGAGCTGCTGCTGGAGACCATCCATGCCCTGGAGGCAGGCACCCTGAAGCCCATTCCCCAGGATGAAAGCCAAATGACCTATGATCCCAAGCTGACCAAGGAAATGGGCATTGTTGATTGGCAAAAGGAAGCATCGGACATTGTGCATCAGATTCATGGCCTGAATCCCTGGCCTGCCGCAACCACGCCTTGGGAAAACGGACGGCTGAAGCTGCTGAAGGCTGAAGTGGCAGAGGGCAGCGGTGCGCCGGGAGAAATCCTCCTTGCCGATTCCAAGGCCGGACTGGTGATTGCCTGCGGAAAGCAAGCGGTACGCATTCTGCAATTGCAGGCCCCCGGCGGAAAGCCTATGAACAGTAAAGATTATCTCCGTGGTCATCCGATGACGGTCGGCACGGTGCTGAAAGAGGAAAACGCATGAACAATGATCGCCGCCCCGGTGGAGACAAACCGGGATTTCATACTGCACAAAAACCCATGGGTGGGAGCAGACAAAACAACAGGCCGCAAAACGGCCATCAAAGTGGAGGATACAGGCCAAATAGCGGCGCTCCGGCAGGCGTAAATCGTCCCTTCGGTGGGAGAGATGCCGCGAAACCGGGGGAGAAGCCTGCCTTCCGTGGGGAAAGGTTCAATCATGCTCAACCGAATCATTCGCAAGGTGGAGAACGTCCCCGTGACATGACACCAAACAATCACTTCCGTGGGGATGAACATCGTCAACATGCACAGAATCGCCCATTCGGTGGAGATGCACGCCGACCTGTTGGACAAAATCGTCCTTTCCGTGGGGATAAGCCGGCGGTGAAGGCGGTCAAGCCTGTGCCGGAGGGACTGGCGGCTCGTCGGGTGGCACTTGCCGTCATTCGTGACGTAACGGAAAACGGGGCGTACGCATCCCTGTCCTTGGATGAGCATCTGACCAAGAGCGGCCTGTCTCCTGCGGATCGCCGTCTGGCCTCCCGTTTGGCTTACGATACTTTGGAGCAGCAGCTGAAGCTGGACTGGGCACTGGATCAAATCATGGCTCGCCCGGATACGGATATCAAGCTGCGGAATGTGCTGCGCCTCGGTGCCTGCCAGATTCTGCTGGAGGATCGGATTCCCGAAAGCGCGGCTACCAACACGGCGGTGCACCTTTGCCGGGAAATCGGCATGGATGGCTTGGCCGGGGTGTGCAACGGCATTCTGCGGAATCTGGTGCGCCGCAAGGAAGAACTTGTTTGGCCTGACCCGGCGCAGGATCCTGTGAAGGCTCGCTCCATTGCCTATTCCGTGCCGGAATGGCTGGTACGCAGGCTGGATCAGGACTGGGGCGTGGAGACGGCCAATGCCATCATGGCCTGCCATGCCCAGGAGAGCATTACCGTTCGCCCGAACTTGACCCGGCTGGATGACGCAGGCTTTGAAGCCCTGCTGAATAAAAAGGTCTGGGAACATGATAAGGCGGAGGTTCCCTATGCCTATCACATCCGCAACATGGCGGACATCGGTCAGGATGGAGACTTCCTTGGGGGGCTGTTCAGCATTCAGGGAGAAAGCAGCATGATGGCATGTCTGGCACTGGCGCCCAAGCGGGGCAGTCAGGTGCTGGATGCCTGTGCTGCACCCGGCGGCAAAGCCTGCTTCCTGGCGGAAATGATGGGCGGTTCCGGCCGTGTGCAGGCATGGGAGCTTCACGATCACCGCACCAAGCTGATTGCCGCCCAGGCAAAGCGGCTGGGACTGGAAAATGTTCGTCCCATTACCCGGGATGCTTCCGTTCCCCGGCCGGAATTGGATGCCACCATGGATGCGGTGCTGCTGGATGCCCCCTGTACGGGGCTTGGTACCATGGCGGATAAGCCGGATGTGAAGTACCGTGTGACGGAGGAAAGCTGCCGGGAGCTGGCAGAGCTTCAGCGGAAGCTGCTGGATGCTCTGTGCATGACCGTGAAACCTGGCGGCGTTATGGTCTATTCCACCTGCTCCATCATGAAGGCGGAAAATCAGGATCAGATTGCCGCCTTCCTGGAGCGGCATCCGGAGTTCCGCTTGGAGCCCTTGCCGGATACCATTCCCGAACGCTTCCGTGCCCATGAGGACGTGGGGCTGCAGCTACTGCCGGGACGGGATGCAGGAGTCAGCGGCTTCTACATTGCCCGGCTGAGGAGGGCACGGTCATGACCGAGCTAACCGGCATGACCCCTCAGGAGCTGGCAGACTGGTGCAAGGAGCAAGGTCTGCCTGCTTTCCGGGGGAAGCAGATTTTTCACTGGATTCACCAAAGTGCCGACTTTGACGAAATGACCAACCTGCCCCTCGCCCTCCGGGAAAAACTGAAGGAAACGGCTGTTGCTCAGCCGGTGACCATCCTTGAAAAGCGGCAAAGCGCCTTGGATGATACGGTGAAGTTCCTCTTCGGCCTGAAGGACGGCAACTGTGTGGAAGGAGTGCTGATGCACTATCACCACGGCTACACCCTGTGCATTTCCACCCAGGTGGGGTGCCGCATGGGCTGCACCTTCTGCGCCAGCACGCTGGAGGGATGTGTCCGTTCCCTGACCGCCGGGGAAATGCTGGGGGAAATCCTGTGTGCCAATCGCTTCCTTGCCGGGAAGGATCGGGTACACAATGTGGTGCTGATGGGCAGCGGTGAGCCCTTGGATAATTACGATAACGTGATGAAATTCCTGCGTCTCCTCCGGGAGGAAGACGGGGTCAACATCGGCCTGAGAAACGTATCCCTGTCCACCTGCGGCATCGTGCCCCGCATGTATGACCTGGCAGAGGAGAATCTGCCCGTCACCCTCAGCGTATCCCTTCACGCCCCCAATGATGAAATCCGCCGGCAGACCATGCCCATTGCAAAAGTCTATCCCATGGCGGATGTGCTGGAAGCCTGCCGGAATTACATCCAAAAAACAGGGCGTCGGGTCATCTTCGAATACGCCCTGGTAGGCGGCGTCAACTGTGAGGATCGGCATGCGGAGGAGCTGGCCTCCAAGCTTCGGGGAATGCAGTGCCACGTGAACCTGATTCCCCTGAACGTGGTGGAGGAACGACACCTGAAGGGCGTAACGGAGCAAACTGTTCGCCGCTTTACAGAAAAGCTGGAAAGCCTGCACATTTCCGTGACACGCCGCAGGGAAATGGGCGATGACATTGAAGGTGCCTGCGGACAGCTGCGCCGCAAAACCCTTCAAAGCATGGAGAAGAAACAATGAGCCGCAAATTTCGATTCACCGGTGAATGCTTCGATTCCCTGAAGGATCTGTATGCCCAAATCAGCGGGCGAAAGGGAAAGAAAATCCTCATCGAGGATCCGAATCCCGGAAAGCCTGCCCAGGCGGAGCAGAAGGAAGAAGCATCCCAAGATGTTAAAACGCCGGAAGTTAAGAAGGAGCCTGTGAATCCTCTGGAGGCAACAGGAGGGAAGACCCTGACCCTGAGCCGCACCAACATCGGCAAGGTTCGCACCAGCAATCAGGATGCGGTCATCGACAGCTGGCCGCTGCTGGGCGTGGCTGACGGCATGGGTGGGCATCAGGGGGGCGAAGTTGCGTCTGCCTCCACCAGGGATTTGCTGACCCAACAGCTGAAGGGGAAAACCCCGGAGGCAGCTTTGCTGCGCAATGCGATTACGGCGGTGAATCGGCGGCTGTTCATCCGTCAGCAGGAAGAAAAAGAGTTATCCGGCATGGGCACCACCCTGACGGTCATGTGGGTGGGCACGGAAAAGATCCTGATTGGCCATGTGGGGGACAGCCGAGCCTACCGCCTCCGGGATGGAGCACTGGAGCAGATCACGGCGGATCACTCCATGGTGGCGGAAATGGTGCGTGAAGGGGTGCTGACCCCGGAGCAGGCCGCCTGCCATCCCATGCGCAATGTGATTACCCGGGCCGTAGGCACCGAGGAAGGCATTGATGCGGATATCCTGACGGAGGAGCGGAAGAAAGGCGACATGTGGCTCATCTGCTCCGACGGTCTTCATGGCATGGTATCCAAGGATCAAATGACGGAAATTCTTCATGTGAATCCGCCGGAAGCGGCGGCGGATCTGCTGGTGGAAGCGGCGCTGGAAGCCGGCGGACGGGATAATATCTCCCTGACCATCTTTGTAGACGGGGAGGATCCTGCATGAGCGAAAAAATCTTAGCAGACCGTTACAAGCTGGTGGAGCAGATCGGCATTGGCGGCATGGCCATTGTTTACCGTGCCATCGATATGCGTACCGGCCATAATGTGGCCATAAAGGTGCTGCGGCCGGAATTTAATCAGGACGCTGAGTTTGTGGGGCGTTTTCAGCGGGAGGCGGAAGCCGCCAGCAAAATGACCCACCACAATATCGTTAACCTGCTGGATGTGGGCATGGATGGCAACAACCGTTACCTGGTAATGGAGTATGTGCAGGGGAAAACCCTGAAGCAGCTCATTCAGGAAAAAGGACGGCTGAATCCCATTGTGGCGGCACAGATTACCATTCGGATTCTGTCTGCCCTGCAGCATGCCCATGAAAACGGCATTATCCACCGGGACATTAAGCCTCAAAATATCCTTGTTCATTCTGACGGACACATTAAGGTTTCGGACTTCGGCATTGCCCGCATGGCCAACAGCTCCACCCTATCCAAGGGGGACAGCGTCATGGGCTCCGTGCACTATTTCAGCCCGGAGCAGGCCAGTGGTCACACGGCGGACGTGACCAGCGATATTTACAGCGTGGGCGTGGTGCTGTACGAAATGCTGACCGGCCGTGTCCCCTTTGACGGAGACAGCCCGGTGGCCATTGCCATGCAGCACCTGCACAATGAGCCTACCCCCATTGCTACCTTGGCGCCGGATGTGCCTCCGGGCATTATCCACGTCTGTATGATGGCCATGGAGAAGAATCCTCGGCACCGGTACCAGAGCGCCGTGCAAATGGCTTCTGAGCTGCGCAAGGCGGTGGAAGGCCGCACGGGACAAATGCAGCCCCGTATGCTGGAAACGGTAGCACCTCCGGCACAGCAGGGGTATGCCACAGCCTCCATGCAGCGGCAGCCTTCCGGGCCTGTCCGTCTCTCCGGCACAACCCGTACCGCCGCCGCAAAACGGCGAAACGGAGGACACAAAGGGTCGGCTCTGTGGTGGATTGTCAGCCTGCTGGTGGCAGGATTGGTCTTTTACGGCCTGTACCTGGGCGGCGTGGAAATCTATGACCGGGTGGCCAATACCGCCACCGTGCCCGATATGGTGGGCTCGGATCAGGCAAGCGCCACACGGCTGGCCTCCCGGGCAGGGCTGAATGTGGAAATTGTGGAAGTGAACCATGCCACGGTATCCGCCGGCGTGGTCATTATGCAGACGCCGGAAGCGGAGACCTCTCTGCGTAAGGGAGACACGGTGGTGCTTACTGTTTCCAAAGGCCCTTCTGCGCAGATGGTACCTAGCCTGACCGGTTCTACGGTGGACGAGGCGATTGCCCTTCTGCAGACCCCTGGCCTTGTGCTGGCAGTGACTCAGCGGGAAGTATCCGCAGACGTGGCGGAAGGTATTATCATTTCCCAGCTGCCGGAGGCAGGAACCCAGTGCCAGGCTGGAGACACGGTACAGGTTGTGGTTTCCGGCGGATGTGCCTATGTGCCGAACCTGAGCGAAAAAACGCTGGAAGAAGCTACCGAGCTGCTGACCTCCAGCGGCCTTGCATTGAACGCCAACCTGCAGTATCAAGAAACCACAGATGCAAGCCTTCACGGAACGGTGGCACTTCAATCCCCGGCGGCAGGGACGCAGGTGATCCTCGGCACGTCAGTTACCCTGACCATCTACCGGGTGCCCAGCCTGACTCATGCGGCCAACGTTACCCTGGAGCTGACCAGCAGCACCACCACCATTGCCGTGCGGGTGACCCTTGTGGAGGACGGCAATGAAATCACCATGTGGGAAAACACGGCCTACGGCGCAGGGGAAACCCGGCAGCCCACCATTGAGCTGACCGCCAAGGAAGCCGGAACCTACGACTATCGTGTGTATATCGACGGCAAATTTGCCTATCAAAAAAAGGTGACCATGGAATGAGTGAACAGGCGCAAGCATTGCAGCAGGGCACGCTGATCCGGGGCATGGGCGGCTTCTACACCGTTTGTGCTCCGGATGGGAAAAGCTACACCCTGCGCTGCAAGAAGAAATTCCGGCATCAGCACATTTCCCCCTTGGTGGGGGATGAAGTGCTCTTTTCCCCCGGGGAAGGGGAAGAACACGGCTGGGTGGAGGAAATCCTCCCCCGGAAAACGGAGTGCATCCGTCCGCCGGTGGCCAATGTATCCCTGCTGCTGATTGTTCTGTGCCCGACGCCTGCCCCGGATTTTCTGCTGGTGGATCGGTTGATGGTGCGTGCCCGCAGGCAGGGCATGAAGATACTGCTGGTGGTGACCAAGGGTGACCTTGACAGTGATCTGCCGGAGCAGGTTCGCCGGCAGTACGCAGGCAGCGACGCGGCGGTGTATGCCGTATGCGCTGAAACCGGCGAAGGACTGGCGGAACTGAAGCAGGCCATGGCAGGAGAGCTGTGCTGCATGGCAGGGCAATCCGGGGTGGGCAAATCCACCCTGCTGAATGCTTTGCTGGGAGTGCAGCAGGAAACCGGAGAAATCAGCGAAAAAATCCAGCGGGGCAAAAACACCACCCGTCACGCGGAACTGCTGATGAAGGACGGCATTCGGGTGCTGGATACCGCCGGCTTCAGCCTGCTGGAGCTGGAGGACGGCATGGAACCCATTACCCTGAAGGATGAATATCCGGAGTTCGGGGAATACGAAGGGCTGTGCCGCTTTACCCCCTGCTATCATGACAGGGAGCCGGGGTGCGCCGTCACGGCGGCCTGTGAGGCAGGCAAGATTGATCCTGACCGGCTCAGCCGGTATCGACAGCTGCTGAATGAAGTTCGTGAGGCATGGAGGGGTCGTTATGATTAAGGTTTCCCCATCAATCCTGGCTGCTGATCCCCTGAAGATGGGGGCGGAAGTGCGGCGCATGACGGATGCAGGCTGCGACTGGCTGCATGTGGATATCATGGATGCCCACTTTGTGCCCAACCTAAGCTTCGGCCCTTCACTGGTGAAGGCACTGAAGCCTGTGGCAGGGGTTCCGCTGGATGTGCATCTGATGATGGACAACCCCGGTCAGTACATCGAAGCCTTCATCAAAAACGGTGCGGACATTGTGACCATTCATGCGGAAATTCCGGAAGATACGGAAGCGTTGCTGAAGCGCATTCGCTTGCTTGGCGCCATGGCAGGCCTGTCCATCAAACCCGGCACGGCGGCGGAGGTGATTCGCCCTCTGTTGCCCCTATGTGATCTGGTGCTGGTGATGACTGTAGAGCCCGGCTTCGGTGGGCAGTCCTTCCGAGCAGATTGTGCGGACAAGGTTGCTGCCCTGCGGCAAATGGGCTACAAGGGGCTGATTGAAGCCGATGGGGGCGTATCCCTGAGCAACCTGCCCATGCTGAAGGAAAAAGGCCTGGATGTGGCGGTCATGGGCACGGCCCTGTACAAAAGCGAACATCCCAAAGAAGACATTGACAGTGTTCATGCGCTGTAATCAAAAATCGACCTGCGGAGGAAAATCCGCAGGTCGATTTGCTTACTCGTTCAGTTTCCCGCTTCGCCAGTGCTTGCGGCACAGGGAAGTGTATTGGCTGTTGCCTCCCAGAAGGATCTGATCCCCCTGCTTCACCACATGCCCGTCCACCACTCGTGCATTGCAGGTGGCCTTCTTGCCGCACCAGCAAATGGTCTTGACTTCTTCAATGGTATCCGCCCAAGCCATGAGCCACTGGCTGCCTTCAAAAAGATTCCCCTGAAAGTCTGTGCGAAGTCCGTAGGCGATCACCGGCACATTCAGGTCATCCACAATGTGCACCAGCTCTTCCACCTGCGCCTTGGTCAGGAATTGTGCTTCATCCACAATGACGCAGGCATAAGGGGTCAGGTCAACTGTGGGAAGCTCTTCCATAAACATGCATTCTGCGGAAAGGCCGCACCGGGAAAGCACCGTGCGCTCCCCGTCCCGGTTATCCAGCTTGGGCTTTACCATCAGCACTTGCTGACCCCGTTCCATGTAATTGTACCGCACCATGATTGCATTGGCCGTTTTGCTGGAACCCATGGCCCCATAGCGGAAATACAGCTTTGCCATTTCGTACATCCTTCTCCTGATGGTTCAGGTTTTTTATTCCGGCAGGGTTACTGCATAGACGGTTTCATCGCAGGCCAAGAGGACTCGGCCGTTTTTCAGCGTGCCCAGGTAGGCCGTGACCGTTTCCCCGTCCCCGATGGGCAGTGCATAGGCGTAAAACTTCTGTGTCGTTACGTCAGACCGGTACATGTAGCTGCCGGAAAAGCCATACACGCTTGATCCACGCACCATGGCACCGACGCATACATCCGGCAGGGCAAACCGCCGGTCGTCCGTGCCGGTCAGCAGGCGCAGGTCGCTGATCTGCTGGCTGTTGCTGGTCTGGCTGGTGGGGGCAAGAAGGAGTTTTGCATCGCCCCGATCAGGCACGTCGTAGTCAATCAGCTTCCAGCCGTAAACCAGGATGGTACTGTTGGTATCCTGAACGGCTTTGTAGTTGTAGGTGTAAAGCTGCTGGGTGGTGAAGACACGAAGCTTGTTGTTTTCGCTGAGTACCTTGTAGGCCAGCTTTTCGCCCACGGAAACCTCGCCGGTGCTCATCTTGCCTACCTGGAAGGTGTTCAGGGTGGAGTTAATGGCCGTGCCATAGACGTCCATGGCCAGGGTCCACATATACTGCCCCTGATCTCCGTAGAAGCCTACATCCAGCAGGAGCATGTCTTCAAAGGCTTCCCGCTCCTCATCCACCTGAGAGCCCTTCATATCCAGCACCACCAGGTGAGGGGAGGTGTCGCTGCCGGTGACAACAGCCACGTACTGCTGGCCCACCCGGGCAAACTGCACCTCGGAGGACATGTTATCGTTGTAGGTAGCGTTGCCGCTTTGGTTTACAATGTATACTTGGGAGCCTTGCCAAATGACCAGATAATCATCCGATGCGGTGAAGGATGCGCCGCTGCCCACCGGGAAGCTCCAACGGATGCCGCCGTCACTGCTCAGGCAGTGGATGGAGGCATCATCATAGTAGAGAATGTTATTGCCAAAGGGGGTAACGCTCTGGCTGGCAAAGCAGGTCAGGCGATTGGCACCCATTTCCGTTGTACCGCCCATGTTGCCGATGAAGCGGATCCCCAACAGCACCAGCATGATCAGCACCAGCAGAATGACCCAGTTGCGGATCTGCCTTCTGCGGCGGCGCTGTTCCTCCATGCGGTCGATGTACATTGATTTGCCTTTTCCTTGCATGACGCTGCTCCTTTATCGATTTTAACAAACGCATCCCTAAAGGAGCGTTCAGGAGCATTATACCAAGAAGTCAGCCATCACGCAAGGCGGGCGAAAAAAGCCGATTGTGCCCAAAGAAAAAGGAGCGTCCCTTGACGCTCCCTGTTTGCGATTGCTTATTCTTTACTTTCCTTCTGCTTGCGCTTTCTCTTCTCGACGGTACCACGATGCTCTTCACCCTGATAGGTTTTGCTGCTCAGGGGGCCGATCCGGTAGCTGAGCATGTAGTTGGAGTTGGGATACTGCTGGTAGAACTGCCGCTTCAGCCGCTCCATAACGATTTTGCCGCTTTCATAGTTGACCATGGGCAGCAGCAAGGCATACTGGGTGGCACTGAAGCGGGTAATGGTATCCCCTTTGCGCAGATTGTGGCGCATCACGTCCAGCAGCCCCTGCATCACATCATTCTGCTTTATGGGGGACAAAGGCTTGGTATCCATGTTGGAGACCATGACCAGCGCAATGAACATGCTGGAACCCAGCCGTTCCAGGTTGCGCATTTGCAGGTTATAAATTTCTTTGAACACGGCGTACTCGCACACAAAGGCGCCGGAAACCTCGCCGTACTCCTGAAGCTCATCCCGAATGGCATCGATGTTCATGTCCAGGGTTTTGCCGGCCTGGATGATCTGCTTGTAAAACTCCTGAATGCCTTCCGGGGGCTGTACGCCCAGATACCGGAAGTGCAGGTTGGTGACATGCTTGTATTGCATGAGGGCTTCATTGTTCCGGCAGGTTTTTACCAGAGCGTTCATCAGCTGCAAATGAAGCTGCTCATCGAAGGCGTCCACATCCAGAGCGGCACGGCAGACGCTGATGATTTCCTCGTAGTCCTCTTTTTCCTTCAGCAGGTTCAGGTAGTTGTACACCACCTGCAGGTAGTCATCGTGGAGGGCAACGGAGCGACCCATGATCCATTCTTCCTGATCGTTGCCGTGGAGCAGATTGCCGCCGTAGAGCCGCATCATCTGCTGAAAATCTTTTTCCGTTTCCTCATCCAGGGTATGGCAGTTCTTCAGCTTCTCGGCAACGGCTTCGAATTCGTACATGTCCACCGTTACATTGGGCTGGGGACGCCAGCGATAGCAGCCCCGTTCCGTGCCGATGCACCGGCTGAATTCCGGGCTGATGGAGGACAGGATCACACGCAGGCGGCTGACCAGAGTTTTCAGGGCACTTTTCGGATTTACGGATGCGTCGTCCGCCCACATGGTTTCAATCAGGCGGTACACGGGGACACTTTCACCGTGCTGCAATACAAGGTACTGAAGCAACGCCATGCCCTTACGGCTCTTGCCAACAATTTGATCCACATTGTTGCCATCACAAGTAACGTGGAAACCGCCCAGCATGGTGATCCGCACCTGTCCGCTCATGGATCCGCCCTCTTTCAAAAAATGCCATAATGGTTACTTCAACTTCATAAGGTTGATTGTAAAATGAAGTTGGACACTTAAAAAGAAAAATCCATAGTGATG
>JAUMVT010000015.1 GCA_030529995.1 Clostridia bacterium
TAATGTTAGGCGGCGGCATCACAATGGTAAAGGGCTTCTTGCCCTCCTCACGGTGCGCCACAAAGGCGCCGCTTTCTTCCCATTCCTGATAGAGCTTGGTTTCAATGGCCTTGGGATCAAATTTCGTAGCCATATCTGCGCCGGTCATTTTTGCTTCCATCTGTATCCTTCCTTTCCGTCAGCATCAGCAGGATGCGTTCATTTTTACAGTATGTCCATCAGGAGCAGAGCACCGACCAGGGCAATGACGCAGCCAACACCCTTGCAGATGAGCTTGCCGTTTTCCCCTGCTTTAGGGAAAAGCTTTGTAACAATGGGAGAAGACGCATACACGAGTACCGCGCCCACTACCATCAGTGCCACCCCGGGCCAGTTCAGCTTGGACAGGACTTTTTCTCCGTAGGACATGTGTTCCTCCTGTATACAAAAGCAGCCCCATCCCGAAGGACGGAGCTGCTCCGTGTTACCACCTTGATTCGCAAACGAAAGAATCGTTGCCTCATGCGCACGATAACGGGTGCCACCGCGACAGCTAAGGTGAATGGATTCACGTTCACCGCCGCTCTGCGAAAGCGACCTTCTCCCGGTAGCATCGGAGGCGGATTCACAGCATGGCAACCGCCCTCTCTGACCGCGCCTGCGGGGTACTCCTCTTTCTTCTGCGAGTGATATGGTGAATTTTTTTCATGAACCGAAAAAGTGGCCGAAGCCACCTTTTCTATACAAGGAGGACGCAATTAAGCGTTCTTCTTGTCTTCGTCCATCTTCACAACCTGCACGCCATTGTAATAGCCGCAGTTCTTGCACACATGGTGAGCCAGCTTCATCTGATGGCACTGGGGGCATTCCACAATGCCGGGCATGCTCAGCTTCCAGTTGGCGCGACGGCTGTGCTTACGAGCCTTGGAGATTTTTCCCTTAGGAAGAGCCATGTTTTACACCTCCTCATCCTTCGTCAGCAATTGCTGCAATGCCGCAAAAGGATGCTCATTCTGCATTTCCTTCTGGCAAGTGTCGTTGTCTGCAAACCCGACCAAACCAGGACAGTCCTCCCTGCAGAGGAACCGCATCGGCAGGGCGAGTACTGCGTAAGACATAGCCAGCTTTTCAAACCCAACGCAAGATCCAGTGTAAGTAAAGATCTCATCATCTTCCGGGTCGCCGTTCCGCAGAAAGGTTTCCCGGAACGTGGCTTGAATGTCTGCGCTGGCAGGCTCCAGACAGTTGGCGCAATGAGCATGAGCAACAGTCGTCAGCTTCCCGTCTACCTGCACACTGCCGTCATCCGTAGCGAAATAGGTACCTTCCAAGATGGCATCGTCAAAGGTGACGGTGTCACCGCTAATCTCCTGCGGAGCAATGGCCTGCTCGCCACGGAAAAGGTACTCCTGCCCGGGGTTTTTCAGTGCCAGGGTTACGTCCAGCTTCATGCACTCACCTCAAATATGACCAACTGCTATTATAGATTTTTCGAGCCCTTTTGTCAACAAAATTTTCGCAGAGCTGAGGAAAACCGGAAGGGTTCCCTCTGCCCCGATCACCGCAGTGAAACTTACTTCGTCACCAACTCCAGGGTATCCCGGGCGATGGCGATTTCCTCATTGGTAGGAATGACGCAGATGGTCACCTTGCTGTCATCCGCAGAAATCACGGATTCCGTCACGTGCGGCCATGCGCAGGCGTCGTTCTTGGCCTTGTCCAGCTTTGCGCCCATGAATTCGAAGCCTTCCATAATGCGGGCGCGAAGCTTCAGGTTGTTCTCGCCGATGCCGGCGGTGAACACGATAATGTCCACACCGTTCATGGCAGCGGCATAGGAACCAATGTACTTGCGAACGCCGTACACCAGCATATCCCGTGCCAGGATGGCATCCTCATTGCCCTCGTCCGCCTTAGCATCGATGTCACGCATATCGCTGAAGCCGCCAATGCCCTTCAGGCCGGATTCCTTGTTCATCATGGTGAGCACCTGATCCACGGTCTTGTGCTCCGTGTTGGCAATGAACTGCACCACGGCAGGATCGCAGCTGCCGGAACGGGTGCCCATCAGCACGCCTTCCAGAGGGGTCAGACCCATGGAGGTATCCACGCACTTGCCGTCCACCACAGCGCTCAGGCTGGAACCGTTGCCCAGGTGGCACACGATGACCCGCTTGCCCACAGGGTTCACACCCAGGAACTCGCACACCCGCTTGGACACGTACCGGTGAGAAGTGCCGTGGAAGCCGTAGCGGCGCACACCGTACTTGGTTTCATATTCCTTCGGCACGCCGTACATATAGGCCTTGGCCGGCATGGTCTGATGGAAAGCCGTGTCGAACACAGCCACCTGGGGCACGGTGGGCATCACCTTTTCGCAGGCTTCAATGCCCATCAGGTTGGCAGGATTGTGAAGCGGTCCCAGAGGGATGCACTTGCGGATGGCAGCCTTCACGGCGTCATTGATGACAACAGAGGCAGAGAATTCCTTGCCGCCGTGCAGCACACGGTGACCCACAGCGCCGATTTCGTCCGTGGACTTGATGGCGCCCTTCTCCGGATCCTGCAATGCCTTCAGCATCATTTCGGTTGCCTGTACGTGGTCAGCAACGAAGGTGTTGATTTCCACCACTTTGTCGTCCACGGTCTGCTTCAGGTGACCGCCTTCCGTTCCCTTTTCCTTGTCTTCCGCAATGTTGATGCGCTCTACCAGACCCTTTGCCAGTACCTTTTCGCCGTCCATGTCCAGCAGCTGGTACTTCAGGGAGGAAGAGCCGGCATTTACGACCAGAATCTTCATCGTTGAAAGCTCCTTCTGTTGTTATATTTTTTCGGAGCGAAAGCTCCCATCCATGATGTTCCCCTGAAAGCAAACCTGCCTGATCATGTTGGCCGGTCAGGCAGGTGCGTTCATACTTACTTGATGACTTCGCCCATAGTGCCGGGAGCTACGCAGCCGGCATTGGACTCATCGGTATCAATGTGCATGGCCAGAGCGAACTTCTCGCTGACGCGAACCACCACATCACCGAAGGTCAGGCTGCGGCCGTTGGTGTCAATCTTCACGGACACAACGTCCTTATCCTTCACGCCGAAGGCTTCTGCATCGGCAGGGGTCATGTGAATGTGACGCTTGGCGGCGATGACGCCTTCCTTCAGCTCCACTTCACCGCAGGGTCCTACCAGCTTGCAGGCACCGCTGCCGGCAATGTCGCCGCTTTCACGGATGGGGGCGGTTACGCCGATGGAGCGGGCATCCGTCAGAGAAACTTCCACCTGGCTCGCGCTGCGGACAGGTCCCAGAATGGAGGCGGTCATCTGACCCTTTGCGCCCACAATGGTCACCTTCTCGTTGCTGGCAAACTGGCCGGGCTGAGAAAGCATCTTCTTCACAGTCAGCTCATATCCCTTGCCAAACAGCGTTTCCAAATCTTCCTTCGTTACATGCACGTGACGTGCAGAGGTTTCTACCAACACCTTTGCCATTCCGATACACTCCTTTATTACCATTCAAGCACAGCAAAAAATCTTCCATGCTCAGGAATCACAGCTATTATACAGGATTTCATAAAAAAAAGGAAGGGTTTTGGTATAGAAAAATGGAATTACCGTGAAAAGAATGTGCTGGAGGCGAGGAAATGCGGATCGTGGGCGTTGTGGCGGAATACAATCCACTCCACCGGGGGCATGCCTATCAGCTTCAGGCAGCAAGGGAAGCGGCAAAGGCGGATTATGTGCTGGCAGTCATGTCCGGCTGCTTTACCCAGCGCGGGGATGCCGCCTTGCTCTCCCCTGTCACACGTGCTGAAATGGCACTGTGCTCCGGTGCCGATGCGGTGATCCTGCTTCCCGCTCTGTGGAGTGTTCGGGATGCGGAGCACTTCGCCTTAGGCAGTGTTTCCCTGCTGGCCGCTCTCGGGGCAGATGCCCTTTCCTTCGGTGCGGAAAATGCCTCAGCGGAGGCATTGACGACTGCCGCCCAAGTGCTTGAGACATCCTCCGATGCGCTGAACCGTGCCGTCAACGTCTATCTTGCCCAAGGGCTGGGCTATCCTTCCGCCATGGCGAAAGCCTGTGAAGACCTGCACCCCGGTGTTGGCAGCATGCTCGCATCCCCCAACAACACGCTTGGCATTTGCTACCTTCGTGCCCTGCGCCGGTTGGGTACTTCCATGGAGGTTTTCCCCATTCAGCGAAAAGGGGACTACCATGCGTCCGATTTCAGCGAGCAGATGCCCTCGGCCACAGCCGTGCGCAGTGGGATTCTCCGGGGAGCATGGCAGCGTGCCTATGCCGCCATGCCGGAAGCCTGCGCTTCCCTGCTCCGCCAAGAAAGCCTTGCCGGACATATTCACCGGCCTGATGCGCTGGATCATGCGCTGATGTACCGTCTGCGCACCATGACGGCCGCAGACTATGGTGCACTGCCCGGCATCAGCGAGGGCATTGACGACAGGCTCCACCGTGCCGCCCGGCAGTGCTGCACCAAAGTCGCCTTGCTGGATGAGGCAAGTACCCGCCGGTATCCACGAGCCCGATTGAACCGGCTGTGCGCCCATGCCTTGCTTGGTGTGACCCAGCAGGACGTGGAAGAAACGCCCCTGCCTACAGCCGCCCTTTTGCTTGGCTTCCGCAGGGATGCCGCTCCCCTGCTGAGCCGCCTTGCCCAAGGCACAGTGCCCTTGGTGGGGCGTGCCTCGGAATATCCCGCCGCTCGGTGGCTGGACATAGAAGCCGCAGCATGGGATGTGTGGGGGCTGGGCTGCGGCATGCCGGCCGGAGGGCTGTATACCCGCAGCGTCGTGAAAGTATGACAACAAACCAGGAGGAATGTTTGATGCATTTGCTGGCAAGAGCCAAGATTAACTGGACGCTGGACATTACAGGTCAGCGTGAGGACGGCTATCATTTCATGGATATGCTGATGCAGCCCGTGACCCTTTCCGATGTCATCGATTTAGAGGAAGCGGATACGGTGACCCTGACGTGCAGCGGAACACCTTATCTTCCGCCGGATGAGCATCACTTGGCGTGGCGTGCCGCCATGGCACTTAAGCAGCACACCGGTTGTGAAAAAGGAGCCCGTATTCAGGTGCACAAATGCATCCCTGTAGGGGCAGGCATGGGGGGCGGCAGTGCGGATGCTGCCGGGGTACTGGCAGGGCTGAACCGGCTGTGGCAGCTGCATCTGTCCCAAGATGAGTTGGAAGCCATCGGGCTGTCCCTTGGAGCTGACGTTCCCTTCTGCCTGCGGGGCGGATTGCAGCATGTGCAGGGCATCGGTGAAAAAATGTCCCCTGTGCCCTGCAAAAAAATGCTGCCCCTGTGCGTCATTCAGCCCTGCGAAGGGCTCAGCACAGGAGCAGTATTCAAGGCATATCATGGGGAGGCCATCCATGCCCGTCCACATACCCTACAGGCCATGGAAGCCTTGCAGCAGGGAGATTTGCCGAAGCTGACTGCCAGCCTGGGCAATGTGCTGCAGATCGTCAGCGAAGCCATGCGCCCCGCCATCGGCGTGGCTATTCAGGATCTGCTGAAGGCCGGCGCTGTCACCGCCTGGATGACCGGCAGCGGCTCTGCCGTTTTCGGCGTGTTTGCGGACAGTGCTTCGGCAGAACAGGCCGGGAATGCTCTCCGCCAACAGTATGATCGCTGCTGGGTGTGCAGCACCTGCATGGACAGCATTGTTGAAGCTTAATTCTTGGCAAGCCGTTTCAGATGCAGCAAATGCATGATTTCCCGATCGTCTGTCTTCCGCCACCAACCTAGGCACAGTCCGCCGTAAACCCCGGCGCCCACCAGTACACGAACAGCCACCTCCCACCAGGAGTCTGCCATCAGTACGCCTACCAGCTGCACCACCAGCAGCATGATCGCTCCCATCACCGAATAGGTCAGGGCATAGCGAAGGAAGCGGCCATAGGGCAATTCCTTGCGGAGGAAGAGGAACTGCACCAGCGGCACGCTGGCCTCGGCAAACAGAGTGCCGATAACCGCACCCATGGCACCCATGGTGGGAATCAGCAATCCGTTGATGATCAGGTTCACAACCGCCCCGGTGGATACAGCCTTCAGCACCAGCCGGTCATTGCCGGAGGGCAAAATCCACTGGGTGCGCACCACATTGGCAAAGCCGATGAGGATCAGTGTAAAGCCCAGAGGTACCATCAGCACCCCGGAATAAGCAAAGTCCTCGCCGTAAAACAGGGGCGCAAAAACATCCGCCACGGAGGCAATGCCGAAGGCCATGGCGCAGGTCATGCACATCATCATCTTCATGGACAGCTCCATAAAGCCGCGAATCTGCTTTTCTCTGCCATGAGCCTGCAAATTGGAAGCTTTGGGCATCAGCACCGTGCCGATGGCGGAAATAAAGCCGCTCAGGCAGTAGATAATCTGCTCCGCGCTGCTGTACAGGCCATTCTGTGCCATGCCGGCAATGGCACCCACCATGATTTTATCCATGGTGCGGTACACCCGGACAGCCAGCACAGACACCAGCAGCAGCATGCAGGGCAGGAAGTGCTTCATTACATCCCGGAAGGGTACCCGCTGCAGATGTACCTTGCCCTTCAGTCCCGGCCAGCATAGCAGACACCCCATCAAGGTTGCCGCTGACCAGGCGAAGCCGTAAATCCACACATCTTCTGCGCTTTTCACAAAAATGAACACGCTGGCCGCCGCCAGCAGCTTCACACAGGTATTGCGCAAGGCGATGGACTTAAACTGATCCAGCCCCATCAGGCACCAGTCAATATTCACCAGACAGCTGACGGACATCATGGTCAGGTGCAGCACAATGGTCTTCTCCTGCCCGGCGCCGAAGGCCACATAACCCAGCCACACCAGCAGCACCAGCAGGGAAACCAATACCTGCATGATGTAAATCTCGGAAAAGGTCTTGCTCAGCTTCTTGGCGTCATCCCGCACCTTGGCAATGGCACGGACGCCATAGTCCGTCAGCCCCATGGTGGCGATGATGACGAAAATTTCGCTGATGGACCATGCGTAATCGTAGAGTCCTTTGCCGGTCTGCCCCACCGTACGGGTCAAATAAGGGGCGGTCACCAAGGGCAGCAAGATGGAGAACACACGATAAGCCACGTTATAAGCGGCATTTTTCTTTGCGCTCAAAAAAGTCCCTCCCGCAGTTCAAAAAGCCTTCTTTATTCTTTTCGCTATGAATTTGCTGCATCCTCCTTGACAGCCCATATCTTCCTCCGTATAATGTGTAAACGTAATTCTTGTTTTGGTTTACGCAATACAGAAAGGAAGTTTTCCCTCATGCAGAAGCTGACCAGTAAACAGTTGTGTCTCTGCGGTCTCTTTACCGCCCTGATCTGTGTGTGCGCATGGATCTCCATCAACATCTTTTCCATTCCTGTTACCCTTCAGCTGCTGGCCATTATGATTTGCGCCGCTCTGCTGACCCCGGGGCTGGCCACCATGTCCGTGCTGGCCTATGTGCTCATCGGACTCATCGGCCTGCCGGTGTTTGCCGGGTTTACCGGCGGCGTGGGCAAGCTGTTCGGCATCACCGGCGGCTACATCATCGGCTTTATTCCGGCGGTTTATGTCACTTCCCTGATGGTTCACCGCTGCCGCTTCGCCAAGGAAGAGGGTACGGGGCTGAAGCTGCTGCGTTATGTGGTGGCCATGGCCATTGGTGTGCTGGTATGCTACGCTTTCGGCACGGTTTGGTTCATGATCATCAACCGGCAAACGGTTGCCGCCCACAATGCGGAAATCGCCACCATGACCGACCTGATGCAGCAGGAAGCCGGCGGCGTGAAGAGTGCTTACTCTCTTGGGCAGGTGCTGGGCATTTGCGTCCTTCCCTACCTGCCCTTTGACGCCTTGAAAATTGCCTTGGCTGCCGTGCTGAGCCTACGGCTGGAGAAAGCCGTGAAGCTGTAATTTCACAGCCACCAAAATGAGCCATTCCCGCTTATGCAAGACCTGCGGGAATGGCTCGTTTTTGTATGATGCCGGTTTTACTTGAACAGATCCCGGATCCGATCCAGGATGGTTGTGTTGATTTCCGTCTCTTCTTCCTCCGCTTCCTCTTCTTTCACATGGATGGAAGGGGTGGTGATCACGAACTGTACGCTCTGCACCTCCGTATTCCGTGCATCCACAAAGGAGGCAACTGCCACATCGGATCCCGTTTTTTCGGCAATGATGTCGTTGATCTTCTCCCCGATGGTGTCATTCACATTCTCTGTTTCCTCCCGGAAGGTAGTGGTTCCGTCCTTCATTTCCTGGGCGCCATCCGCTAAGGTGGCTACACCGTCCGTGTAATCCTTCAGCCCGTTGTAGAAGCTGCACACCCCGTCCAGAGTTTCACGCAGATCCGACAGGGCCCGGTAGGCTTCCCCGTTCTCCCCGTTTTCCTCCAGGGCTTCCGCCACGCTGTCCAGGTATTCCTTGCTGTTGCGCTGCTTCGCCTTGGCAGAGGCAATCTGTCCGCGTACCTTATCCGAGGCCATCTGCTCCGCTATGGTTTGGTCAATCAGGCTCTGCACCTGCGTCGATGCCATTTGCGCATCCACATTCTGGGTGATCATCTGCTGCACAGTATCGGACTGCATTTGCTGCTCCACCATATTGTTCAGCAGGGTCTGGGTATCTCCGGACGCCAGCTGCTTTTCCGTTTCCGTATCAATCATTTGCTGCACGGTATCGCTGTTCATTTGCGTTTCCACTTCGCTTGCGATCGTGGCCTGCACCGATTCACTGGCCATTTGCTCCTGCACAACACTTTCCATCTGCTGCTTGACGCTATCGGTGGACATTTGCTCATCCACCAGTGCCTGAACCTGATCATCACTCATGTTGGCAATGGCACTGCGGATCTGCTGCTCTGCCGCTGCCTCCGCTTGGGTGCGGATCTGCTGCTCGGCTGCCGCTTCCGCCTGTGCACGAACAGTCGGGTCGCTGACCTTCTGCCGGGTTTGGCTGTCAATCAGCGTCTGGGTGTCGCTTGTGTTCATCTGTGCTTCTGTTTGGGCACTGATGGTGCTCTGCACGGCTTCCGTGCTCATTTGTGCCTCCGTTTGGGCATCAATCTGAGCTTGCACGTCAGCAGAAGCCATGCGAGCAGACACCAGCGCGTTGATTTCTTCCTCCGTTGCTTCGGCACTGCTCTCCGCCTTTACCTGTGCACGCACTTGCCCCTCCACGGTAGCGGCAACCTGCTGCCGCACCTGGGTGCGAACCTGAGCCTCTACCTGCGCACTCACCTGGGTACGGACAGCAGCCTTCACCTGCGGACGAATCTCGCTGGTCAGCTGAGCATCAATCTGCGCCTGCACTTCTTGGGAGGCCAGCTGCTGGGTCACCGCCGCATCGATCTGGTTCTGCACCTCCGTGGTCTGCATCTGCTGTGCTACCTTGGCGTTCACGGTTTCCTCGCTAGGGTTGCGAACTTGAGCTTCTACCTGCTGTCTTGCCTGCTGCTGTACGGCGGCACACACCTTTTTCTCGGCAGCGGCCTGCACCTGTGCCGTCACCTTTTCCCGTGCCGCCGCTTCCACCTGGGTGCGAACCTGTCCTTCTCCCCCGGCAAGCACCTGCTGTTCCATCTGCTGCCGTGCAGCCGCCGTGACCTGTTCGGTTACCTGTGCTCTGGCCGCCTGCTCTACCGCCGCCGTCACCTGCCGCTTGACCGCTGCGTTCACGGCCGTGGTCAGCTTCTTTTCCGCATTCTGCTTCACATAGTCATCCACCTTGTCCAGCAGTTCCGACTGCAGTCGGGAAATTTCTTCATCATAATTTTCAATGGTCAGGTCGTTGATTTCAATATCCAGCTGAGAGAACTGATCCTCTTTCTCCTTCAGGGATGCATTGGCCGTGTCGAAAGCCGCTTCCACCAGCTGCCTTGCTCCGTCCATCAGTTCCTCACTGTGGGCTGTCAGTTCGTTGGCACCGTCCAGCAGGGACTGAGCGCCGTCATCCAGCTGCAGCCCTGCGTCAATGATTTTGTCCGTCTCCTCCGTCAGCTGATCCTGATCCACCGTCAGAGACAGGGCCAGCTTCACCCCGTTGATGGAAATGGCGTCCATTTCGAAATCCGTTGCGTCGGTAGAGATGGTCAGGGTCTGCTCCGTGTTGGGCAGCACAATATAGCTGAGCTGCCGGTTGGTGCCCACATTTGCCTGAGTCGCCCCGTCAGCCACAATGTTCCGGCAGCGATCCGTATCCAGCGATGCGCTGATTTGCAGGGCATGACTGCTGAACAAATCGCCTTCATAGTTTTCATTTTTCCGAATGTCCAGCTGAATCACCACATGGCCGGTCTTCCCTGCCAGTTCCTCCGCCGTCACGGTCTGCCCATCCAGCTGATAGGTCAGGGTGAACACCCAGGGCAAATCCTTCGTGTCCAGATCTCCCTGATAATAAACCCGCTGGGCATCACTGTGGAAGGTGACTTCCCCATTTTCGAAGGTAATCACATCCTCGGTGTTCAGGGCATGGACGGAAGTGTAATTTCCGTAATCCTGAATGTCTCCCCCTTCGAAGACGTTCACCACATACACGCCGTCCACCTGTCCCTGTGCATCCAGCACAGCATAAACCACTTCTTCCTTTTCCGTGGCAAAGGCAGACACCGCCGCCACCAGCATGGAGATGGTCAGCAGCAGTGAGATTCCTTTTTTGTAATTCATAGGTCATGCTCCTTTCCGGCCTTCATAAACAATGCGCCCTTGGTGGTATGCTCAATCAGTCCATCCAGCAGATACAGCATACCAGGCAAAGCGAACAGTACAATCACCATGGACATAAGGGCGCCTCTTCCCAGGAAGAAGCCCAGCTGGCTGAGCAGTTCATGGGAGGAGATGTACCCCATCAGGAAGCCCACCACCGTCAGGGTCAGCCCAGAGGTCAAAATGGAAACCGTGACAGAAGACACGGTTTGCACAACAGCTTCCTTCTTCGGCATGCTCCTGCGGAACTCGGTATACCGATCCGTGAAGAGGATGGCATAGTCCACCGTGGCACCCAGTTGAATGGACGTGATGATCAGATAAGCGATATAGAAAATGCTTTGATTGGTAAAGTAGGGAATAGCCGTGTTGATCCATATGCCTGCCTCAATGGCCAGCACCAGAATCACCGGCAGTGAGATGGACTTAAAGGACAGCAGCAGCACCAGGAACACGGCACCGATGGCAATCGCATTCACCTTAGCCATGTCAGCGGTGACGGTTTCCTTCATATCCTTGGTACTGACGCCTTCGCCGGCCAGCAGCCATACTCCGGGATAGTACTGCTCCGCCACATTCCGTACCTGATTCACCAAAGCAAAAGCTTCATCGCCTTCCAGGTCGGTCTTTACGGTCAGCACCAATCGGCTGTATTGGTCGGAAAGCAGCTGAGAGCGAGTTTCTTCCGCCACGTAGTCAGAGGGAATCACCGTGCCTGCGTTATCCACATAGGACAGGATGCTGCTGACTTGGGGAATTTCCTTCAAGGCGGTGGAAAGCTCCTTTTCCCGGGCATTGTTGCCCCTTGGCACCATGAGCACGTAGGTATCCCGCTTGCCGAAGACTGCCTCAATGGCCTTGATGTCCAATCCCAGCTGTGTATCCTCTCCAAATAGATGGGAAGATCCGTAGTAGTAACTGTTGCGGTTAGATCCCAAATAAGAGGGCACCACCAGCACCAGCAAGACCAGCAGCACGGGAATCATCATTTTCGTTACAGCTTTGCCCAGCTTCCGGAAGGAAGGCATGAAGGCCTTGTGCTGTGTCTTCTCCAGCAGGTTGTGGAAAAGGAGAATCAGTGCCGGAGAGAACAGGAACACCGTGATCAGGCTGACTGCCACGCCCTTGCCCAGCACCAAGCCCATGTCCGGGCCAATCTGGAATTGCATGAGGCACAGTGCCAGGAAGCCGATAACCGTGGTAAGACCGCTGGAAAGAATGGACATGGTGGATTTGCACAGTGCTTCCACCATAGCTTCCTGAGGAGACGCGATTTCCTTGCGGCATTCTTCAAACCGGTGCAGCAGGAAGATGGAATAATCCAGGGAAACAGCCAGCTGCAGAATGCTGCCTGCGGCGTTGGATACAAAGGAGATCTCACCGAACATCAGGTTGCTGCCGCTGTTGATCAGGATGGCAACTCCCAGGCTGCCCATGACAATCAGAGGTTCCAGCCATGAGGTGGTGGTCAGGAACAGAATGAAGAAAACGAAAGCCACCGCCGCCGCGGCGATGATGCGAATCTGGGATACGGTACTGGTGGTTGCCACAGCCGTGGATACCGCCGATCCGCTCATGGCATTGTCATCGCCGATGATGGCACGAATGGCGTCAACCGCATCAATCCGCTTGCTGTCCTCAATGGTGACGGAGAACAGTGCCGTATCGTCCTTGTAGTAGGCAGACACCGTATCCTGCTCCAGGGTTTCCAAAGGCTGATACACATTTACCGCATCATCCAGCCAGGTAACCGCCGTAACCCCATCCACGGCCTCCAGCTGTTCTTTGTAATGCAGTGCCTCGGGAATGGTGACGTTCTTCACCATGACCCGGGCATTGGGGATGCCGCCGCCATAGGCTTCCTCCATGGTTTCCAAGGCAATGGTGGATGCCGTTTCCGCAGGCAGGTAATCATTCATGTCATAATTGACAGCCACCAGCGGTTTGCACAGGGCACCGCAGGCCGCCAGCAATACGAAGAGGATCACCATGAGCTTAGGATGCTTCGTTGTGGCCCGGTAAAACTTCTGCACAGTCGCTCCTCCTTCCGATGCTTTTCAGTGCGTGCCTAAGTATAGGAAAGGATGCTGTCAAAAAAAATAGATAATCTTGTGCATTTGTCTAGCGTTTACCCTCTGGCGGCAAATTCTTTGGACAACTGCCCAGTGTTGTCCATTGCGGCCGGTCGAATCAACGCTATCCTAAGGAGGTACATCAGGAACGGGAGGCGGCGGCATGAAGCAAAGTGAAATATCCCTGGCCACCAAGAAAAGCATGGCTTCCGCACTGAAGAAGCTTATGACGGTCAAACCCATCAGTAAAATATCCGTGCGGGAAATTGTCACCGCATGCGACCTGAACCGAAACTCTTTCTACTATCACTTCGATGATATTTATGATCTGTTCAAGTGGATGCTGGAGAATGAAACCATTGATGTAGTGAAACAGTGCAACCTGATTACGGACTATCACCAGATCATCAACTTTGTGCTGGACTATGTGGAAAGCAATCAATACCTGATTGCCAATGCCTACAACGCCGTCGGGCAGGCCGGGCTCAAGCAGTTCTTTTACCTGGACTTCATCTCCTGCATTGAAGGGTTGATCACGCAGGGCGAGCAGAAACAGGGGGTAACCTTGGAGGAGGATTACAAACACTTTCTCTGTGCCTTCTATTCCGAAGCCATTGCAGGCTGCCTGCTGGATTATGTGATCAACACCCAGTCATGGAACCGGGAGAAGCTGATTACTTACCTGGAACATCTGCTGCTCCGCACCATGCCGGCAGCCATCACCTAACGGCGGTATTTCTTTTGTACTAAAAGTTCTATGGTGCTTCATCTTCATTGACAGCCCTTTTGAAATCTGTTACCATCTGTGCTTGCAGGGCAAAGGCGTTCATGCGAATGGGCGTGCTATGCCCTGCAAGCTTATTTTTTCGGCATAAAGGGATTAACAGCATGAAAGAACATCAGGAAAAACACTACGGTCTTTACAGACCCGAGTTCGAACACGACGCCTGCGGCATCGGTGCGGTTGCGGATATCAGCGGCCGGAAGAAACGCAGCGTGGTGGATCAGGCTCTGAAGATTGTTGAAAAGCTGGAGCACCGTGCAGGCAAGGACGCCGACGGCAGCACCGGCGATGGTGTGGGCGTCATGACCCAAATGCCCCATGCTTTTTTTGTCACGCAAAATCTGGGTTTCACCCTGCCCCCGGAACGTGATTACGGCGTGGGCATGATTTTCATGCCCCAGGATCACCTGAAGCGTGCCCAGGCACGGCGGCTCATGGAAATCGTGGTGCAGAAGGAAAACCTGAAGGTGCTGGGCTGGCGTGACGTGCCGGTGAAGCCGGAAATTCTGGGTGCCCGTGCCCATGCCTGCATGCCTTGCATTCAGCAGTGCTTCATTGCCCGGCCGAAGACCGTTGCCCGTGGGCTGGACTTCGACCGCCGGCTGTATGTGGCTCGCCGTGCTTTCGAGCAGAGCTGCGACGGTGCCTACGTATGCTCCATGTCCAGCCGTACCATTGTGTACAAGGGCATGTTTCTGGTTTCCCAGCTCCGTGCCTTTTACCCGGACCTGCAGGATGAGCGGTATGTCAGTGCCATTGCCATGGTGCACTCCCGTTTCTCCACCAACACCTTCCCCAGCTGGGAGCGTGCCCATCCCAATCGGCTGATCCTCCACAATGGGGAAATCAACACCATTCGGGGCAACGTGGATCGGATGCTGGCTCGTGAGGAAACCATGGCCTCTCCCCTGCTGGAGCAGGACATGGACAAGATTCTGCCGGTCATCAGCGGTACGGGCAGCGACTCCGCCATGCTGGACAACACCCTGGAATTCCTGATGATGAACGGCGTGCCCCTGCCGCTGGCCGTGATGATGACCATCCCGGAGCCTTGGCAGAACGAGCGGGATATTTCCCGCACCCGGCGGGATCTGTACCGGTACTATGCCACCATGATGGAGCCCTGGGACGGCCCTGCCTCCATTCTCTTCTCCGACGGCGACATCATGGGCGCCGTGCTGGACCGGAACGGTCTGCGGCCTTCCCGGTACTATATCACAACCGATAATATGCTGATTCTCTCCAGCGAGGTAGGCGTGCTGGATCTGCCTCCGGAAAAAATCAAGCGGAAATGCCGTGTCCGTTCCGGCCAGATGCTGCTGGTGGATACGGTGCAGGGGCGCATCATCGGCGACAGTGAACTGAAGGAATCCTACGCTTCCCGCCGCCCCTACGGGGAATGGCTTGACAGCAATCTGCTTTCCCTGCAGGATCTTCCCCTGCCCGGCCATGCCGCTCCCAAGCTGACCCAGGATGCCCGGGACAGGCTGTACAAGGCCTTTGGCTACACCTATGAAGAGGTAAAGGAAGTCATCCTGCCCATGGCACGCACTGGAGCGGAGCCCACCGCCTCCATGGGTGCGGATATTCCCCTGGCTGTGCTTTCCGATAAGCATCAGCCCCTGTTTGAGTACTTCCGACAGCTCTTTGCCCAGGTCACCAATCCCCCCATTGACGCCATCCGTGAAAAGATCGTAACAGATACGGCCGTGTATGTGGGCAGTGACGGCAATCTGCTGCAGGATCAGCCGGAGAACTGCGCCGTGCTGCGCCTGGAACAGCCCATTCTTTCCAACGGGGATTTGCAGCGGATTAAGAACTCCACGGAAAAGTCTCTGCGTGTGGCCTGCGTACCCATGCTCTACTACCGCAGTGAAACCCTGGAGCACGCCCTGAACCACCTTTTCGTGGTCTGCGACCGTGCCTACAAGAACGGCGCCAATGTGCTGATCCTTACCGACCGTGGGGTAGACGAAAACCACATGGCCATCCCCTCCCTGCTGGCTGTTTCCGCCTTGGAGCAGCATTTGATCCGCACCCGCCGCCGGACAGCCGTCAGCGTGATTCTGGAAACGGCAGATCCTCGGGATGTGCACCACTTTGCCCTGCTGCTGGGCTATGGTGCCCGAGCAGTGAACCCCTACCTGGCGCTGGAGTGCGTGGACGAGGTGATCGAGAAGGGTCTGCTGGACAAAAACGAACACGACGCCGAGCAGGACTACATTGCCGCCGTGACCCACGGTGTCAGCCGAGTTGCCTCCAAGATGGGCATCTCCGTGCTTCAGTCCTATCAGAGCGCACAAATCTTCGAGGCCATTGGCATCCGGCAGGATGTGATTGACCGGTACTTTACCAATACCGTCTCCCGGGTGGGCGGCATCGGACTGGAGGAAATCAACGAAGACGTGATCTTCCGCCACAGCCGTGCCTTTGACCCCCTGGATCTGGAAACAGACACCACGCTGGACTCCACCGGCTACCATCGCCTGCGCAGCGGCAGTGATAAGGAAGACCACATGTACAATCCTTACACCATCACCAAGCTGCAGCGTGCCGTGCAGTCCGGCAGCATGGATCTGTTCCGGGAATACACCGCCATGGTGGATGACGAAACCCGTCCCCACACCCTGCGGGGCGTGCTGGATATTGATTTTGACCATTGCACCCCTGTGCCGCTGGAAGAGGTGGAGCCTGCCAGTGAGATCGTGAAGCGGTTCAAGACCGGCGCCATGAGCTACGGTTCCATCTCCCAGGAAGCTCACGAATGTCTGGCTGAAGCCATGAACCGGCTGGGCGGACGCTCTAACTCCGGCGAAGGCGGTGAAAAGCATGAACGGCTGAACACGGAGCGTGGCTCAAAAATCAAGCAGGTAGCTTCCGGCCGCTTCGGCGTGACCAGCGAGTATTTACTGAGTGCCGAAGAGATTCAGATCAAAATGGCACAGGGTGCCAAGCCCGGCGAGGGCGGTCATCTGCCGGGAGGCAAGGTATACCCTTGGATTGCCCATACCCGCATGTCTACCCCCGGCGTCAGCCTGATTTCTCCCCCGCCCCACCACGATATTTACTCCATTGAGGATTTGGCGCAGCTGATTTATGACCTGAAGTGCGCTAACCGGCGTGCCCGCATCAGCGTGAAGCTGGTCAGCGAAGCAGGCGTTGGCACTGTAGCAGCAGGCGTGGCCAAGGCCGGTGCGCAGGTGATTCTGATCTCCGGCAGCGATGGCGGCACAGGTGCTGCCCCCCGCAGTTCCATTCACAATGCCGGTCTGCCCTGGGAGCTGGGCATTGCGGAAGCACATCAAACTCTGTCCCTGAACGGTCTCCGCTCCCGTGTAGCGCTGGAAGTGGACGGCAAGCTCATGAGCGGCCGGGATGTGGCCGTCGCCTGTATGCTGGGTGCGGAGGAATTCGGCTTCGCCACGGCGCCCTTGGTGTGCATGGGCTGCATGATGATGCGTGTGTGCAACCTGGACAGCTGCCCCGTGGGCATTGCCACACAGAACCCGGAGTTGCGGAAGCGGTTCAAGGGCAAGCCGGAATACGTGATGAACTTCATGCTCTACATTGCTGAAGAGCTCCGTGAAATCATGGCCAAGGTCGGCGTGCGCAGCGTAAACGAACTGGTGGGTCGGGGTGATCTGCTCCAGGTGCGTGAAAAGTCCGCCGCTCCACGTGCTAGCGTGATTGACCTGTCCAACGTCATCGGCCAGAGCATCAATGAGCACAAGGAAGCCGATGACTGCTTCGACTTCCACACGGAGAAAACCATGGACGAACAGGTGCTGCTGAAGAAATTCAAGCTCAGCAGCCTGAAGCCCCAAACCGTGGACATCCATGTTTCCAGCACCGACCGTGCCTTCGGCACCATCTTCGGCAGCGAGATCACCCGTCTCCACGGCAACGCCCTGCCGGACAACACCTTTACCATCCTGGCCAATGGCGGCGGCGGTCAATCCTTCGGTGCCTTCATTCCCAAAGGAGTCACCATCCGCCTGTGCGGCGACAGCAACGACTACTTCGGCAAGGGACTGTCCGGCGGGCGGCTGGCGGTTTATCCTCCGGAAACCCTGCGGAACACGGCTGATGAAAACATCATCATCGGCAATGTGGCTCTGTACGGTGCCACCGGCGGTCAGGCCTATGTGTGCGGCTGCGCTGGGGAACGCTTTGCCGTACGCAACTCCGGCGCTACCGCCGTGGTAGAAGGCGTAGGCGATCACGGCTGCGAGTACATGACCGGCGGCTGTGTGGCCGTGCTGGGCAGAACCGGGCGGAATTTCGCTGCCGGCATGTCCGGCGGTGTTGCCTACGTACTTGATGAAAATCACGACCTATACCTGCGAGTGAATAAGCAGCTGGTGGACATTGAAGAAATGACCGCCGACCATGACATGGATGCCCTCCGCAGCATGCTGGAAGACCATCTGCGGGAGACCGGCTCCGAAAAGGCACGGATGCTGCTGTCCGACTTCCGGCACTCGGTACTCAAGTTTAAGAAGATTATTCCCAGGGATTATAAGCGCATGGTGAGCGCCATTGCCCACTGCGAAGCTCAGGGGATGACCCGTGACGAAGCGGAAATGGAAGCATTCCGTGAAACGACAAAAGGCAGGTGAGCGGCGATGGGTAAGGTAGACGGCTTTTTGCTGTATCCTCGCAAGAACGCTGCGTGGAAGGATCCCATGGAAAGGATCCAGAATTTTGATGAATTTAAGCTGCCCCTTCCTCCCAAGGCGCAGCGTGAGCAGGCTGCCCGGTGCATGAACTGCGGCGTTCCCTTCTGCCAGAGCGGCATGAAGCTGAACGGCATGTTCACCGGCTGTCCCCTGCACAACCTGATTCCCGAATGGAACGATATGCTGTACCTGGGCAATACCCGGCACGCATTGGATCGGCTGCTGAAGACCAACTGCTTTCCCGAGTTTACGGGTCGGGTCTGTCCCGCCCTGTGCGAGGCGGCCTGCACCTGCGGCATGAACGGAGAAAGCGTCTCCGTCCATGACAACGAGCTGGCCATCATCGAAACCGCCTATGAAAGCGGCTGGATGCAGCCCAAGCCTCCCCGGGTGCGCAGCGGCCGCCGGGTCGCCATTGTGGGCAGCGGTCCCTCCGGCCTGGCTGCCGCATGGATGCTGAATCACCGTGGACACACGGTAACGGTGTATGAACGTTCCGACCGTCCCGGCGGACTGCTCATGTACGGCATTCCCAATATGAAGCTGGATAAGCAGATCATCGCCCGGCGGCTGAAGCTGATGGAAGAGGAAGGCGTCAGCTTCATCACCGGCGTGGAAGTAGGCACGGATGTGGATGCCGCCAGCCTGCAAAAGGATTATGATGCGGTGCTGCTGTGCTGTGGCGCCGGTCAGCCCAGAGACCTGAAGCTCCCCGGGCGGGATGCGGAAGGCATTCACTTCGCCGTAGACTTTCTGACTGCCGCCACCAAGCAGGTGCTGGGCACCGGGAAGGCCATCGACGCCAAGGGCAAGAAAGCAGTCATCGTCGGCGGCGGCGACACGGGCAATGACTGCGTAGGCACCTGCATCCGCATGGGCTGCGCCAGCGTGACCCAGCTGGAGATGATGCCCAAGCCTTCTGAAACACGGACGGCGGATAATCCCTGGCCGGAATGGCCCAAGGTGCTGAAAACCGATTACGGTCAGCAGGAAGCCATTGCCGTCTTCGGTCATGACCCCAGACTGTTTGAAACCACGGTCAGCGAAATTTTGAAGGACGACGCCGGTCACATCCGTGGCCTGAAGCTGGTATCCCTGAAGGGTCGGGATGTGGTGCCCGGCAGCGAGCAAGAAATCGATTGTGATCTGCTGCTGATTGCCGCCGGCTTTGTAGGCTGCCAGAAGACCGTGCCGGAAGCCTTTGGTGTGAACCTGGGCGCTCGCGGCACAGTAGATGCCGGAGAAGATTATAAGACCAACGTGCCCGGCGTCTTTGCAGCAGGGGACATGCGTCGGGGTCAGTCCCTGGTGGTGTGGGGCATCAGCGAAGGCCGGAATGCCGCAAGGGAAATTGACCGTTTCCTGATGGGCTACACGGAAATGTAAAAAAGGCGACGTTCCGAAACGTCACCTCACAAATTCAAAGCGCAGCAGCCGGTTGTCGATCAGCTGCTGCGCTTTTTCTTTTCCTCTTTTATGCTTCCCACCCGGCGAAGGATTCTTCCTCCAGCAGGGTTTCCACTTTGCCGTCCGTTACACGGGTCAGGGTATCCAGTACCTGCTGGGCATCCTTTTCCCGCACTAAGAGGGTGAAGGTCACGGCAGTGGTAAACTCGCTGCCTATGAGCTGCACCGGCAGGCTCTTCAGGGCGTACTGCACCTTATCCCACAGGGGATAGCCTACCTCGCACAGGTACTGCTGGGAAGGTTCCATCACCACAACACCGGAAGCCTTCAGAGCTGCCACGCATCCTTGGGTATAGGCACGCACCAAGCCCCCTGCCCCCAGCAAGATACCGCCGAAGTATCTTGTCACCACCACGCAGCAGTTTACCACGCCCTGTGCCTTCAGCACTTCCATGATGGGCAAACCTGCCGTGCCGCCGGGTTCTCCGTCATCCGAGTAGCGCATAATGCCCGCATTGCGGCCGATCACATAAGCGTAGCAGTTGTGGGTAGCGTCCTTGTGCTTTTCCCGTATGCCCTTGAGGAAGGCCAGGGCCTCCTCCTCCGTCTGGGCAGGAGACCCGTAACCAATGAAGCGGCTCTTATTGATGATAAACTCATCAGAGGCGCTTTGCCTCAGGGTTTTGTAGGGGGCGCTCACTTCAGAATCAGGCGGCAGAAGGTCTTCTTGCCCTTGCGCAGCATCAGGCCATCCTCGCCAAACTGTTCAGGCGTAATGACGGCATTCACGTCCGTGACCTTTTCATCGGCCACCAGCACAGCCCCTGCTTCCACCTGCTTGCGGGCATCGCTCTTGCTGCGGCACATGCCTGCCAGCGCCAGCATGGTGGTCACCCGGGCATCCTCCTCCAACATGGCACGGGTCACTTCGAAGGAAGGCACGTTCTGTCCGTTGGCACCGCCGGCAAACAGGGCCTGTGCGGCATCGGCAGCCTTCTGCGCTTCCTCCTCGCCGTGCACCAGCTTGGTCACTTCGTAAGCCAGCACCTTCTTGGCCTCGTTAATGGCACTGCCCTCCAGTGCACCCAGGCGGCGCACTTCATCCATGGGCAGGAAGGTCAGCAGACCCAGGCACTTTTCCACGTCCTTGTCATCCACATTCCGCCAGTACTGATAGAACTCGAAGGGAGTTGTCTTGTTGGGATCAAGCCACAGGGCACCCTTTTCCGTTTTGCCCATCTTCCGCCCGTCATGGGTCAACAGCAGCTGGAAGGTGCAGGCGTAGGCACGTTCATTATCCTTGCGGCGTACCAAGTCGGCACCGCCCAGCATGTTGCTCCACTGATCGTTGCCGCCCATTTCCAGCCGGCAGCCATAGCGGTGGAATAGCTCCAGGAAGTCATAGCTCTGCATAAGCATGTAGGTGAATTCCAGGAAGCTGAGGCCGTTTTCCGTGGCCATACGAGCCTTGTAGCACTCGGCGGTCAGCATCTTGTTAACAGAGAACATGGTGCCGATGTCCCGCATGAAGTCGATGAAGTTCATGTGACGCAGCCAGTCGCCGTTGTTGACAATCAGCGCCTTGCCATCGGAGAAATCCAGGAATCGACCCATCTGCTCCTTGATGTGCGCCACGTTGTTGTCGATGGTCTCCACGGTCATCATTTTCCGCATATCCGTTTTGCCGGAAGGATCGCCCACCATGGCCGTGCCGCCGCCCATCAGGGCAATGGGGCGATGGCCTGCCTTCTGCATGTGTGCCATGGCCATGATTGGGATGTAGTGACCGATGTGCAGGGAATCCGCCGTGGGGTCAAAACCTACGTAGAAGGTGGTAGGCTCCTCCAGCTGCTTGTACAGCTCATCTTCAAAGGTCATCTGTGCCAGGAATCCACGCTCCCGCAGGGTGTCAAGTACGTTTGCCATCGTCTTTCCTCTCACTTTCTTTTACATGCTTCTTCCACAAGGGTGCGAAGGGTTTGCATACCGGTATGGATTTGGTCAACGGAGCTGTTGGAAAAGTTCAGCCGCAGGGTGTTTTCGTGTCCCCCGTTGGCGAAGAAATGAGTGCCGGGCACATACGCCACATGATTTGCCACAGCCTTCTCCAGCATGTCTTTTGCATTCAGGCCTTCCGGCAGCTCCACCCATACGAACAAGCCGCCTTCCGGCTTGGTATATCGAGTGCCCTCCGGGAAGTGATCCAGCTCCTCCAGCATGGCGTTCAGCTGCTCACGGTAGCTTGCGCAAATTTCCGCAATGTGTTCCGGCAGCAGATTCTGCCGGAGGAACTGATCCACAATGGCCTGATTCAGGTTGGCGGTATGCACATCGGTGGATTGCTTGCCCATGGTACACTTGCGGATGATGGCCGCATCGCCTGCCATAAAGCCAACCCGCAGGCCGGGGGAAATGATCTTGCTGAAGGAGCCCAGGAACACCACCCAACCTTCTTTGTCAAAGGACTTGATGGAAGGCCCGCCAACCCCGGCATAGCGCAGATTCCGGTAAGGATCATCCTCCGCAACCACTACCCCGTACTTGGCGGCCAGTTCAGCAATGGGCTGCCGGCGGTCGTAGGCCAAGGTCTTGCCGGTAGGGTTCTGGAAGGTGGGAATGACATAGAGCAACTTGGGATGATAGGCAGCCATGGCTTCTTCCAGCCGATCCAGCAGAAGGCCGTTTTCATCGCTTTCCACCGGCACAATCTTGGCCTGATAGAACTTCATGCATTGCAGATTGCCCAGGAAGGAGGGGTTCTCCACCAGAATCACATCACCCGGGTCAATCATGGCCTTGCAGAGCAGATCCATGGCCTGGGTGGAGCCGGTCACCGGCAGCACAGCCGGAACCTGACAGCCAATCTCCTGCTCCACATAGGTCTTCAGGCTCTCCAGGAAGGGGGCGTACCCTTCCGTTGCCCCGTACTGCAGAATGGCCTTTCCATCCTGCTGAAGCACCTGATGCGCAATGCGATCCACCGTTTCATCCGGCAGTGCCGCCGGAGAAGGATTGCCGCCCGCAAAGGAGATCATGCCGGGCTGGGCAATCATTTTGAAGATTTCACGGATTGCGCTGCCCGAAATACCATCGAACCGATGAGCGAACCGAAGCCGTTCCATGTCCATACACGTCACCCTTTCCAATAAAAAACCTTCCCAAACCGCAATGGTTCGGGAAGGTGAACATTGTCACGGTACCACTTCCGCATTCAGCTGCTGTGCAGCCCTCACAGGGAACCCATGATTCCCCTGCGCGATAACCGGCGCACCGGAAACTGCCTACTGTCACTTCAGCAGCTGACTCAGGGATGTACTTCACCTTGCCGAATCGCCTTCTCGCACCTTCCGAAGGCTCTCTTCAGATTCCTTGGCTCGGTTACTCTTCCCATCATGGTCGTGGTGGTATGATAGCATATCCCGGATAGGTTGTCAAGCGTGGATTGACAAGCAAAAAGGAAATTGTGTAAATTGATGCAGAGTGCACCTACGGCTTTTCTTCATTCCGCCTTGCGCCGAAATCAAAAATGTGCTATGCTCTGTGATGCGCTTGCGACTTCCTTCGCTATGTGCACTGACGGACACACTTCAACTTCTTTGGTGTCCGCAGGATAGTTCATCGGCCTGTTGAGCCGGAAAGGATGGTTTCCCTATGGACAAGAAGCTTGTTTCTGCACCCTGTGAAGAGGTCTCCGGACTGAAGAAGCTCTTCACCACCCGTTCCCTGTGCCTGAGTGCCATCATTGCCGCCCTGTACGCTGTACTGACCATGTTCCTGCCTGCCCTGAGCTACGGCGCCTGGCAGTGCCGTGTATCGGAGGCACTGACCGTGCTGCCTATCGTGCTGCCCCAAGCCATTCCCGGTCTGTTTGTGGGCTGCTTGGTATCCAATCTGCTGAGCCCGGTGGGTGCGGCGGATGTGATCTTCGGTTCTCTGGCTACCCTGCTGGCCGCTGTCGGCACCTATGCCCTGCGGAAGAATCGTTATCTGGCCGCTGCCTGCCCGGTGGTTGCCAACGGCATCATTGTAGGCGGTATGCTGGCAGTTGTGTACGCCCTGCCTCTTTGGCTGACCATGCTGCAGGTCGCTGCCGGTGAGCTGCTGGCGGTGATCATCGGTCTGGTGCTTCTGCAGGCCATGAAGGGCGTTGACCTTTCCAAGTTTCAGTAAATAGCATGCTTTTGCGGCACAGCTTCTTGCGGCTGTGCCGTTTTTTGATTGTGACTTATTTGTAAACATCCCCGACTTTTTTTCTGAATTTCTTTTCAAGCCGGTGTAGGGTGTGGTATAATGTCAGAATGGAATGTCATGATTTCAAGCAGACATTCCTGTTTGCCAACGGAACACTCAGGAGGAACGGCATGGATGCTTGCGTAATACTCGCCTCAGCTTCCCCCAGGCGGCGGGAGCTGATGGGCATAACCGGTATAGACTTTGTGGTGGATGTGCCCCAGGTGGATGAAACCTGTGACCTGCCTGCCAAGGATGCGGTGATGGAGGTTTCCCGGCGCAAGGCCGTGGCAGCCGCCCAGATGCACCCGGGCAGCGTCATCGTAGCGGCGGATACGCTGGTATCCGTTCAGGACATTCCCTTAGGCAAGCCCCATGATGAGCAGGCCGCCTTCCGTATGCTGCAAATGCTGCGGGGACAGTGGCATCAGGTCTATACCGGGGTATGCTGCGTGGATGCGCAGGGTTTTCTCCACTGCGGAGAAAGTCATGCGGACGTTCGCTTCTGTGATGATATGACAAATGAAGAGATTCGCCGCTACATCGCTACCGGCGAACCCATGGACAAGGCCGGTGCCTACGCCCTGCAGGGCATTGCCGGCCTGTGGGTGGAGGAGGTACGGGGCAACAGCTCCGCCATTATCGGCCTTCCCCTTCCCCTTTTGCGCCGCCTGCTGGCGGAATGCGGTGTGCCCGTACTTCCTCCACAGGCAGATTGATCCGAAATAAAGGAGAGCTTGCATGGCTTTTTTCGCACCTGATATTGGCATTGATTTAGGTACTTCCAACACCATGGTTTATGTTCGGGGACGTGGCATTGTGATCAGCGAACCTTCCGTGGTTGCGGCAGACGCTACCCGGCGGAACGTCGTTCGCGCCGTAGGTGACGAGGCCGTTTACCTGCGGGGCCGCGCCACTTCCTCCATCAACGTAGTTTCCCCCATTAAGGCAGGAGCCATTGTAGACTTTGACATGACGGAGGTGCTGATCCGTTACTTTATCCGCAAGGCCATTGGCGTGAGTCACGTATTCAAGCCCAAAGTGGTCATCGCCGTGCCCTGCACCCTGGACGCCGTAGGCCGCAAAGCCATGGAAGAGGCTGCCCATGTAGCAGGCGCAAAAAAGGTTTACTTGGTGGACAAGCCCTTTGCCGCTGCCATTGGCTCCGGTCTGCCGGTGTACGAGCCGGTGGGCAGCATGGTGGTGGACATCGGCGGCGGCACCACGGACGTGGCACTTGTTTCCCTGGGCGGCCTGGTGGTTGCCCAGTCCATTCAGGTGGGCGGCAGCAAAATGGATGAGGCCATCAAGAGCTACATTCAGCGGGAATCCGACCTGAAGATCGCCCTGAACACCGCCGAATCTGTGAAGATCGACTTAGGCTCCGCCCTGAAGCCCACGGACAGCCGAAAAGTGCACATTCGCGGCAGAGATGCCCAGAGCCAGTCTGCCCGGGACATTGAGTTCACCGGCGTAGAGTGCTATGAAGCTCTGCGGGAGCCCTGCGCCGCCATTCTGGCTGCCATTAAGTGGGTACTGGAGCGTACACCTCCGGAGCTGGCGGCGGACATTATGCGCAGCGGCATTCACTTGACGGGCGGTGCTGCCCAGCTGACGGCACTGGATCGCTACATTGCCGCTGAGCTTGGCATTCCCGTACTGCTGGCCAAGGAGCCTACCGACTGTGCCATTCTCGGCCTGGGCTATCTGGTGGAGAACATCCAGCTGATTGCCGGCATCGGCCGCAGCAATGAAGCCCAGTAACCTGACGGACAAAGCGAGGTGATCAAGCCATGGCCAGACGCAGGCCACAAACCCCTGACGCTGCTGATCAGGAGAAGAAGCAGTATCCCGATTATGATAATTTCCTGTACGACGATTTGCAGGAGGATACCCAGGTAGAACGCTCCGATCCCTTTAACGAGCGGCATGGCGCCGGGCAGATGCGCAATCAGGTTGCCCCCATGCAGCAGCGCAGAAAGCGCCGCTGGTACGATGTACTGGCTCGGGATGTGGACCCGGATGAGGAAGCGGACGAGACGCACGACGATGCGTCCGCTCCTTCTCAGGAAGACGACGGTGACAACCAGTCCGACACCCCGGAGGAGGCCATGGCCAAGCTGCTGGGCAGCCAGCAGAAAGCTTCTTCCAATAAAAAGAAGGCGGAGAAGGTTATTGATGATGCCTCGCCGGAATCTGAACAGACTGAGGAAAAGGCTTCCCGCTTTGCCAGAAAGCAAAAGCGGGATAAAACCGTCCGTGCCGGTGCGGAAGAAAAGAAGAAATTCCTTGCCCGCCGCCGGTTGGGTATCATTGTAGTCACTCTGCTGATTACCATGGTGCTGGGTTGTATGTTCTTCGCCCGGGTCACCGGGTACAGCGTGCTGACCATCCCCGAAAACGGAGTCAGCAGCTTTATCACCCCGATTCAGAACTTCTTTTCCTCCATTACAGACAGCGTGGTCAGCTATCTGCGCACCCTGAAGCTCCGTGCTAATTTGGAAACGGAATACAACAACCTGCGTGCGGAAAACGAGCAGCTGGTGTATCAGGCCATGCTGGTGGATGAATTGCAGACTCAGCTTTCCCAGTACGAGGATATGTATGATGAGGTCAGTGCCAACAGCAACATGAACCCCATTGTGTGCCAAGTGATTGACCGGGGTGATACCAACTATTTTGCCACGTTCGTCATCAACAAGGGCAGCCGGGACGGCATTGAGGATTACATGGCCGTCACCATTTCCGGCGCACTGGTGGGCTACACGGAAAACGTGAAGGAAGCCACCAGTACCGTCCGCTGCATTATTGACAGTGAGGCTTCCATTGCCGCCCTGATTCAGTCCAGCCGTGACCAGGGCACCATCAAGGGCACCTTGGGCATTGACGGCACGTACTTGTGCCGCATGTACTACCTGTCCGATGATCATCTACCCCGTCCCGGCGACACGGTAGTCACCTCCGGCGTAGGCATGTCCTTCCCCAAGGGCATTCCCATCGGCACGGTGCGTGAAAGCACCCGCGGCATGGAATCCAACAAGCAATATATCGTGGTGGAGCCCATTGTGGACTTTGAGCACATCGAGTATGTGATCGTGCTGCGCTACAAGCCTGCCGCCGAAGCCGTGACCGGCCGGGATAGCACCAGTTCCAGCATGACCTTTGTGGCGCTGGAAACGGCTCGTCCGTACCCCACGCTGCGCATCAGCTCCAGCAACTTTGGCACAGCCACCCCGGCACCCTCGGTGGAAGTGACGCCTTCTCCTACGCCGACGGCTACGCCCTCCCCCACCCCGGCGCCTACCGATACGCCTGCACCCACCATTGCCGTACCGGTGTATGAGTATCAGCCCGTATCCACCGGGCCTACCGCAACTCCTACAGCATCCCCTACCCCTTCTCCCACTCCCTACATTACCCTGAATCCCGGGGATATGACCTATGAGGAGGACGAGTAAGGTGGCACGCAAATCCTTCGGCGAGCACCTCCGCAGCTTCGGACGGTACCTGATGGAAATCTTCCGTGCCCTGCGGCGGCTGCTGCGGTACTTTCTGGTGATTCTGCTTAGCTACCTGATTCAGAGCTGCATCATGCCCTATGTGAAAATCGGCGGTGTAACCCCCAGCCTGCTCTTTGCAGTCACCGGGGTCATCACCGTGTGCTACGGCAGGCTGCGTGCCTACTGGACAGGCGGTATTTTCGGCATCATTCTGGAAATCACCAAGCCCCCCATTACCTACATGAATCTGCTGCTCTATCCCATTGCCGCCGCCTTTTGCAGCGTCTTCTTCGCAGACAAAAGCGATAAGCGGCTGGAAACCGAACGCAGCCTGAACAAGTCTGCCAGAAACGGCAACGTGTATCTCCGCTCCGCCCTGTGCGCCGGCATGAACACCCTGCTGTACGAGATTGTGAACATTACTTACATCTATCTGGGCGGCACGGAATTGACCATGGATCACTTTATCCGGGGCGGTGTGGACATTCTGACCACCATGGTGCTGGCACTGCTTGTTGCACCGCTGGTACGTCGGTACTTGGGCTTTGCCCTGATGCCAACGGAAAACCGAACCGTACAGGGTCGTTATCTTGCTTAATTTTTCTTCGGCACACCCGGTGGCAGGCTGTGCCGAAGGGGCAACATTTTTCCCCGGAACAAGCGGCCATGCCGACTGTTCCCTGTCCACCGCGCTGTGGGCGGAATCTGTGTGATGCATCCTTTGGATTGGTTGCAGACAGCGCATCCGTATGTTTGTCATCAAGAATGCTGAACATCGTTTGCTTACCTTCTTGGATCATGTGCTGAAGAGCCATCCGAAAGATCGCATCTTTCCTTGCCCCGGCGCTGAAAGGAGAAAAAGGGTTGAACAGTTTCAACAACACCGATCATCCCATTAAGTGGCGTTATCTGGTCTTTATCTTCATTCTGCTGGCCATGTTCGGGTATCTTCTTTCCGGCTTGGTGAACCTGCAGCTGAAGTCCAGCGAGGAGTATGCGGAAAAATCCGAATCCCGCCGCACCAAGACCATCACCCTGCGGGGCAAGCGAGGCAGCATCATCGACTCGGAGTCGGTAACCCTTGCGGAGGACGAGTTAATCTACAACGTCACCTTCTACAAGGACGCCTCCCAGAATACCCGGGCAGAGTACGCCTCCTTTACCTCCTCCATTATTGAGACCATTGACATCATCGAGAAAAACGGAGGCACCATTGCGGTGGACTTCGTGATTGCCCGGGATGAGGAAACCGGAGAGTGGGCATTTGCCTTCGGCTCCGGCGTATCCGACTCGGTGCTGCAAAAGCGTGAAAAGCAGTGGCGATCCAACCTGTACCTGACCAGCACCACCAAGTATGAAACCGCCGAGCAGTGCATCACGGCACTGAAGAAGCGGTATCGCCTGGTGACCAGCGAGGAAGAGGCTGCCGCCATCGCCAAGGAAGAAGAAGGCAGCACCCAGGTGGACACGTATCTGGTGGATGAAGAAACCATGCTGAAGGTCATGGCCATTTATTCTGAAATGCAGATGAACGTGTTCAACTCCCAGCCCATTGTCATCGCAAAAAATGTCAAGTATGAAACCGTAATTGAGGTAGAGACCCGCTCCATGGTGCTCTCCGGCATGGAAATCTCCGTGGGCACCCAGCGGGTGTATCCCCGCAGCACCCTGGCCGCCCAGGTCATCGGCTACATCGGTGCCATTCCCAGTCAAAGCACCTGGGAAACCCTGAGGGCCAAGGGCTACTCCTACAGCGACACCATCGGCCGTGACGGCATTGAATCCTCCATGGAGGACTGGCTGACCCAGAATTCCTCCCTGCGGCAGGGCTCCCGTGTAGTGGAACGGGACAACTATTCCAAAATTGTCCGTGAACTCAGCTACACCGAGCCTCAGGACGGCAACACCGTGAAGTTGACCCTGAATGCCTCCTACCAGCAGCAGGCGGAACGTGCCATTGCGGACAACGTCAGCAACACCCGTGACAAGCAGGAAACCCTGATGGTCTCCGACAGCTGGCTGGAAACCAACAAAACCGACATTGCCAACCGTGACTGGGAAAAGTATCCCATGGAACTGGCAGAGCACGGCTGTATGATCGTGCTGGACATGCAGGATCGGGTGCTGGCTATGGCCAACTATCCCACCTACGACCTGAACGCCCTGGTGGCAGGCGGTACAGAGGCCGTGACCATTCTGTCCGACGAGCGAAATCTGCTGCTGAACTACGGCATCCACGCCCGTGGAACCCCCGGCTCTATTTTCAAGATGGTTACCGCCTATGGTGCCCTGAACGAGGGTGAGTTGACCGTTACCGAGCGGATTACCGATAATGGCTACTATACCAAGTACAACAGCGACCTTTCCACCGCTCCCAAGTGCTGGATCGGCAAGAACTACCGCTACAAGCATCAAAACCAGACCATTGTGGAGGGCCTGTCCAACTCCTGCAACTATTTCTTCTATGAATTGGGCAGCCGGCTGGGCGAGGATCGTCTGTACCGGTATGCTTCCCTCTTCGGCCTGACCAGCAAAACCGGCATTGACCTGCTCGGCGAGGTTCGCAGCGTAGTGGGCAGCCAGAACACCCTGTATGACCCCACCAAGCCGGTGAACGAAGCCAACCAGGATACCTCCTTGCCTATCATCGTGTACAACGCCATTAAGAAGCACCTGAAGAACTGCGGTGCCAGCCGCGGCCTGGAATATGACGACGAGCGCCTCAGCACCTGCGCCAAGCGGCTGATGGACATGGCTGTGAACTACGATGAAAGCTACTGGTTGGACAACATGCGTACCATCCTGATGGAAGAGCTGAACATGACCAAGGAAATGGTGTACTTGCAGGCCGTCATCGGTGATACGTACAACTACATGAACGATATTAAATGGGGCGGCGGCCAGACCATTCTGACGGCCATCGGCCAGTCCGTTACCACCGTGACCCCCATTGCCGTAGCCCGGTACGTAGCGGCACTGGCCAACGGCGGCTACGTGTACAACGTTTCCATCATCGACTCCATCATCTCCCCCGAGGGCGAAGTGCTCAGTCAGCGTGAGCCTACGCTGATTACCCAGCTGGAAAATGCAGACCTGTACCTGCCCTACATCAAGCAAGGCATGAAACGAGTGGTTGACGAGTCCGGTACCGCATCCAAGTACTTCAGCGGCTGGGAATATCTTGACCAGATTTGCGCAAAAACGGGTACCGCACAGGTGACGGCCATCGACCTGGAGAACAATGGCTGGTTCGTTTGTTTCGCCCCGTACGAAAACCCGGAGATCGCCATTGCGGTGTTCATCCCCCACGGATATTCCGGCGGCGAAACTTCCCTGGCTGCCAAGGAATTTGTGGACTGGTACATGAAGCAGAAGGATCTGCGAACAACGGACTACACCCTGCCTGTGGGCAACTCGATTGCGCCTTAACAAAGGAGAACCGATATGGGGAAAGCATGGATGATTGCCTCCGGCAAGGGAGGCGTGGGCAAGAGCACCATTACCGCCGCTCTTGCCACCGCCCTTGCCCGGATGGAGTTTAAGGTCTGCATTGTGGATGCGGACATTGGCCTGAGAGATCAGGATGTGATCCTCGGGCTGGAAAACCGAGTGGTCTATGACCTGCTGGATGTGTGTATGAACCGCTGTCCCATGCCCCGGGCACTGATTGAGCACCCGGAGGAAAAGCGGCTGTACCTGCTGCCTGCCGCCCAGTTTGCCCGTGCCAAAGAAGTAGACGGCAAGGCACTGCGCCGGGTCATTCGTCAGCTGAAGAACCGGTTTGACATGGTGCTGATTGACTGTCCTGCCGGCATTGAACGAGGCTTGCGGGGCGTGATGCATGCAGAGACGGACGACAGCATCCTGATCTGCACCCCGGACGACGTATGCATCCGGGATGCAGAACGCACCAGTGCTCTCATTGCGGAGAAGCGTTCTGCCCATCCCCAGCTGATTGTGAATCGGCTGGATCCGCAGCTGATCGAATCCGGAGAAATGTACTCTGCCAAGACCGTGGCTCAGACCTTGGATTTGTCCCTTCTTGGGGAAATCCCCTACGATCCCATTGTGTACCGGGCACTGCTCAAGCGCATGTCCCTGATGGACTGCAAGTGTGAAGCGGCGGAAGCCATCACCCGCATTGCTCACCGCATGGCCGGGCAACAGATCCCCTTTCCGGACTACGGCAGCCGCCCTGCCTCCCTGCTGAAGCGGCTCTTCCGACACAAGCCTCAGGAGGTACAAAGGATTGATCGTTGAAAACAGGCGGACACGAGCTCATGTGGACGTGCCCCTGATTGTGATGGTATTTGCCCTGTCCATTTTCGGGGTGCTGGCCGTCAGCGTGGCCACCTACTCCACATCCTCCACCTCTGACGCTTCCCTGCTGAACCACATTGTGGAATCCTCCTATGCGGTGCGGCAGTGCATCTTCCTGATGCTGGCGCCTGTGGTGCTGGTGGTCATCATGAACTTCCCCTATGATCTGCTGCGCCGCATTACGCCCCTGCTGTACTGGGGCGGCATCCTGCTGGTTGCTCTGGTGTGGATTTTTAACCGTGCCGCCGGCGTGAAGGCCTGGCTGGACATCATTTGGGGCTACACCATTCAGCCCTCGGAATTCGTGAAGCTGTCCATGATTTTGATGCTGGCCAAGCGGCTTGCCCGCAGCGAGCGTCCCATGAACACCTTCAAGGATTTCATCCACATCATGGCCATGGCCGGCGGCCCCTGCCTGATCATTCTGGCCTCCGGCGAAATGGGCTCCCTGCTGGTGATTGTGTTCCTCTTCGCCGTGATGCTGTACTTTGCCAATGTGGACATCCGCATTCTGCTGGGGCTTGCCGCATTCACCATTCTAGCACTGCTGGGCCTTTACGGCGTGATGGTAGCCACCGGGTCGGACAGCTACCGCCTGCAGCGGATTCTGGCCTTCATGAACCCGGAACTGTACTCCAGCGATGACGCTTATCAGATGCTGCAAAGCCAGACTGCCATTGGTTCCGGCGGCTTAACGGGCATCGGCATGTTTGTGGACGGTTCCATGTCTCAGCTGAACTACGTGCCTGCTGACTGGACGGACTTCATCTTCGCCACCATCGGTGAAGCGTGGGGCTTTGTGGGCTGCTCCATTATCCTGCTGATTTACCTGCTGATCATCTTCCGTATCCTGTACCTGGCACGGTATACCCGGGATCGGTTCGGCATGCTGGTGATCATCGGGGTGATGGGCATGCTGCTGTTCCACGTCTTTGAGAACATCGGCATGACCCTGGGGTTGATGCCCATTACCGGCATTCCCCTTCCCTTCCTCAGCTACGGCGGCTCCAACATGGTTACCAACATGGGCGGTATTGCGCTGGTGCTGAACGTGACCAAGAACCGAAGCCTGTCTCACTCTGTGGTAACGCCGCAGACGACCACCAACTTCTACCGTTTCGGAAGAAAATATTGAACAATGCAATCAGGGCGGAGCCGATGGACATGTCGGTTCCGCCCTGTTTCTGTTTGCCCGATTTTCTGACGGTTGCATGATGTGCACACACCGTTTTGCCTGCGTCTCGGATTCCCGACTTCTTGACTTATCTCCTTCCGTAAAGCAAGCTATACCATGATTCCAACTACAGCAAGGAAGGAGACCCTCCCCATGATTTCAAAATCAAACAAGCCTCTCCGCACCGCCGCCTACTGCCGTGTCAGCACAGACCAGGAGCTGCAGGAAAACTCCTACGAAACCCAGCAGGCATATTTCCGCAGCCGCATTGCATCGGATCCGGCCAAGAGCCTTGCCGGTATTTACGGCGACAAAGGTAAGACAGGCCGCTCTCTCCATGGCCGTACAGGCCTGCAGGCACTTCTGCACGACTGCGAGGCAGGCCTGATTGATCTGGTCTTGGTAAAGTCCTTATCCCGCTTTTCCCGCAACCTGCCTGACTGTCTGACAATGGTACGCAAGCTGAAGGAGCTGGGGATTCCCGTGATCTTTGAAAAGGAAGGCATCAACACCATGGAAGGCTCAGGCGAGCTGCTCCTGTCCATCATGGCGGCCATTGCGCAGGAGGAGAGCCGAAGCATCGGTGAAAATCTCCGCTGGGCAATCATGCAGAGCAATGCCAAGGGCGAACCGTTCTTTCATCCGTCCTACGGATTTCGGCGAAAGAAGGACAGCCGTGCGTGGGAGATTTTCCCCATGGAAGCTCAAAGGGTGCGCCGAGCGTTCTCGCTGGCGGCCACCGGGAGATGGACGTATCAGGAAATTCTTGCCGAGCTGAATCGGATCGAGCAATCCCAGAAAACCGGAGACGTCTGGCGTAAGAAACGCCTGGCGTATCTGCTGACGAATGTGGTGTACATGGGCGACTGCCTGACGAACCGAACCTATCACGTCTATACAGACAAAATGATTGTGCGCCCCAATCGTGGTGAGCGAGATCAGTATTATATTGAGGATCATCATCCAGCCATCATCCGTCGGGCAATGTTTGAAAGGGTGCAGCAGGTCATGAAAAGTGGTCTGCTGCACTCTTCCTATAAGCGGAGAAACGCAGCACAGTTGGCATTGCTTGCCGATGAACGTTGGCAGCTTGAACAGCGGGAGGAGGAAGACGCATGACCTGCACGGTTACGAAAATTCAGCATGCACCAGCCCCAGCCGCAAAGGCGGCCAAGCCCGCCAAACTCCTACACGTTGCGGCTTATTGCCGAGTCAGCACCGACCTTGCCCGGCAGCAAACCAGCCTTGCTGCGCAAACGGAGGTCTTCACCCGACGCATCCGTGAGCATCCGGGCTGGACATTAGCCGGCATCTACGCCGATGAGGGGCTTAGTGCCACGTCCACGGCCAAGCGCACGGCGTTTCATCGCATGATGCAGGATGCTGAAGCAGGGCGCATCGATTACATCATTACGAAAAGCCTGTCCCGCTTTGCACGCAACACACTGGATTGCCTGACCTGCATCCGACGATTGCAAAGCCTTGGTGTCAACGTCCTGTTTGAAAAGGAGCACATCGACACAGGCAATGCCATGTCCGAAATGCTCCTAACCGTGCTGGCGGCCTTTGCCCAGGAAGAAAGCCGTTCCATCTCCGAAAACATCAAGTGGGGATTGCGAAAAGGCTATGAAAACGGTCAGGTTCGATGGCAGCGGCTCTACGGCTACCGAAGGGGCGAAACAAGCGGCAAATCCTGTGAAGCGGAGTGGCTCATCGAGCCTGCAGAGGCTGCCGTGGTAAGGAGCATCTTTGATCAATACGAGCATGGAAGCAGTCTGTCCCATATCGTTAGCATGCTGAAGGATACGCCAAGCCCCAGCGGCAAAGGAGCATGGACACCCCGCACCGTGTGGAATCTGCTGACCAATGAAAAGTATGTGGGTGATGTTTGCGCCCAGAAATATGTGACGCCGGATCACCTGAGTCACAAGGCCGTGCGCAACACTGCGGAGCAGGTGCCCGGCTATTACATCCGTGATCACCATGCCCCCATCATCAGTCGGCAGACTTTTGAACGAGTGCAGAAGATTCGTGCCATGCGAAACGAACATCAAGGCAGTACGCAATACCCTTACGGCGCGGTTGACTTGCGCTGTCCCCACTGCGGTCAGCTCTTGGTGCAGCGTCAAATGCGCACCAACGGTCCGAAAATGCTCTGGTGCTGCTTCGGCAAAGGCGGATGTCGAAATTATGCGGTGAAGACATGGCAATTACATGCCGCCGTGCTGGACGCTTGGCAGCAGCACACAGACCAGCCCGCTTTGACCACCGTTGAGTTCTGGTGGCTGGACGAATATGTGGATCGCATTCAACCGATGCCGGACAATTGCGTCATCGTTGATTGGAAGGACGGAACATCAACGGCCGGACGCATTCCCGTGAAGATCTGGCAGCATGACCCCGACCGTCTGCTTGCTTGCTACAAGCGTTATATCGAAGACCTTGAGCAAGGCAGGCGTGACGGTCGTTTTCCCCGCACGGCAGAAGATAAAAAAAGGGCGCAGGAACTTGCCATGAGGGATATTTGAAGTATCCGGAAAGGGAAGAATTTATCATGAAAGTCCATGAAATGAAGCGCCAGTCTGCCAAGCGGCGCAGGCAAGTCGCCGCCTACTGCCGTGTCAGCACCGAACTGAGTGAGCAGGAAGAAAGTTATGAGCGGCAAATCAGCTATTACGAAGTCCTTATCAAAAGCAATCCAGGCTGGGATTTTGCAGGCGTCTACGCCGACCGGGGTCGCAGCGGCACCAGCACAAAAGCCCGTCCAGCCTTCCGGCAAATGGTGCAAGGGGCGATGAGCGGACGAATCGATCTCATCCTGGTAAAGAGTATCTCCCGCTTTTCCCGCAATGCGGCAGAATGTGAGCAGACCATCAAAAACCTTGCCGCTGCAAATGTGGAAGTACGATTCGAAAAGGAGGGCATCAGTTCCTTTGAACCATCGGCAGGGTTTGTCTTCTCCCTTCTTGCAGCCGTGGCCCAGGATGAAAGCCAATCCATCTCCGAGAACGTTCGCTGGCGATATGCCAATCGATTTGCGAAAGGGGACTACAACATCGGCAGCAATCGCATTTTCGGCTACGACAGCGTGAATGGAAAGCTTATCCCTAATGCAAAAGCTTGGGTTGTGAAACGGATTTTCGCATTGTACCTGCAAGGCAAATCGCTGGCGGATATTGAAAAGACGCTGACGTCCGATGGCATCCTCGGGCTGCATGCTCACAGTCCCATCAAGCGTTCAGCGATTCTCAGCATGCTGCGAAATGAAACCTACGTTGGGGATAAGCGGCTGCAGAAGAAGCCACCAACGGACTTCCTCACCAAGCGGCCGAATCCTCACGTGCAGCATATTTCCTACGATCTGACGGATGACCATGAAGCCATCATCGACCGGGCGACATGGGAGCAAGTGCAGATGCTGCTCCATCACAAGCAGGAGGAAGTGAAGCAAGGCATCTGCAGGCATGGGCAGCATCATCCGCTATACGGCAAGCTGTTCTGCGGACTTTGCGGTGCACCCTATACACGTCGAACCTTTCAGGCATGCCAAGCTCAAGGCGGCGGATTATACAAAGCCTGGAACTGCAGAGAACGGCAGAAAGGGGCGAAGGGAAACGGCTGCAGGAACCGTATTGTCAAAGAAGACATAATCATGGAGGAAATTGAAAAAGCAATAGACACGGTTGAAGACAGAGAGATGCTTGAAAAAGTGCAAAAGGTGCTCGTGTACGAAGATCATGTTGATGTTGTCATGACGTGATGCATCTTTTTCCTTTGAACGCCATGAAGAACCGATGATGTACCTGCCGGAGTGCAATCCCTCAGCAGCCATAAAACAAGGCAGCCTGCCATGCTTCGCAAATGACAGGCTGCCTTCCTACTTTCTCAATGCACTGCTTGCAAGCAAACGGTTACGCTTCCTTCTTTTTGGTAAAGATCATGCGACCGGCGCTGGTCTGCAGCACGGTGGTCACCGTTACGGTAATGGTCTTGCCTACAGAGTCGCTGCCGCCCTCGATGACGATCATGGTGCCGTCATCCCGGTAGGCCACGCCCTGCCCCTGCTCCTTGCCTTCCTTGACCACCTGCACTGTCATTTCTTCCCCGGGCAGCACGGCAGGACGGAGGGCACTGGCCAGGTCATTCAGGTTCAGTACCCCGACTCCGGCGACGCTGGCCACCTTGTTCAGGTTGTAATCTCCGGTAATGATGACACCGCCCAGCTGCTTCGCCAGCCGCAGCAGCTTCACATCCACCTCTGCCGTGTCCGTCCAATCTGTTGCGTCCACCTGCAGGGTGATTTTCGGTTCTGCCTGCATCTTCTTCAGAATATCCAGGCCTCTGCGCCCCCGGCTGCGGCGCAGCTCATCGGAAGCGTCTGCCACATGCCGCATTTCATCCAGCACAAACTGGGGCACGATCATTTTTCCTTCCACGAAGCCTGTGCGGCACACGTCCAAGATGCGGCCGTCGATGATGGCGGAGGTGTCCAGCAACTTGGGCAAAGCGGCTGTCACGGTTTCCTCCATGTCCTCCGCTCCGTCCGTGCTTTCACTGGCCCGGTGCCTGCGCCGAAAGCCATCCTTGGTAAACAGTGCCAGAAAATCCTTGCCCCGCTTCCAGCCGATGGACCAGCCGGTCGCCCCCAAGGTCACATACAGGATGGCGGACAGGGCAGTGGTAAACATGCTCTGCCCCAGAAAGCCCACCAGTTGGGACAGCAGTGCCGCAATCACCAGACCCACCACCAGACCCAGCATGCAGCCTGTCATCTGGCTGATGGACATTTTGTCCAGCCGCTGTTCCAGTTCATTGCCCATCTCCGTGCACTTTCTGATGATGGGATCACTGAGGAAGAAAAAGAGGATGGCAAAAATCACGCAGGAGATTACATAAGTCAGCACCAAATTGCCCACGGATAAATGACTTTCCGGGTTATTGATGCCATATAGCTGCAGTGTCAAGGCTGCCATGGCTGCACCGACACCTGCACCCAGCACGGTGATCAGTCCACGCAGCAAACGCTGTATGACCTTTGATTTCATGGAATCATATTCCGTCCCTTCCGCCTGAAAAAAGCGTTGATAAATGCAAATAAATGAAAATTAAAACAGTACGCTTAGTGCCTGCATCACCGTACCCACACCAATGAGCTTCACGCCCTCCGGAGCGGTGACACGCTTCATATTCTCTCTCGGCAGCAAAATGGTGGTAAAGCCAAGCCGGGCACACTCCGCAATGCGCCTGTCACATTGGGGAATCGCCCGCACTTCGCCGGCCAGACCGATCTCCCCCATGACCGCCGTCTGTGCCCCTACCGCCTCATCCTTCAGGGAAGAAGCGACAGCCATGCACAGCGCCAAGTCTGCCGCAGGTTCGCTCAGTTCGAGCCCCCCTGCCACATTCACATAAACATCCTGATTGGAGGTGCGCTGTCCGCACCGCTTTTCCAGCACAGCCAGCAGCAGTGCCACCCGACCGTTATCCGCACCGCCTACCGTGCGGCGAGGGGTGCCAAAGTAGCTGGGTGCCGTTAAGGCCTGCACGTCGCAAAGCAGCGGACGGGAACCTTCCAAGCCGCAGAACACCACGGAGCCGGAAGCTCCTTTGGCTCGGTGACTCAGCAGCTGTTCGCTGGGGTTGGGCACCACCTGCATGCCTTGTTGGGTCATCTGGAAAACGCCCAGCTCATTCACCGAGCCGAACCGGTTCTTCACCGCCCGCAAGAGCCGATATTCCTGCTGCCTGTCCCCCTCAAAGTACAGCACCACGTCCACCATGTGCTCCAGCATTCTGGGGCCGGCAATGGCACCTTCCTTGGTCACATGACCCACCAGGAAAATGGCCGTGCCTGTTTCCTTGCACAGACGCATGATAAGGCTGGTGCACTCCCGGATCTGGCTGACGCTGCCGGGGGCAGAGGCCATTTCCGGCCGGTACATGGTCTGGATGGAGTCCACCACCGCCACGTCCGGTGAAAGCTTCATCAGCTTTTCTTCCACACCGTCCAAGGCATTTTCCGCCAGCACGTACAGATTGGGCACATCAATGCCCAGCCTGCGGGCACGGAGCTTGATCTGCTTAGCGGATTCCTCACCGCTGATATACAGCACCTTTTTGCCGTCCCGGCACAGGTTAGCGCACACCTGCAGCAGCAGGGTTGACTTGCCGATGCCCGGATCACCGCCGATGAGCATCAGTCCGCCCTCCACAATGCCGCCGCCCAGCACCCGATCCAATTCGCTGATGCCGGTGGTGGTACGCTCCACCGCATCTTCCGGGATATCCTTCAGCAGCAGAGCCGTGGCGCCGGTACCGCCCCGCTGCTTTGCCGCCTTCTGGGGAGCAGCCTTCATGGCAGGCGTCGCAACGGTCTCTTCCATGGTATTCCATGCTCCGCAAGCCGGGCACCGCCCCACCCACCGGGTGGTTTCATACCCACAGGATGTGCAGGCGAAGCAGGTCTTTTCCTTTGCCACAGGCCTTTCTCCCCTCTTCAGCAATCTCGTCAAAACAAAACCCATTGTATTATACCACCGAGGGAAAAGGGATGCAAATGCAAATCGTCTGTCTTGCACAACTGTAGGAGTGTCAAGCATAGGTTACACATAGGGCAGCGGAGAGAAGTCAAGG